>CALKPY010000039.1 GCA_937991435.1 uncultured Acidimicrobiales bacterium
TCGAGTGCGTGTTCGTCATGGCCGGCGTCGCCATCATCACCATCACCGTCGGTCGTAGTTTCAGCGTCAGTGTCTTCGTCGTCGCCCTGATCGGTGTCTGCTGGCTCGACTGCATCGACAAGATCGCCAAACGGAGATGCGTTGGTTGCGCTTACGGCGGAAGAAATCTCGGCGTCAGTGTCGTCGGCTTCGACGCTGTCGTCGGCGGCGATAGTCGCGTTTTGCGGGTCTGGTTTGGCCTTCGGCGCCTCGGGAATGGCGCAACCGGTGTGCCAGAACACCGAATCGGTGACCATGTGGCGAACCCGGTCCTTCGACGCATCGTCGTCGAACAGTTGCGCAAACGAGTCGAGCGTGACGTCGTCAATCGTGTCGAGTTCAACGCCCGCCTGCGCGGAGTCGTCAACAACATCGAGAGCCTCGAGAATGTTCTCGAGTTCATCGTCGGTGTAGTTGTCGATGTGTTCGTCGATCCACTCATTGATCGCGTCGACAATGTTCACGTTTCTGCCCTCCTTCCGCGCGTATGTTCCAATGCGGGCGGTCCATCATCGCAGGAGCCGGCCGTCAGCGTGCGGCACTACTCAGATTCGTTCCAGAATGTCACCATCGAACAGAGCGGTGATTCCGATTGCATCGACGTCTGCTTGCATCTGTTCGGCCGTCGGAATGGTCCTATGTTGAGCAGCAGCGATTGCCTGCGCCAACTTCCGAGCGTCGCTCGAGGTGTTGAGAAAGAGCTGGGGATGACCAAGAACCCACCGCACAGCACGCGCGATCGCCGATGGATCTTCGAGTGGCTCGTACCAACTAAATCGGGGGCCGCCGTAGTCGGGGGCCCACCGCCCCCTGGCGATGCTCTTGATCGTCTGCACCGCGATGTTGCGCTCGGCGCATCGAGCAACGAGAGCTTCAGCATCATGGCGGTACGCCGGATTCGTAAGCATGGTGAAGTTCCAAGGAAGCAGCACAGAGTCGTACTCAAACTCGTCAAGGCTACGAAGATGCATACCGGCGATGCGTACGCCGTGACCCGTAACGCCGATGTGGCGAACAAGCCCTTCATCGCGAGCCTGGGCCAGCGCTGCGACCGCCCCGTCGGGGCGATGTGCTTGCTCCCATTGATCGGGTTCCACCAGATTGTGCAGTTGGATGAGATCGAGCTGGTCGATTCCAAGACGGTCGAGCGATCGTTCGAGCTCAATTCGAGCGGCGCGGCCGTCGCGCTCGCCGGTTTTGCTGGCGAGGAATACTTGCTTGCGGTGGCTCTTGAGCCATGGAGCAAGCCGGAGCTCGGATTCGCCGTAGCTCGCGGCGGTGTCGATGTGATTGATACCGGCATCAAACGCCTGGTCCAAGGTGGCGTCGGCCCGGCCTTGGCTCATTGCGCCCAGGGCCGCAGCTCCGAAGATGATGCGACTACTGACATGGCCTGTGCGACCAAAGGGTGCGACCGGAAGACTCATGGAGCGAAACTAGCCGCCCGGCGATACGGCCAGCTAGCCGTGGTCAGCGTGATCCACGACCGCTATTTGGTCACAGCACGCCATTGGGCCACAGCACGGTGTCGGGATGGAACTGTGACCACGCGAACCAAAAGGCCTGATGCCCGCCGAGATCTCGTCTCGTTTCGGCGTCGACGGCCCGAAGACCACCTCCGTCGAGTTCCAGACCAATGCCATCGACAACTATGTACTCGCCCCGTTCGAGCGCATCGACAGCACTTGAGACATGAAACGCGACTGGTGAGCCGTCAGACGTGAATACGCCAAGCACGTCTTCCTGGATCGGTAATCGAGGATCGACATCGCCAATCGGGAAGATCGGCCCATTGGCGTCTCGGGTATTGCGCAGGTCCGAATCTGGCCGCCCGTTGGCGAGCTCGATCGCCAACACGGTCGTTTCAGGGTGATCCTGCTTCCAAGCGCCCCAGGTTGTGGTGACAACGCTGTGCTGGTTCAGCGATACACCCGCTTCGAGCAGCGGGCCGCTCACTGCTTGGCCTCGAAAGGTGTCAAAAATTGAATAGGTGTTGATGTCGAACATGACTTTGTTCGAGCGCGACAGCAATCCCGAGGTCCGTAGGACTGGTCGTTCGATGCCGTCAGGAACTTCGTCGGTGAAGTACAGCTGCGCCGATCCACACAACGTGCAATACGGCATCGCAAAGTCGCGATCGCCGAGGGTGTCGTTGACCATCTCGCGTACTTCCATGATCGAACGGGGATAGGCGCGACTCTCGCCGTTGATCGAGACCCCGAACACGATGGTGTCGTCGTCAAGCCAACCATCTCCGGTCGCTATGTCGGTCGTCGTTGGGTTGTCGGCGGCCGGAATGCAATTACATCGAATGTCAGTCTGGTCATAGTCGCGACCATCGAGACGCACGCCGCCCCACGAGACGAATCGCCAGTCGATGTCGGCGCCGTCCGCAAACAGGTCCTCCCACCTTGGTTCGACGAGGAGATATGCGTTGCGTTTGAACATCAGGTAGTCAGGCGGAGCAGCAATATCCCACGCCATCAGGCGATTGGTCACTTCTCCCCACGGGTTGAACAGATCGAAGTCGGTGTCGAGCAGTTCACGTGCCGCTGCGACGAGTTGGGCGCGCACAACGTCGCTTTGCGAAATGCGAAGCAGGTCAGACAACCACCATGCAACTCGTGGGTCACCCGACGCGCCTAGCTCTTCAATTGCTTCGCTCGAGCGGTCGTCAAGTTGGCCTTGCAACACCGGTAGTAAGAGGGCGCCCATCAAGTCTTCGACTGCTGTTTGGGTCTGGTCATCGAGCGGACCGGAAGGCGCCACGGGAGCCGGGCCGAAGTCGATTAGCTCGCCTCGGGGAAGCGAGTCGGGGTCGACATTCGCCGGTCGGCGGTCGGGCTTGTCAGTCGCCGGCAAGTCCTGCGCAGACGCCGGTGTCTCGTCGGTGGTCGTTTCTGGCGCATCAGCGTCGCCCGTGTCCGCTCGCTCAAGTTCGGCAGAACCACAGCCGGCTATGAGGAGCATTGCAGCGACGAAAACTGCAACGCCGCGACGGCTGAAGCCATGGTGTTGTGGATTGACAAATCGCATCTGTGTCAGTGCACCACAAGCAGGTCGTGCCCGAGCCGCAGTCTCGCGAAACAGTTGCGAAAGTTCTCAAAATTCCATCGCCGCCGCGGGCGAGCGTGCCGGCGTCGGTACTTGGCCCTTTTACAGAGTTGCGATTCGATGAAGGTTGGGCAACACGGTGGCCTCGGTAAGGTGACGAAGCAAGAAGCTCGGGCCGCCGGGTTGACCATCGAAACGCAGGTAGGTGCTTGTGGCGAAAGAGCGTGCAGAGCGCGACGAAGAAGATCTAGTTCGCCTCTACTTGACTGACATCGGCCAGTATCCATTGCTGACCAAAGACGATGAAGTCCGACTTGCCCAACTCATTGAGAAGGGTTCCGAAGCACGCGCCGAGCTCGATGGCGACACAGCCCCCACAGCCGCTCGCAAGCGCGAGCTCCGTCGAGCCGTACGCGGCGGCGACGACGCCGAACGCACGTTTGTGCAGTCGAACCTGCGGCTCGTCGTCTCGATTGCGAAGAAGTATCAAGCTTCAGGCCTACCGCTTCTCGACTTGATCCAAGAGGGAAACCTCGGTCTCATGCACGCCGTCGAGAAGTTCGACTGGCGCAAGGGGTTCAAGTTCTCGACCTACGCCACGTGGTGGATTCGTCAGGCGATCACCCGTGGTATTGCCAATACCGGCCGAACGATTCGACTTCCTGTGCACGCCGGCGACACTCTGGCGCGGTTGCAAAAAGCGCGTGCTCGTCTTGAATTGAAGTACGGCCGTCCGGCCACGTTGGTTGAACTCGCCGCCGAAGTTGAGATGCCAGAAGAAAAGGTCACCGAAGCACTTCGGTTCGCTGCCGAGCCTCTCTCGCTTTCTGAGCCACTACGCGAAGATGGCGACGCTGAACTCGGCGACGTAGTCGAAGATCGCGGGGCTGAATCGCCGTTTGAAGTTGCTGCGACAGCGTTGCTTCCCGACGAGATAAACCGATTGCTGGGACCTCTCGACGAGCGCGAGCGCGAGATCCTCAAACTGCGATTTGGTCTTGACCGCGGAGAACCCCGCACCCTCGAAGAGGTCGGCGAACACTTCAATCTCACCCGCGAACGCATCCGTCAGATCGAAGCTCGTGCAATGTCCAAACTGCGGCACCCGTCATCTGACACCGGTGCCCGCGATCTACTTGCCGTCTAAATCCTGGCTTGCCGTCGTGCGGCAGCTGATCAGGTAATTTGCCTACGGCGTGATCGATCGCTGACTGGACTGCGAGATCCTTGGCACCATGGGCGCCCGCGATCAGGCTGGGACCATTACCATCTGACGAACCTACTTGGAGGTGTACGAGTACCTGGTGGGCTCCGCCGCCTTCAAAGCGGTTGGGACGGGCGATCCCCGTTCGGCGGGTTCGATTCCCGTCCACCTCCGCCAGGTAAAGCCTCTTGCGCTGCGGTTGTTTCGCGGCTAGCAAGTACAACACAGCTGGTTGGGCCGACCTTGCGGTCATGTTCGCCTCGCATAGTTGTCTTCCCCTCACAGCGCTGGCCGAGTTCAGTGGTCTTCCCCAGACGCAACGCGACACAGGTGCACTAGCGCCTGGGCGGGGAGGGCACAACGATGTGCTTGGGGCAAGAACAATGGTGACCGCGGTGTGGTCAACAAAGGGCGGCGTTGGTGTCACCGCCATCTCGGCAATGTTGGCGCTCGGCCAGAGCGAACAAGCTAGATCTACCGTGCTCGTCGACCTCTGTGGCGACTTGCCTGCCCTGCTCGGCGTACCCGAGCCCAACACACCAGGGATTGCGGATTGGCTCGCCACTCCGAGTCGTTCGCTCGATGCGCTGGCGCGGATAGAGACCGATGCCGCTCCCGATCTGTCGGTGCTGCCTCGTGGTACCGGCTCGCTTGGGCGCGAGGCCGAGCCGTTGGTCGATGCGCTGTCGAGATCCGAACGGTCTGTCATCGTCGATTGTGGACAGCTTCGCAACCCAGTCTGCCGGGCGATCGCAGAATCGGCCGACCAGCGACTACTGGTTGTGCGGCTCTGCTACTTGACGCTTCGGTCTGCAGAGCGCAGTGCCGTTGACCCCACAGGCGTGGTGCTCGTCAAAGAACGTGGTCGAGCACTCGGCCTAGGCGATGTTGAAACTGTCGTGGGAGTACCGGTGGTTGCCGAGGTTGCGATTGATCCTGCGATCGCCAGGTCGATCGATGCCGGTCTCACGTCCACCCGATTGCCTCGTGCGCTGCTTCGATCGATTGGTCGGGTTCTTCCCCATAGCCCCGACGGTGCATTGTGAACACACCTGCTGAGCCTCTGGCGGCGCTCGCCCGGCGAATACAGAACGACATCTTGGAACAAGATGAACCGGTCGGTCCGGGCGAAGTCGACCGCTTGAGAGCCATTGCGGAACAGAAGGCGCCGCTGTGCACCGCCGACGAGATCGAGTCGCTGGTCGGAGCGATTTCGGAGAGGCTCTTTGGTCTTGGCGTGCTCGAGCCGTTCCTTGCAGATAGCGCGGTCGCCGAGATCATGATCAACGGTCCGGGGTCGGTTTGGGTTGAACGACACGGTTCGATCGCCCGCACCGAGGTGGCGATTGACAAGGTCGCGCTTCAGCTCATTGTCGAACGCATCGTGGCGCCACTCGGATTGCGCGTCGATCGGTCGTCGCCGCTAGTCGATGCCCGACTACCTGACGGAAGCCGTGTGCATATCGCGGCGCCTCCGCTCGCAATCGACGGTCCCTATCTCACGATTCGCCGGTTTGGTACTCGACATTTCGCGTTGAACGATTTCTGCGAGGCATCGGTCGCTGACGTCCTCGCCGACAGTGTGCACAGACGTCAATCAATGATCATCAGCGGAGGCACCGGGTCTGGAAAAACGACGCTGCTCAACGCGTTGAGCGCACACGCTGGCAACGAACGGATCGTGACGATCGAAGACGCAGCCGAGCTACAGGTGGCA
Organism: uncultured Acidimicrobiales bacterium; assembly: GCA_937991435.1. Lineage (GTDB taxonomy): Bacteria > Actinomycetota > Acidimicrobiia > Acidimicrobiales > UBA10347 > UBA10347. Next base: position 6,015 of record CALKPY010000039.1, read on the forward strand.
GGAGACCACGTGGTTCGCTTGGAAGCACGACCGGCAAACGCAGAAGGCCACGGAGAGGTGACAGTTCGCACCCTTGTCCGCAACGCGCTTCGAATGCGTCCCGATCGCCTGATCGTCGGCGAAGTGCGAGGCGCCGAGGCGCTGGACATGATCCAAGCCATGAACACCGGCCACGCCGGTTCGCTTTCTACTGTTCATGCGAACTCGGCGCGGCAGGCCCTCCGCCGGCTCGAAACGCTCATGTTGATGAGCAATGTTGGGTTGCCGCTGGCATCGGCACGTGAGCAGGTGTCAACCGCGGTGGATCTGGTGGTGCACGTCGAGCGCGGCGAAAACGGAACCCGCAAGGTCGTCGAAATCTTGCGCGTCGCAGATGGCGAGGTACTCCCATGATCAACGCTGTTGCCACAATGCTGGTGGTAGTCGCCATTGCGAGAAACCTCGCCGCGTTCGCAACGCAGAGAACTCGTGTTGAGAGATACCTCGTTCGCTCGGGTAGCGGGCTCCGTTTACACGATGTGTCCGTTGCTGATGACCGGCCCAGCTCGCGCCGGGTCTTGACGTCGGGGTCTACAGCGAGCGGATCAATCGCTGGCAAAGCTCAGGCCGTGTTTGGCGATGTAGCTGCAACGATTACAGCGAAGCAGTTCACACGAACTAGCAGCGTGGTGGCCGTCCCGCTCGTAGCCGTCGCAGCGTTGAGCAGTTCACCGGCATTGATTCTCAGCGTGGTCGGGGCCGGGGTGCTCACGGGTTTTGCTGTGGTGCGTTCTCGTAAGCGTCGCACGAGTCGGCAAGTCGTTGCTGATTTACCCGATTTCATAGAAGCGGTGGGTCGCGCATCGCGCAGCGGTCGATCACTCGACCAGTCGATCGGCGATGCGTGCGCAGCGACGCCCGGCCCCTGCGGCGACCTTTTCGCTGCGGTTGTTGCAGAGAGCCGCCGAGGTGCGGGGTTGGGGTATGTGCTGGTTCGGGCATCGAAGAATCAGCCGCAACCTGCGATTCGCATTGCCCTGACCGCGTTGGCCCTGGCCCATGATTCTGGTGCGGCGCCTGGGCAAGCTCTTTACGGCGTCGCGCAGTCATTGCGAGACCGAGCAAGCCTTCAGGCGGAAATCGTGGCGCTCGTGTCGCAGGCTCGTACGTCAGGTCTTGTGATGGCCGCTCTTCCAGTGGTGTTTATGGCTATATCTGCAGCCGCGGATCCCGAAGCGGTGACCTTCTTCGTCGCCGACCCAATTGGCAGGCTGTGCCTGCTTGTCGGCCTCGGGCTTGACGCTGCCGGTATGTGGTGGATGCACGCTCTCGTGCGGCGCGTCGCATGATTCCCAGTTGGATTTTGCTGGTCTTGTGGCTGACGTCGATGATGATGGCGCTGCACCATTTGAACGCTGGCAGCGTGCACCGGCAACGGTGCTTGGCTCACGGTGCTTCTCATGTCGAGGTGCGGCAACTAACCGGTCGTCGGCCGGCACGCGAACCGAGACAGCGGGCCCGGCCTGTGGTGACTCGCAACCGTGGAATCCTTGGCCAACCATTCAGCGTCGTGTGTGGCTTGACCGTGGTAACGGTTGTGGCAGGTGTTGCTATTGGCGCGGTCGCAGCGACATACGCGTTGCTGCGACCGATGGTGGCTTCGAGAAACGAGCGTCGGTCGACCGATCTGGCAATTCGACGGGAATTGTCCGAAGTGACAGATCTCTTTACGGTCGCGTTGGCTGCCGGTCACAACGTCACGACCGCCACTCGAGAAGTCTCCAGCCGATCGAACGGAGTGCTCTCTTCGGTTCTCAACGATTGCGTGGAGCAGACCGGACGAGGCCGGTTGCTTGCAGAGGCTCTCGACGAAGTCGTCGACCAATGCGGGCCGGTCGTCAGACCCTTGATCGGAGCTCTGGTGGCGAGTGAGCGTTGGGGCGTACCCATCGTTGCTTCGTTACGCCAAGTCAGCGACGACATTCGCATAGCGCAGCGTCGCCAGGCAGAGGCGACTGCGCGGCGACTTCCGGTCACCATGCTGTTTCCGCTCGTCGTGTGCATCTTGCCGGCCTTCGGGCTTTTGACGGTGGTGCCGGTACTCATCGACTCGTTGCAGTCACTGCGTATCTGAACTCTGTTTCCCCGATTTGCTTCCTGTCATCACACGAAGAAATGAGAAACCACATGTTATTTCAACCGATTATTGCAACATTGCAGACGTTCGTTCGGCGCCGTCCGCGCGGCGATGCAGGTCAAACGACAGCGGAATACGGACTGGTGCTGTTGGCTGCAGCGACGATCGCGATGCTCGTCGTCGCTTGGGCTGGCGGTACCAATGCTATTGGAGGGTTCTTCGACGAGATCATTGGCAAAATTACGTCGTTGATCGCGTGAATACGGGGTCGTCGGCAACCACGAGCGATCCGTTCGACGAAACTCGCTGGTTTCGTCACAGCCGCGAGCCAGTGTCGCCGCGGTTCAAACATGACAGCGGTCAGTCGTCGCTTGAGTTCGCGCTGTTGTTGCCGGCGATCGTGTTCGTCGCCCTCGTACTCGCACAAATCGTGCTCGTCGTACAAGCCCAGGTGTCTGTCACTCACGCGGCTCGAGAAGCAGCCCGAGTGCTGGCCATCGAGCCACAAGCCGATGCACTGGCCGTAGTGGCTTTCTCAAGTGCGCTTGAGCCGCATCAAGCCGAAGTCAGCGTCGAATTTCTGCCAGCTCCGATCCCGGGCCGACAAATTGTTCGAGTGACAGTGCGCTACCAGGTGCCAGCGATCGCATCAATCGTTGACTCCTTGATCGGCGATCTCGCGGTCGACGCTCAGGCGGCGATGCTCGTCGAGGAGTAGATGTGCCTTAAGCCTCGTCGCCGCCGAAATGTGCGAAGTCGATCTGGCCCGTAGGCTTTCGAGTCAACTGTTCTCCCCTGAAGGAAGCCAGCGATTAATGACGTCCGCAACGCTGCCAGATGAACTGCGTCTGACGCACCTCAAGCAGCTCGAAGCCGAAGCGATTCACATCATTCGTGAAGTCGTGTCGCAGTTCGACAAGCCAGTCATGTTGTATTCGATTGGCAAAGACTCGTCGGTTCTGTTGCACCTAGCTCGCAAAGCCTTTCATCCTGGTCGCATACCGTTTCCGTTGTTGCACGTTGACACCACGTGGAAGTTCAGCGAGATGATCACGTTTCGCGACCGCATGGCTGAAGAGATTGGGTTTGACCTGATCACTCACTCGAACCCCGACGGCATCGCCGCGGGTATCAATCCTTTCGAGCACGGTTCGAAGAACTACACCGACATCATGAAGACGCAAGGTCTGAAGCAGGCGCTCGACGCTGGCGGTTTCGACGCGGCCTATGGCGGCGCGAGACGAGACGAAGAGAAGTCTCGGGCCAAGGAGCGCGTCTTTAGCTTTCGCGACAAAAACCATCGCTGGGATCCAAAGAATCAACGCCCAGAGCTGTGGAATCTCTACAACGGCCGGGTCAATCCAGGCGAGAGCATCAGAGTTTTCCCGATCAGTAACTGGACCGAGCTCGACATCTGGCAGTACATCCACCTCGAGGACATAGAGATCGTGCCGTTGTACTACTCAGCTGTGCGCCCAGTTGTCGAGCGCAACGGCGTTCTCATCATGGTTGATGACGACCGTTTCCAATTCGAGCCGGGCGAAGAACCCGAAATGCGTTCCGTGCGGTTCCGTACGTTGGGCTGCTACCCGCTTTCAGGCGCCGTTGAGTCCACCGCCACAACGTTGCCCGAAATCATCCAGGAAATGCTGCTGGCTACCCGCTCAGAACGCGAGGGGCGCGTGATCGACTACGACCAATCCGGTTCGATGGAAGAGAAAAAGCGCGAGGGGTACTTCTAGATGTCGCACCAATCAGAACTCATCGCAACCGACATCGAGGCATACCTCGCCGAGCACGAACGCAAGGACCTACTGCGCTTCCTCACCTGCGGAAGCGTCGATGACGGAAAATCCACCTTGATCGGTCGCCTTCTTCACGACTCCAAGATGATTTACGAAGATCAACTCGCATCACTCGAAGCCGACTCGACGACTCAAGGCACGACCGGCGACGTTCCGGACCTCGCGCTGCTGACTGATGGCCTCAAAGCCGAGCGGGAACAGGGCATCACCATCGATGTTGCCTATCGGTACTTCTCAACCGCCCGTCGCAAGTTCATCATTGCCGACACGCCAGGCCACGAGCAATACACGCGCAACATGGTCACGGGCGCCTCGACCTGCCAGCTGGCAATAATTCTCATCGACGCCCGGTACGGCGTACTGGCGCAAACCAAGCGCCACACCTACATCGCCAGTCTTCTCGGTATTCGCAACGTTGTCGTCGCGATCAACAAAATGGACCTCGTCGACTGGTCCCAAGACAAGTTCAACACCATTTGTGAGCAGTACCGAGAGTTTGCCAAGTCCCTTGAACTCGTTGATCCTTACTTCTTGCCGATGTCTGCACTACTCGGCGACAACGTCGTCGACGCTGGCGAGAACCTGGGGTGGTTCAGTGGCCCATCGCTGATGGAGCACCTTGAGACGGTCGATGTAGAACGCGGCATAGACCTTGACAACTTCCGTATGCCTGTGCAAATGGTTGTTCGACCCGATCTTGACTTTCGAGGTTTCGCAGGCACGATTTCGTCAGGCGTTATTCGCCCAGGCGATGAAGTTGTGTCGTTACCGTCTGGCATCTCGTCGCGTATCGCCCGAATCGTGACCTTTGACGGTGACCTCGATGTTGCCGGACCAGGCTCTGCTGTCACCCTCACGTTGACCGATGAGATCGACGTCAGCCGTGGAGATCTGTTGGTCAAGGCTGGCCAAGCGACGACTCGAGCCCATGACGTCGATGCCATGGTCGTGTGGATGTCTGAAGCCGGTATGGAACCGGGGCGCCAATACGCCATGCAGTCGTCGAACGGCATCAGCAACGCATCGATTACCGCGATTCGTCATCGTGTGGACATCAACAACCTCGAGCTGCAGCAGGCGGCGTCACTCGAACTGAACGACATCGCCCAATGCTCGCTCACCTCTGATCGAGAGCTCTTGTTCGACGCGTACGGCGTCAACCACGACACCGGCTCGTTCATCTTCGTCGACCGGCTGTCGAACGCGACCGTTGCGGCCGGCATGATCGTTGGCGCCGCATCGGCTTGGGACCTTGCTCCTGAGTCGAGTCTTACCCGCACTGCCAGCGACATCACCGCCGAAGAACGCACAGTGCGATTCGGGCAGGTGCCATGCACGGTGCTACTCACCGGACTTAGCGCCGCAGGCAAATCGACTATTGCAGCGACGCTCGCTCGACGGCTCTTTGATCTGGGCAAGACCGCAATCCGGCTCGACGGCGAGAACGTGCGCATGGGAATTAGTCGCGACCTCGGATTCAGTGCTCAAGAGCGATCCGAAAACTTGCGACGTGTATCGGAAGTCGCGCGGCTGCTGAACGATCAAGGGCTGGTCGCGATTGCTGCGCTTGCGGCCCCCAAAGCAACGACTCGCGAGCGCGCGAGGAACCTGATCGGATCTGATCGGTACGTTGAGATCTTTGTCGACACCCCACTTGATATCTGCCGCGAGCGCGATCCGAATGGCCTCTATGAGGCAGCGGATCGTGGCGACATTCCGCAGTTCCCAGGCGTCTCGGCGACCTATGACCGCCCAATCGACATGGACCTTCGGGTAGACACATCGGTGCAGTCAACGCGCGAGTGCGTGGAGCAGATCATTGCTGTGCTTACCGAGCGCGGCTTCATGCATGGTTGATCAAGTGGCGGAATCCCCGGTGTCTCAGAACATCGTGCGAGCCGACGGCCGAGTTACCGGTGCCGACCGAGCGGCGAATCTTGGTCACGAATCGCGAACTGTCTGGTTTACCGGATTGTCCGGATCAGGCAAGTCCACCCTTGCGTTCGCGGTCGAAGAGGCTTTGGTCAAAAAAGGGATCGCAACCTATGTCCTCGACGGTGACAACGTTCGATTTGGACTCAATCGGGATCTCGGTTTTGCACCCGAAGATCGCACCGAGAACATTCGGAGAATTGGTGAGGTGTGCCGGCTGTTTCAAGACGCTGGCTTCGTTGTGTTGACAGCGTTTGTGTCGCCGTATCTCGCTGATCGTCAGGCGGTGCGAGATCTGCATCCCAAAGGCGCTTTTCTCGAAGTGTTCGTCGACACACCCCTTGCTGTGTGCGAGCAACGTGACGTCAAAGGCCTTTACGCGAGAGCTCGAGCAGGCGAGATTCCAGAGTTCACTGGTATCAGCGCGCCGTACGAGGCGCCGCTCGCGGCGGAGATTCGCGTCGACACAACCTTGCCGATCGACGAGTGTGTTGACTTGGTGATCGCTGCGCTCGAGCTGTAACTGGTTGCATCGCCGGCTCGGGCTGGTGGGCGTTGTGCGTCTAGAGTCTGCGCTTGATGGCAACACCGGTGATTTCGGCTTCCTCAGTCGCGAAGAGCTTTGGGTCGACCCAGGTTCTGACTGATGTCTCAATGCAGGTTCCTCGTGGCATTACAGGACTGCTTGGCTCGAACGGAGCAGGTAAGACCACCTTCCTTTCTCTGGTGCTTGGGCTAGAAGCTCGCGACGGTGGCGATCTGCAGGTGCTGGGCGCCGACCCGACAACAGCTGGCCCCGATATCAGGGCGCGTATCGGATACTCGCCTGAACATCACCATCTCCCTGCCGATGTGCAGGCCGCGGACTTGGTCAGGCACCTCGCCCAATTGCACGGACTGCCGTTTCAGGCCAGCACTGAGCGCGCGAGTGACGCGTTGTGGATGGTGGGCCTGGGCGAAGAGCGATTTCGGCCGATAGGAACGATGTCGACCGGCCAACGTCAACGCGTCAAGCTGGCCGCGGCAATTGCCCATGACCCTGAACTGGTATTGCTCGATGAACCCACCGACGGTCTCGATCCCGTGCAACGAGACGAAATGCTCGAGCTCATTCATCGCATTGGAAATGTCTACGGCATCAGTGTGATGCTGTCGTCGCATTTACTTGACGAAGTCGAGCGCATTTGCGACCACGTTGTCATCATCGCCAATGGTTCAGTTCGCCAAGCAGGATCGCTCGATGAATTGCGTGGCGCAAACGTTGGCTTACTCGTCGAGCTCGATTCCAAGGTCGACGAGGTTGTGGCATCTCTTCGCTCTGTCGGGCTCAACGTTGGCATCGATGGGTCCCGCCTGCAGGTTCAGGCAGGCACGGCCCCGCTTGTCGACGGATGGTCAATGCACGATCTGGTGACCGACGCGGTGGCAGCTCACGGTGCTGGCTTGCGTCGCCTTGTTGATCGAACCGTGTCGCTCGAAGATGTGTTCCTCGAGTCAAACACACCTTTTGGGGTCAACTCGGATACGAGATCTCAGTTAACTGGAGCACCCACATGAGTGCCCAGATCCATGATCGTGGGTATCGGGCATACGACGGCGAACGCGCTGGCGAACGATGGGCGATCCGCAGCCTTGCGCTGCACAGCGTACGAAGGGCGCTCGGTCTCAAACGGTCCGGGCGACACAAGATCGCTCCAGTGCTCACCATTATCTTCGCTTTTGTCCCAGCCATAGGACTGGCGGCGGCCGCGATGTTTCTTGGTCGTGAGATCGCCGAGAACCTGCCGAGCTATGCCGACTACTACGGCCTGATCTCGTTCGCGTTGCTGCTGTTCACCGCTGCGGTCGTTCCAGGGGTACTCACCACCGACCGAACCTCGGGCATGCTGGCGTTGTATCTCGCTTCCCCGCTCACCCGCACCACCTACGTCGTGGCCAAGGCTCTCGGCATCTTTGCCGTGATGCTGATCGTGACCCTGGGCCCAGTGCTGTTTCTCGTGATCGCGTTTGTTTTTGTCGACGCTGGTCCGACGGGGTTGGAATTTTTCACAGTGTTTGGCAAAGCGCTGCTTGCAGGAATCCTGGCTGGTGTGTTCTGGACAAGCCTCGGCATGTTGATCTCATCGTTTCCGAAGCGATGGGGAATCGCGAGCGTCGCGATCGTCGGAACAGTGTTCGTCATGAACTTTTCGGTTGCCCTCTTAACCGAACAAGCCGATGCTCCAGCATCACTCGTGTACTTCGCGCCGCCCATGATCATGGGTGAAGCTTGGCAACGGATCTTCGGCCAGTTCTCATTCGATCTCGACGCACTCGACGGTCAACCGTCGGCGCTCATCATCATGGCCGCCGTTGGCTATACCTTGGCGTTGACCGTGGGCACGTGGTGGCAGTACCAACGCATCGAGGTTGACCGATGACGACCTCACCTGCTGGGCAAACTGGTCATTCCGCTGCGCAGCCGCCCCCGCCGCCGCCCGGAGCTGTCCCGCTGGCTGCCGTTCCTGTTGCAGTCGCATCCGATGCGCTGGTTGTCGTTGACCGGGTATCGAAGTGGTTTGGTGACCTCGTAGCTGTCAGCGATGTGAGTTTCGCGGTGGGTTCAGGGGTGACCGCTCTGTTGGGGCCCAACGGAGCGGGCAAGTCAACAATGCTGCGCCTGATGTGTGGCATGGCGACGCCGTCGAGCGGCACAGTTCGAATCTTGGGCAAGGATCCGCGAACCGACCCGTCGGCAGCTGCCGATATTGGGCTTGCGCCGCAACAAGAATCGGTGTTCGCGTTTATGAGCGCCCTCGAGTTTGTGCGGGTATCGGCCCAGTTGCAGGGTCTCGGCAACCCCGAAGAGCGCGCCCGTCAGGTGTTGCAGACCGTCGAGCTTGATCCCGATGATTCCCGTCGCTTGCCGACCTACAGCAAGGGCATGCGTCAACGCGTCAAGTTGGCGCAGGCAATCGTGCACGAGCCCAAAGTGATCTTGCTCGACGAGCCGCTGAGCGGTCTGGATCCTCGGCAACGGTTGAACATGGTGGCGTTGTTTCATCGACTCGGTGACGCGGGGCGGGCGGTCATTGTCTCAAGTCATGTGCTCGAGGAAGTCGAGCGCTTTGGTTCTGACGTGATCGTGATCGACAAGGGCCGTCTGGCCGCACAAGGCGACTTTCGCAAAATCAGATCACAAATGGATGACCGGCCTCGACGCCTACGTGTTGCGTCAGATCGACCTCGGTTGTTGGCCGGCGCTCTGATTGGTCAGCCGAGCGTGTCGAGCGTGTCGATCGATGGCATGCACATCATGGTTGATACAACAGACATCGTGGCCTTCAGCCAGCTGGTTGCACCACTTGCGAAACAAGCCGGCGCCCGCTTGGTAGAAGTCAAACCACTCGATGAGGATCTGGAGAGCGTGTTTCGATATCTGGTCGGTCCACGCTCATGAGTTCGGCGCCGCCACCACCCAGCCCAACGTCGCCAGGTTCGGCCACCGTCCCGGGGTCTCCGACGGCGCTGGGGTCGCCGACCTTGGCTTCTGCTGCTCGGGCGGTCGACGTATCGGCGACAGGCATGATTCCGGTTTTGTACCGTTTACTGCTCAAGGGGCAACTCACCAAAGGCCGCCTTGTAGGGCTAGGGGCGCTAGCCGGGGTTGCCTTGGTGTTGGCAATTGCATCGCGAGGCACGCTCATCGAGCGCGAACAGGTAGAGGTCTTGGTCAGCTACGGGCTAGGTCTCATGGTGCCGCTGGCTGCGCTCATGCTTGCGACGCCGATGATCGGCAACCTTATAGAAGACCGACTGCTCGTCTATCTCTGGCTCAAACCGATTCCGCGCTGGTATCTCGCGGTCGCTGGTGTGGCTGCCGTTGTCACGGTCCTTGTTCCAGTGGTGGTGCTTCCTTTGGTGGTGTCGGCGATCGTGATGGGCCTGCCAGGTCTCGTAATACCGATCGCGTTTGCAGCCCTTCTTGGGGCTATCGCCTATGGGGCGGTCTACGTCTTCTTTGGGGCGCAGTTCAGCGTGGGACTCTGGATGGGTATTGCGTACCTCGTGCTATGGGAACAGACGATGTCACGATTCAGCGATGGCACCGCAGCACTTTCGATTCGGAACTATCTTGCGACCATCGCGAGCACCGGCACTGATGCTCGAATCGCCGACGCAACCAGATCGACGCCCGCTTCGATCATTGCGCCGATCGCAGTCGCCGTCGTTGCCACCGGGCTCACTGCGTGGGCGTTGAAGCGACGAGATATTGACTGATGTCTTTGCCCGAGGTTGATCCTCGAGGGAAACGGGTCAGTCGTCGTTCTTGATCGTCATGCCTGATTCGGCGAGTTCCATGAGCTCGCTGCCTTGGTGAGTCGTGTCTACATCGCGATTGAGCAGGCCCGTGAACAAAGCCACAAAGGCCGTGCTGCTCATGAGGATTCCGACGGGCGCCAACACGAGGATGACGATCATGATGATGGTTCCGGTCATCGTTCAAGCTCCCTTGGAATGGGCCCAAGCTTCGATCTCGACCCGTGCGCCGGCTGGAAGCCCAGCAACAGCGACCGCCGATCGCGTGGGGCGATGGTCGCCGAACGCTTCGATGTAGGCATTGTTCATGTCGGCGTAGTCGCCCATGTCGGTCAAGAAGACTGTGGTCTTCACGACGTCGTTGAGAGAAGCGCCTTGTGTTGCAAGAAGCTCGGCCATGTTCGCTAGTGCCTGGGTGACCTGTTGGCCCACCGTGTCACCGACAAGTTTGCCATCGACAAGCGCCACCTGCCCAGAACAGATAACCCAGTCGCCTGCTCGAATCACTGGGGTGTACGGGCCAAGTGGTTTGTTCACGTTGTCGATGTTAGCTGTCACTCGGCCAGCGCATCGCGCCGAGATGAACGGCCGCGGCTGCGGCGACAGCGACAAATACAGCGTCGCTTGCGTTGACCGGCTTGCCGTCGCCAACAAACGAGACGTTGATCGTCGGCGTCTCGAGGGCTCGCACGACACCGAATGATCGAATAGTCAGATCGCGAGGCTCGCCGTCGTCGTCGACGGCGAGTGCTTCGCTCGTCACCCAGCTCCACGCCATGTGGGCGGCACCAATGCAAAAACTTCGCAACACGGTCTCATCCAGCGGTGCTCCGGCGTCGACAAGAACGTCAATCTGTCCGTCGGTCACCGTCGCCTCTGCCCAGCCACCTTCTGGTCCGGTGGCTCGGCCGGCCTCGCCGCGTGCCAGCGACAACAGCGCATGCGCTTCTGCCCATCCGGCTGCTCGAATCTGAGCAGACGTCTGCAATGGTGCTCCGGTTTCGACCTGCTCTACGACAAGATCAGGCGCGATTCGTGCGATGGCTGCTTCGATCCCGTCGGTGGCGGCCACACGGATTACACCAGCGCCATCAGTGTTCGCTCCACCCGCGATAGGTGGTCGCTTGGGACCAAAGCGGACTGTGTCTTCGCGGCTGTACAGAACCCGTACCGCCTGTTGATACTCATCGGCAAGCGACTGGGCGACTGCTGCAAGCGAATTGTCGATTTTGGCCCCAAAGGCACCGCCGTTCGCGAGCGTGGTTGCTGCTTCACCCGACGGAAGTGCCCAGGTGGCATCAGTCTCAAGATACGCGGGCTCGACCCACGTGGTTTGAAGAGTGGCTGCCCAATCGCCGGCGGGAATCTCGATTGGCCATCGTGGTTCCAAAGTGGTTCGGCGACCTTGAACCTTGCCCGCCAGTCGGCGTGCTTCGTCGACCGAGTTGGCAACAACCCAGTCGCCGGCATCGGCTCGTACGGCAACGAGCGCGTCTGTTGGTGCACGGTCGTCAGCAAAGCCAGCCTGACCCAGCGCAACGTCGCCTGAAACAATTTGCGGGGTCCGACTCTCGATGGTGGCTCGTTGCGTTGCGGCAGCGAGGTCGCGTGAAGTCGAATGGTCTGCGTTCCGATGGTGCCAAGCTTCGACGATGGTCTGCCATCCGGTACATCGACACAGGTGCGCGGCAAGGGCCTTGCCGACGTCGGTGTCGCTGGCATCGGGCTTCTTCACCTCGAGACCGGCGAGGCGCACAATGATTCCGGGAGTGCAGAAACCACACTGGCTTGCACCGGTCGCGCAGAACGAGGCTGCCCACCGGTCACGTTCGCTAGGGTCGAAACCCTCGATTGTCGTGATCTCACGCCCAGCCACCCTGCGGGTAGGCGTCACACAGGCAACGCGAGGTTGGCCGTCGACAAGAACTGTGCAGCACCCGCACTGTCCTTGTGGACTGCAGCCATCCTTGGCAGACCTGATACCGAGTTCGTCGCGTAATGTGCAGAGTAACGACGCGTCTACGTCGGTCGCTTCTACGAGTTCGCCATTGAGCGTGAAAGCAATCACGCGGGAAGGATACGACCGCGCTCGCTCTGCAGGCGATGCGCTGTCTACCTAGAGTCTGAACACAGCGCATCGGGTGTGCAGAGTTGAGCCAGGATTTGGCGGCTAGCTAAAGGATTGCCCGCAACCGCAGGTGCGCTCGGCGTTCGGGTTGTTGATGCTGAACCCGGTTTCTTGCAAGCCGTCTTTGTAATCGAGTGTCGCCCCCTCAAGGAGCATCGCACTCGACGCATCAACGATGACTTTGACGCCCTCGTAATCGAGGGTTGTGTCGTCATCGTTGACGTCGGTGTCAAAGAACATCTCATAGCTAAACCCTGAACATCCGCCAGGGCGAACGGCGACCCGCAATGCGAGTCCCTCGTCGTCTTCGGCGGTCATCAAGGCGCCGACTTTCGAGGCTGCGCTTTCGGTGATGGTGATCATGGCGTGTCTCCTCGGTGGCCCGGAGTCCGGCGGCCTAGTTGGTAGTGCCGTCGGTAGGTGCTCAGGTGCCGTACAACTGACTCTACCGCGTGTTCATTCCACACAACAGCCCCAAAGAAGGGTGGGAGCGAGCTGAACTCGGGTCGTGCGACCCCAACATGCACTCCTAACGCTACGTAACGCGGTTGCGTGCGCGCTTTGCGTGGTGTCTAGGCAATGTCACGCATTTTGGGTCTTTATGAAAGCCAGTGCAAGTAGTACTGTAGCCACAGCAACGCTTGGGCTGGGCGATGCGGAGGTGGTCGGGAACGACGGCCACCGCCCGAGAAGGAGCAAGAATGAACGTCATAGATCACGAGTCAGCTGTCGGCACGCGAACGCGAACAACACAAGCAACATCACCCCCATTGGCAACGCGAGCCTCAAAATCCCCATCGTTGGTTCGACATGTCTGCATGCTGGCGTTGGTCGGTCTTGTGGCGTCGATAGTCGCCATGGTCGGATCGGTGTCCGATGCCGAGGCACAGCTGATCGACCCTGCAACGCAGGTCAACGCGCCCACAACCGGCCCCGCGCAGTTCTTTCCTGCACCGAATCCGAACCCCTACTGTGATTCGAGTTTTGTATTTCCAGCGTGGCCGGGCAACGAAGTCGTGCCCACTGCACCTCTTCCGCCAGTGCAAGAAGCGAGTGCGGGCGGAGTGACCGCCACTATGACCTTCACGGCTGACGGCGACCCAGCCGACGTCTATCCCGGCAGTTATGGCGGCGTGGATCAAACCAAAGGCTTCGAATTCGCTGGCGGCGACGCAGCAACGGTGGCGTTGTCGGAACCGTTGTTCTATAGCCAATGGGTGTTCACCGACGTCGACAAAGCCAATGAGGGGTTTATTTTGCAGCCGTCATGGGTCACGGCTGGCCCAAACGCGGCGGCGATCATCGTCGGTGAGGCCAACACGCACATCACGTTCGATCCGGCAAATACCGAGAATCTCCACGAGTTCAACCACCCGCCATCTGAGCAGTGGCAGGGATACGAACTCGGCGGCCGAGTGCAAGTTGACTACTTCGGAGCGATCAACGCTCTCAACATTTCTCGTCCGGCAGATGGTGACGGACAGTCAGGCTTCGCTCTCGGCGGCGGTTGTGTGGCTGCTGGCGTCTCCAAACGTCTGGCTGCGGCGCCTGTGTGGAACGGCACCTCGTTCGAAGTGACCTATGAAATCAAGGTTCGCAACAATCTGCCCTCAACAGCGACCTTGCGCAGCATCCTCGATTTCGCCGAAGCAGCGGCAACGACCAGCGCCGAGTACGGCTCAGTCGAAGGCATTGCGCTGACCGCATTGACGCTCAGCGACGATCTCGCTGATCCGCGGTTCTCCCAGATCGATGTCGTGTCGTTGACCAATCCCACCGGCGGCCTCACGATGAACACCATCGGCTACGACGGCATCACCGACACCAACATGATCAACGGCGGTGCCAACGTGCCGGCCGACACAGAAGAAACGGTCTTGCTGGTCGTCGATTACACCCCCGACCGCGACAGCGTTGTCTGGACAGAGTGTGTCGCCCCTCTGGAACTCCTAAACACTGCAGAGTTCATCGGAAGCGCCGGCGGCGTTGACGTGTCAGACATGTCAGATGATGGAATCAACCCGAATCCGGCCGATAACAACGGAATTGGTGGCGTCGATGACCCAACTCTCGCCCTGTTTGATTGCCCGGCCGAGCTTGAGATCGTCAAGACAGTCGTTGCAGCTGGCGAAGACTGCCCGACGACGTTTATCGAAGGGATCATCGGCGACGGGCCAGTATTGGCCGTCGAAGAAGGTGACACCGTGCACTACTGCATCGCCATTCGCAACGTTGGCTTGGGTGCAGCGGTCAATGTGACTGTTTCTGATCCCTTACTTGGGTTTGTGCAAAACATCGCCTTGTTGCCTGCAGGTGACGAGGTCGTCTTTGCTGCACAGCCCTACGTCGTCCCGGTTGGAGCCCCAAACCCACTTGTCAACACGGCGACTGCGATAGCCGACAACGCACCCGAGGTCACCGACCCGGCGGTCGTGAGTCCAGACCCTTTGGTCGCATCGATCAGCCTTGAAAAGACTGTGCTTGTTGGCGCCGACGCTGATTGCTCGGGCGCCGTCGAAGGTGACGATGAGCTTGTGTCAGGGGATCCGGGAACAGCCGTTACTTACTGTTTTGTGGTCACCAACACCGGCACTGTGCATCTGATGGTGGCCGAAGTGGCGGACTCGACCCTCGGGGTGATGATTCCAATCCCAGCGGCGAATCAGCTTCTGGCCCCAGGAACCACAGTGATCGTTTCATACGCGGCGACGATCACGGACAATCTCGTCAACACCGCATCGGTTACCGGTGACCCCGTCACCGAGACGGGCGATCCAATTCCCGAGCTCCCTGATGTAACTGATGACAACGACGCTGAGGTCACGCTCGACCTCGTACCCGGTATTCGTCTTGAAAAGACAGTCGTGACCGGCGTCAATGCGGACTGCTCCGAGGCGGTTGAGGGTGTTGATGAGCTGGTTTCTGGTGCGGTTGGCACCGCCGTTACCTATTGCTTCACGGTAACGAATACGGGTAACACCCATCTTTTGGTCACCGAAGTGGTTGACGCGACGCTCGGTGTCAATATTGCCATCGCCGCAGCCGATCAATTGCTGGCGCCTGGGGTTTCGGTCACCGTCTCGCATAATGCGACGATTACCGGCGATCTCGTGAACACCGCATCGGTTACCGGTGACCCGGTCGATGAGAATGGCGATCCAATTCCTGACACCCCTGACGTCACTGATGACAATGACGCCGAGGTCGACGAGCCCCCTGCGCCTGGGGTTGCCCTTAGCAAGACCGTGCTCGCAGGTGCCGACGCAGACTGCTCGACCGCCGTCGAAGGTGTAGACGAACTGGTTTCGGCGGTGGCTGGAACAGCGGTCACCTATTGCTTCACCGTCACGAATACGGGTAACACCCACCTGTTGGTAGTCGAAGTCGTCGACTCCACCCTTGGGGTGACGATTCCAATCGCTGTTGCCGACCAGCAGTTGGCGCCCGCCGAATCGTTGACCGTGTCACACAACGACACACTCTCTACCAGCCTGGTGAACACCGCGACTGTCACAGGCGACCCGGTTGATGAGAGTGGCGACCCAATTCCCGAGGTTCCAGACGTCACCGACGACGACGATGCCGAGGTCAAAGACCCCCTTGGCCCGGCAATCGAGCTCAGCAAGACGGTGCTCGCTGGCACCAACGCAGATTGTTCCGCCGCTGTCGAAGGAGACGATGAATTTGTCTCAGGCCCGGGTGGCACCGCAGTTACCTACTGCTTCACCGTCACAAACACCGGTGGAACGTATCTTTCGGTTTCCGAAGTGTCTGACGACACCCTCGGGATCTCCGTTGCGATCGCCGCCGCAGATCAGCTCATGGCGCCAGGCGATTCAGTGACAGTGTCGCACAACGGTGTCATTGATGGTGACCTGGTAAACACAGCTTCGGTCACAGGAACCCCTACAGATGAGACCGGCAACCCGCTTCCTGATGCACCAGATGTCATCGATGATGATGACGCCGAAGTCGACGAACCGTCAGCCGACCTCAGCGTTGTCAAGACTGTGAGCGACCGCACGCCAGCGCGAGGCCAACAGGTGACCTACACGATCACGGTGAGTAACGCTGGCCCTGACAGCGCTGCAGATGTTCGCATTGTCGACACACTTCCGAACCACCTTTCGGTTGTGTCGTTGCCATCGAACTCGCTGTGGGACTGTTCCGCCAGCGCCGGACGAATCATCGACTGCGCTCGCAGCGGTGACCTCGCTGCGAATTCATCAGACACGTTGACATACGTTGCGCGGGTCGAAACCACCGCCCTCGTCGGCGTAGGGCTCGTCAATGTAGTCAATGTGACCAGCTCAACTCCTGACCCCGACCTGACTGACAATCAAGACACCGAAACGGTGATTCCTCCATCGCCAGCCGCGGTACCTGTTCCGGTCACCTATGCCGGGCCGACCATTGCTCCCCCTGCCGACGAGGTGTTGTCCAAGGTGACAACACCCCTCGCCGTCACCGGTAGTGGGGCACTTGAATACGTGACAGTTGCGTCGCTCCTCGTCTTGTCTGGTGGAGCGTTTGTCTTGGGGGCACGTCGTCGCCGTGACGACGACACCGACGCGATCTGACACCAGCTCACGCTCTAGCTGAAGAACCGTCGCACGACCTGGTTGGCGGCGGTTCTCTCGCGTGCTGAGTCCGAGATAACGACGGCAAATAGCATGTGGACATGGCAAAGGGGGTCGTTGTGGTGCAAAGTCGTTGGATCGTCAGCAGTAATCCAATTTGGGCCTATCCGACTACCGGCGAACCGGGTAGTCTCTCACTGCACGCTTTGGGCTGAGGTGCTGTACGCGGCGACTGGGCAAGCCAGTGCTGCCCGAAGAAGGAGCAAAATGATACGTTCGTCTAAGGAGCCAAACATGTTTCGGAGCACCCGTCTCAGTTTGATGTTCGCACTCGTTGGTTTGTTGGCCTCGGTATTTGTCATGGCTGGCTCAGTGAATGACGCTGATGCTCAGCTGATCGACCCAGCGACACAACCCGACGCGCCAGCAACCGGGCCGGCGCAGTTCTTCCCTGCGCCAAATCCGAACCCCTATTGCGATTCAAGCTTCGTGTTTCCGCCGTGGCCTGGCAACATCGCAGTGCCGACAGCACCACTGCCGGCGCCGCAAACGTCATCGGCAGGTGGCGTGGATGCGACAATGACGTTCACCAATGATGGCGATCCTACAGACGTGTACCCCGGCAGCTATGGCGGTGTGGATCAGACCAAGGGCTTCGAATTCGCTGCCGGTGACGCTGCGACCGTGACGTTGTCTGAGCCACTTTTCTACAGCCAGTGGGTGTTCACTGACGTTGACAAGATCAACGAGGGATTCATTCTTGAACCGACGTGGGCGACAAATGGTCCTAACGCGGCGGCGATCCTTGTTGGTGAAACCGACCCACATATCACCTTCGATCCGGCCAACACCGAAAACCTGCATGAATTCGATCATCCCGCAACTGAACAATGGCAGGGATATCAGCTCGGCGGCCGTGTGCAGGTCGACTACTTCGGCGCGATTACAGCACTAGACATATCACGCCCCGCCGACGGTGATGGGCAGTCCGGCTTCGCGATTGGTGGCGGCTGCGTCGCTGCTGGTGTTTCGAAACGAGTTGTGACCGATCCTGTGTGGAACGGCTCTACGTTCGAAGTGACCTACGAAATCAAAGTGCGCAACAACCTGCCATCAACCGCAACGTTGCGAAGCATTCTTGACGCCGCCCTAGCCGCAGCCACGGTCGACGCGGAGTACGGAACCGTCGAAGGAATTCCCCTAACGGCTGTGTCATTGACAGATGATCTGGACGACCCTCGATTCTCGCAGATTGACGTTGTATCGCTGACGAACCCCACCGGTGGGCTGACGATGAACGTGCCGGGCTACGACGGCATCAGCGACACGAACCTCATCACCGGTGGTACAAACGTTCCTGCAGAATCTGAAGAGTCAGTTCTTCTCGTTGTCGAATACACCCCTGATCCGGCGAACGCCGCATGGGCCGAGTGCGTCGCTCCGTTGGAACTTGAGAACACCGCAGAATTCGTGGGTAGCGCTGGCGGCGTCGACGTGACTGACCTCTCTGATGCTGGTGTGAATCCGAACCCGGCTGATAACAATGGCGCCGGCGGCGTTGACGACCCGACTCTTGCCACGTTCGAATGCCCGCCGAATTCACCAGAGCTCGAGATCGTCAAGACGGTCGTGGCTGCTGGCGAATCGTGTCCGGCGACGTTCGCTGATGGCGTTGCTGGCGACGGGGTGCCACTTACTGTGGCCGAGGGTGACACGGTCACCTATTGCATCGCTGTGCGCAATGTTGGCGCTGGCCCAGCGATCGATGTGGTCGTGAGTGATCCCCTGCTCGGTTTCTCGCAGCTCATTGCTGAATTGGCAGCAGGCGCTGAAGTGGTCCTGGTCGGCCAGTCATATGTGGTTCCGGCCGATGCTCCGAATCCGCTGCTCAACACTGCGTGTGCGAAGGTCGACGAGATTGAAGTCTGCGACACAGCTATTGTCGAGTCGCCTAAGGTCGAGATCGTCAAGACGGTCGTGGCTGCTGGCGAATCGTGTCCGGCGACGTTCGCTGATGGCGTTGCTGGCGACGGTGAGCCACTCATGGTTGAAGAGGGTGACACGGTCACCTATTGCATTGCCGTACGTAATATTGGCGCTGGCCCCGCATTCGATGTGGTCGTGAGTGATCCCCTGCTCGGTTTCTCGCAGGTCATTGCCGAGCTAGCTGGAGGCGCCGAGGTCGTATTTGACGGACAGTCATATGTTGTTCCCGTTGACGCTCCGAATCCGCTGCTCAACACCGTTTGTGCAACTGTCGGCGACACTGAGGTTTGCGATACCGCTGTTCTCGATCCGCACCCATTGGTACCTTCGATCTCGCTCGAAAAGACTGTTCTCGCAGGCGCGAATGCTGACTGCTCGACCGCCGTCGAAGGCACTGACGAGCTCGTTTCGGGACCTGACGGCACGGCTGTTACCTATTGCTTCAAGGTGACCAACACCGGTGGTACGTACCTGCTCGTTGCAGAGGTTGAAGATTCGACTCTGGGCATCACCATCCCGATCGCGCAGGCAGATCAACTGCTTGCCCCCGGGGAATCTGTAACCGTGTCGCACAACGGCACAATTACAGGTGATCTCGTCAATACGGCTTCTGTGACCGGCGATCCGGTTACCCCGACGGGCGATCCGATTCCCGAGCTGCCTGACGTTACCGATGAAAACGATGCCGAGGTCGATGAGCCAACTGCTGATATCAGCATTGTCAAGTCGGTCAACGATCGCACCCCAGCGCTCGGCCAACAGCTCACGTACACATTGGTCGTGAGTAATGACGGTCCTGACCCAGCAGCCGACGTACAGATTGTTGACACGCTTCCGGTTCACATGTCTGTGGTCTCGTTGCCAGCCAACGGTTTGTGGGATTGCTCAGCAAGTTCGGGTCGGGTCATTCGATGCGACCGCAATGCAGACCTGGCGCCAAACACTTCTGACACGCTCACTTATCAGGCAAAGGTCGAAACCACTGCAGCACCTGGCGTTGGCTTGACCAACGTTGCCAAGGTCACGAGCTCGACTGATGATCCCGATCTGACCGACAACGAAGACACCGAGACTGTGGTTCCGCCAGCTCCGGTAGTTGCCGTACCGATTCCGTACACGGGCCCATACACCCCGCCACCTCCGGTCGTGGTGCCTCCACGCCCGGCGCCTCTTGCGGTGACTGGTTCTCCGACGTTCGAGTACTTGGCGATCGGGTCTGTACTGCTGTTGTCGGGTGGCGCGTTTGTGATTGGCACCCGTCGCCGCCTGCGCGACTAGTTACCGTTTCCGAGGCCACTGGTCTTGGATCTCAAAACCGAAAGAACCACCGGTTGGCCGCAAAGCCGCCGGTGGTTCTTCGTGTTGTGGGCCGATGGCCTTTCAGCGTTCGTCGGGAGTGATGCCGATGCCTGCAAACGAGCGCTCGTAGGCCTGCGTCGGCGTGGCTCGAACACGTTCGTCGAGCAGCACGGCATCGTCACCGACGAGGATTCGCCACGTTCGGGTCAAAACGCCGTCGATAATGACCTGAGCGGCTTCGTCGGAGCTCGTTGGGGCGTTGTTGCGAAAGTAGTCATCAAAAAGCTTCACCTCGTCGCTGATCTCGATGCCGACAACTGCGCTGCTGTTCGCGACGATGCCGGTTCCGATGTGGCCCGGCATCACAACGGAACACTCGACGTGGGGTGCGTGCATTCGAAGGTCGGTGATCAGCGCCTCGGTGAAGCCCTTGATTGCGAATTTTGCTGCGCTGTATGCCGTATGAGGCGTATCGGGGCCGAGTGACGCCCAGAACCCATTCACACTGCTGGTGTTGATGAGGCGGCCCCAGTCAGCTGCCACAAGCAGCGGCAGAAACACCCGTGTGCCAAGGTACACGCCCCGCCAGTTGACATCGAAGGTTCGTTCCCATTCGTCTCGGTCGGTGTCGATCATGCTTCCACCGCCGCCAATGCCAGCGTTGAGGAAGACGAGATGCGCGTGGTCGGTGTCGTGGGCAGCCAGGATCTCGTCACGGAAGCGCAGGAGATCAGACTCAGATGACACGTCCGCGACATGGGTGCTGAGCCGGGTCTCAGCACCCATGTCGGCTCGACAAAGATCTTCAGTGGCAGCAAGTCCACCAGCGGACAGATCGCAAATGGCGATGTGGCAACCAGCACGTGTGAGCAGCTGTGCGAGTGAGCGACCCATGCCGTCGCCACCGCCGGTGATGATGGCGAGCCGGCCGCGAAGGTCGTCAATGGATACGGGGTATTGCATGCGAGAGTCTCCTCAGTGGGCTGTCCAGCCAGGTCCATACTGCTCTATGTCACCACGGTGACAGCGAATTGCAGAAAGTGCGGGGTCGTGTCAAAGCGAACTCTCAAGACAACTCTCAAGACAAATAGTCACGGTAAATTGACGACGTGACATCAACACCAAGCCTCGCCGGACCAGACGATGTTCTGGCGGTGTTGCGTGGAGTTATCGACCCTGAACTTGGCAGTGACATCGTCACGTTGGGCATGGTTCCGTCAACCAGTGTCGAAGACGACGGGACCGCCCGAGTCACAATTGCGCTCACAACTATGGGTTGTCCGCTTCGCGCTCAGATCAAGAAAGATGTCGTCGGTCGAGTCGAGCAGCTGCCCGGCATCGTCAAGGTCAAGATTGATTGGACCGAACTTGAGCAGGGCGAAAAAGCCGAGGTCATGGCCAAGGCTCGCAAACGGATTGCCGAGAATCCACCGGAGAACGAGATTTCACCGACGACGCGCGTCGTCATGATCGCAAGTGGCAAGGGCGGCGTAGGCAAGAGCTCGGTGACGTGCAATCTGGCTACCGCAATTGCCTCGATGGGATTCACTGTTGGTGTGCTTGATGCAGATATCTGGGGCTACTCGGTCCCTCGCATGCTCGGCATCGAAGGACGCCTCGAGGGCCACGGTGAGGGTGACGACGCCAAGATCGTGCCCAACCAGCGCAAGGTTGGCAGCGGCCGCCTCAAGGTCGTCTCGATGGGCTTCCTCGTTGAGCAAGAAGAAACTGCTCTCATGTGGCGGGGCTTGATCCTGAATCGAGCTGTGCAGCACTTCTTGCAAGACGTGCGTTGGGGTGACATGGATTACCTGTTGATCGACATGCCTCCGGGAACCGGCGACGTGCAGATGGGGCTCGCCAAGATGTTGCCTAGGGCCGAAGTGATCATCGTGACCACCCCTGCGGTGGCTGCCCAAAAGGTTGCGGCACGAGCTGCGGGTATGTCGCGCAACAATTACCTACGGATTGCAGGCGTCATCGAGAACATGACGGCGTTTGTTTCGCCCGACGGCGCTCGCCACGAGATCTTTGGATCAGGTGGGGGCGAAGCGCTCGCTGCCGAGCTGGGCGTGCCCCTCATCGGGAGGGTGCCGATCGATGGTGCGGTCGCCGACGGCGGCGACAAAGGCGAACCAACGGTGCTGGGCAACGGAACGGCCGCAAGCGAGTTTCGTCGCATCGCTGACCTGATGGTCACAGAGATCACTCCGCCAGTCGATATGGGCACCTGCACCGTGCGACTGATGGAGTCGCCGGTCACGATCAGCACTTGAGTACCGCGTCGCAGGCGGGCCTTTCAGGTTCCACGTACCTTGCGAGATGCGAGAAACGCCCCGGTGATCGTGATTGGCGCGCCGATCAAGGCAAGTGTCGAGACCTCGTCGCCACGAATAGCCACACCGAGAACGAGGGAGACGACCGGGATCAGGTAGGTGATGAACGATGCTCTCAACGCGCCGACGCGGCCGACGAGGGTGGTCATGATCCAATACGCAATTCCAGTGCCGATCGCGCCGAGTGCGATTGTTGCGGTCACGGCTCGAAGCCGCCACTCGTTCTCGGCGAAATCGACGACAGCGAGTGGTGCAACTAGCACGGTCGCGACGCCGAGGACGCTGCTCATGGTGACAATTGCGCCGTACTTTGCCTGAACGGGTGGTGCCATGTTCAACGCCACGCCGTAACAAGCCGTCGCTATCAAGACCAGAGCGACGCCCCGAGCCTGGGATTCACCATCGGCTGCTGATCCCAGTGAGATCAGAACAACTCCAAGGAAACCGGTGATGAGCCCGGCTACCTGTATGCCGCGCGGGGCGACCTTGACGAAAACGACCGATGCCACGGCTGCGAGCAGGGGTGTAGCTCCGGTGAGAAGGCCGGTGACTGCTGAGTTGATCCACTGCTGCGCGATTGGAAATAGCGAGAAGGGAACTGCGACCCACACGACAGAAATAGCGAAGATGTGCCAGCGATCGGCCGGGGCGATGGGAATGTGAGATCCCTGGACGGCCCTGATCCCCCACAGGGTGAGTGCGCCGATACCGACGCGGAGCAGGGTGATCATCGAAGGCGTTAGGCCTTCGAGGGCGTAGGCAATCAAGAGGTGCGACGATCCCCAGATCAACGACACTCCGACGAAGAGGCCCCACTCAACACGTGTGAATTGGTCGTCGTTCTCGGCTTGGGTTCGTCCAAACATGCCTGCTCCTGGGGCGGGCCTGGCCTGTGGGGTAGTGGTCATATCGCAGCGAGCACGACGCCCATAGCCATGGTGCTGACTCCGCCTATGCGAGTGGCGTGACGCAAGCGCGTCTCGCTGATCCGCATGCTGAGTCGAGACGCACCCTGCCCGAGGGCCATGTGGTAAATCCAGGTAGACGCAACCATGCCGCACGCAAACGCGGCCAGCGAGGCAGTTTCATCTTGGAACGGTGCGGCGCCGAGAAGAGCGAGCCAACCAGTGAATACCCACGGCGAAACAATCGAGAGTGACCAAAACGACCGGAATGGCCGTTCGACGCGGTCGACGGTGCCGATGACGCGATCGGCGCAACAGATCAGAACGATGCCGACGGCAATCATGAACACCAGCGAGCTGACTCGGACCGACGTCTGAATCCAGTGGGGGAGTTCCTGGCCGAGGGCAACTACGACGAGGGCGGCGATGATCAGCATGGCATCGGCGCTGGCGACACCGAATCCTGCGCTTCGTGCCGCTGAGCCGCGTCGGGCGCCTAGGCCCACCATCGAAACAGTGATTGGGCCAGGGGGAAGCAGGGCAACGAGTCCAACGACTATTCCCGCGAGCAGCACCATCATCATCTGTGCAGTATCCGGGTATCGGTGCCGCATGAGTAGCGGAATCTGCTGTTGTGAGCGCGTGAATGGCATAGAATATTCGGCCATGGACGCTACTGACCGCAGAATTATCGGCTATCTCCACGAAGATGGGAGAATGTCTGCGACTCAACTTTCGGAGCTGCTGCCGCTCAGCCTGTCGGCAACTGCTGAGCGACTGCGTCGCTTGCAAGAACGGGGCGTGATTACCGGCTTCGGCGTGCGGGTTGATCCTGCTGCGGCCGGTCGCTCGATTGACGCCTTGGTAGATGTGCGGTTGGCACCTGGCGCTCCGGGTGAGATTCTCGAAACGTCGCTGCTAGCCATGCCCATGATCACAAGTGCCATGCACCTCACGGGGCGATTCGACATGCAACTTCGTGTAGCGGCACGCGATGTACAAGAGCTCGACATCTTGTTGGCCATGTTGCGAGATGAGCTCGGCGTCGAAGAGACGAACACCCGACTCGTGCTACGTGTTGTTGACGGGTTTCCCCGCCCGGTGCCTGTCTGAACACGTGGTGCTTCCGCCGAGGTGTGACTGTTGAGGTACCGTCAACGGGTGGCCGAAGCAGATGATCTCGCTCGCCTCGCCGTGAAGCCTCCGGTGCAGCCGATGCTTGCCAAAGCCGTCGACGGCGTGCCCCTGGGTGACTTTGGGTATGAACCGAAATGGGACGGGTTCAGATGCGTGGTGTTTAAATCTGGCTCGACCGTGCACCTCGGGTCGCGCAATAGCAAGCCGCTGACCAGGTACTTCCCCGAGCTCATTGGTCCGATCTGTGAGCAGTTGCCTGACCGTTGCGTCATCGACGCAGAGATCATCGTTGCGATCGATGATCATCTTGCATTCGATCAGTTGCAGCAACGCATTCACCCAGCAGAGAGTCGCGTCGCCATGCTTGCAGAGCATACGCCAGCCGAGTTGGTCGCGTTTGATTTGCTCAGTCTTGACGACCGCGACCTGCGCGGCGATGAATTTCGTGTGCGCAGGGCGCTACTTGAACAAGCGTTGACCAAGGCGGCTCCGCCGCTTCACCTCACCGCAATGACCACGAATCCTGCCGTCGCCGAGAACTGGTTTCGAGTGTTTGAAGGAGCCGGCCTCGATGGGCTTATCGCTAAGCCGCTTTCTGAGCCGTACGTCGAGAACAAACGCACCCAGCTCAAGGTCAAACACGTGCGCACCGCGGACGCAGTCGTTGCCGGTTATCGCATTCACAAAGACGGTGAAGGTATCGGATCGCTGTTGCTCGGCTTGCACGACGATGACGGCAATTTGCGCCACGTCGGTGTTGCTGCCAGCTTCACGAAGAAGCGTCGCGCAGAGTTAGTCGAAGAACTCGCACCGCTGCTCGAGGGCGCGCTCGATGGGCACCCATGGGGCGAGTGGTCTGACGGAGCGCAACAACAACACCGGTGGAATGCCAATCGCGACATGTCATGGGTTCCGGTTCGGCCCGAATGGGTCGCCGAAGTGAAATACGGCTCCACGCTCAATGGTCGATTCCGCGACGTGACACGACTGCTTCGGTGGCGCCATGACAAGACACCAGCGCAATGCAACTACGACCAACTCGATGAGCCCGTTCCCGTCGGGTTGAGCTCGGTGCTCAACGCTGAACCTGCGGGTGGCTCGTCGTGACTGACGCCATCGAAGTCGAAGTCGCGGGTCGAAGCGTTCGCGTCACAAGTCCCGACAAGGTTTTCTTCTCTCGCCGGGGCGAAACAAAGCTCGACCTCATCGACTATTACCTGGCAGTTGCCGACGAAATGATGCAGGCGGTCGGCGGTCGTCCGACAATGCTGCAACGCTTTCCCGACGGTGCGTCAGGCAAGAGTTTCTTTCAGAAGCGGGTCCCAAAGGGCGCACCGAATTGGTTACAAACGACGACGGTGGCCACGCCGAATGGCACAACAAGCGAAGCGCTGGTGCTCGCAGACATCGCTCACGTGGTGTGGGCCGTCAATATAGGATCGCTCGGTTTCCATGTCTGGCCTTACCCCGCGGTGAAACCAGAGATCGCCGACGAGCTCCGTATCGATCTCGACCCGCACGGCGCCGTTTCGTTCGACGACGTTCGGTTTGCGGCGCTTCGCGTTCATGAGTTTCTCGACGAACTGGGCATGCATAGCTGGATCAAGACAAGCGGAAGCAAGGGTTTGCACATTTACGTGCGGCTCGCTCCGAACTGGGACAGCTACCAGGTTCGGGCTGCAGCTGTTGCGTTGGCCCGTGAACTGACCCGCCGACACCCAGACCGCCTCACCGATGCCTGGTGGAAAGAGGAGCGCGGCGACCGGGTGTTCATCGACTTCAATCAGAACGCTCCGCACAAGACAGTGTTCGGTGCATGGTCGGCTCGCGCCCGAGTCGCAGCGCAGGTATCGACCCCGATTCCCTGGTCGGTTGTCGACAGCGTCGACCCCAACGAGTTGACGATCGCGACGGTGCCGGGTTGGATCGCTGACAACGGTCACGCGTGGGCAGACTATGGCGATGCAGCGGAGTCACTCGAACCCCTGCTCGCGCTTCACGAGCGTGACATGGCCAACGGCATGATGGATGCCCCGTGGCCCCCGGTGTACCCGAAACAACCAAACGAACCACCGCGAGTTGCCCCGAGTCGAGCAAAGAAGCCATGAATCCTGCCGATGTCGAAGTCGTTGACGATCCAGCGGACCCGCGTCTGGCGGTGTTCATGGGGCTCAGCGATCAGGAGATGAGGCAACGTCGAGAGGCGCCAGGTGGCGATCTTGATGGCATCTTCATCGCCGAAGGCGATGTGGTCATTGATCGGGCAATTTCTGCGGGGCATCGCCTGCTGTCGGTATTTGTCGAAGAGCACCGAAACCGGCCATTTGCCTTCGAAGTTGGCGACGCGCCTGTGCTGCGTGCCGGTGAACCAGTGGTTCAGGTCATTGCATCGCATCGCCGTTATCGCGGCGCAATGGCGTGTTTCGCTCGGCCATCAATGCGATCTGCAGCTGAGGTGACCGCAGATGCGCAAACCGTCATCGTTACCGAACATGTCAACAATCCAACGAACATGGGCGTGATTATTCGCACGGCGACCGGGTTGGGCATCGATGCTCTTTTGGTCGACCCGAGCTCGTGTGACCCGCTTGCCCGTCGGACCTGTCGTGTTTCGATGGGAACCACTTTCACGCTGCCGAGTGGTCGCATCGAGGCGTTGCCTGACGGCCTAGGTGAGCTGGACGGCTTTACCACGCTGGCCTTGACG
This sequence comes from uncultured Acidimicrobiales bacterium, assembly GCA_937991435.1. Lineage (GTDB taxonomy): Bacteria > Actinomycetota > Acidimicrobiia > Acidimicrobiales > UBA10347 > UBA10347. The sequence goes on from CALKPY010000039.1 coordinate 33,245, forward strand.
CCGGCTGACGACGCAAAGCCGCTGGGCGAGCTGATGTTCGATGCCGATGAACGAGTCGCGCTGCTGCTCGGGGCGGAAGAACCTGGTCTAACCGCTGACACGATGCGGCGGGCTGATCACCGCGTGTCGATTCCAATGCACGGAGGCGTCGATTCTCTCAATGTCGCAACCGCCGCGGCGATTGCGATGTGGGCTGTGCAGCAACGACGGGCGCTCTGACAGCCACTCAGGTCTCTGTTTCAGACCGTGCTGCTTGCGGTTCGTTGAGAGCCGGCGACGGTGACTCGGACGCCAAGGTCGGCGAGTACCTGGTGGGCGCGCTCGTCAAGCTGCGGATCGCTGACCACCGTGTCGGCCTGGCAGAGGTCGGCCATGGTCGTGAGACCTGCCAATCCCCACTTGGTGTGGTCGGCAGCTACAACAACTTCAGTTGCGGCCGCCATGAACGCACGGTTTGTTTCAGCCTCGAGCAGGTTCGGTGTGGTGAACCCGGCCTTTTCGTGCATGCCATGCACACCCATAAACAACAGATCGAGATGGAACGCGTTCAACGCTGCGGTGGCTATGGGGCCGACAAGCGCGTCGCTCGGTGTTCGCACACCTCCGGTCAATATGACCGTCGCGTCAGATGCCGCGACCTCGTGGAACTCGCGGGCGACCGCAAGACTGTTGGTCACGATCGTCAGGCGTGGGACCTCGGTGAGTAGGCGAGCAAGCTGCACTGTCGTCGTACCCGCAGTGACGCCGACGGCTGAACCGGGGGCAACCAGTCGGGCGCAGGCCGTAGCGATCGCAAGCTTCTCGGCGGTGTTGCGCGAGGATTTTGCAGCGAAGCCCGGCTCGTCGGCCGAGCGCTGCAGGGGGATGCTCGCTCCTCCATGAACCTTGACGATGAGTCCAAGGCCATCGAGGTGCTCGAGATCGCGTCGAATCGTCATAGTGCTGACGCTCAGCTGATGAGCGAGGTCTCCAACTCTGACGCTGCCCCGGTTGCGGACCAACGCCAAAATGTGACGGTGGCGGTCGACGGACAAACGTTGCTGTTTCTTGGGTGTCGGTTGGGCGACAGCTGGAGTCGGCGCTGACCTGCCTGAACGCGGCTGATCGGTCATGTCGGAATCATGGTCCCCGCTCTGAGCGATGTCAATCAGATCTGTCAACAAAAACACATAAACGAACAACTATTCGACGCCATTTGTACGAATTGGGCCTGCTTGCTCCTATCAATCGCACAGAAGCACCCGCAAGGGCTTGACCGCAGGCTCGATCTGCGCAATATTCGTGCAAGATTCTCAGTCGTGTGAACTACGACTGTCCAGGAGGGAAACCATGTCTTCACTTGAATTGCCGTCTTCGGCCTATCCGTCTCCGACCGCGTGGGGTAAACATCTCAGCCGTCGCCAAGTAGTTCAAGGTGGTCTTGCGCTCGGCGCAAGCGCCGTCGTGCTCGGTGCTTGTGGCAGCGATAGCGAAGACGGATCACTCAACCCGGGTTCAGCCTCGGGCACCTTGACTATCGGCTCAAACGCCAGCGATCCAGACCCGCAGGCCGGACTCGTTGCTGTCAAAGACACGTTCCCGAACAAAGACGTCGAGATCAGCATCAACACGCTGGATCACAACACCTACCAAGAGAACATCAACAACATTCTCCAAGCTGGCGAAGACGACGTGCTGGCATGGTTTGCCGGCTTCCGCAACAAGTTCTTCGCAGAGCAAGGTCTGCTCGGTGACATCTCCGACGTTTGGGAGCAATCGTCTGGTCTTGGCGAAGGTTTCAAAGCAGCCTCGACGGCGAGCGACGGCAAGCAGTACTTCATGCCGACGAACTACTACACCTGGGCTGTCAACTACTCGAAGAAGCTGTTCGCGGAAAAGGGCTACAACGAGCCACAAAACATAGGCGAGCTGCTCGACCTGGCCGACAATATGGCGACCGACGGCATCACCCCATTCGCCTTTGCCAACGATGGCCAATGGCCAATCATGGGAACGTTCGACATTCTCAATATGCGCGTCAACGGTTATGACTTCCACATCGACCTGATGGGCGGCAACGAGTCATGGACCGACGAGCGTGTGCGCACCGTGTTCTCGACTTGGGAAAGCCTGCTTCCCTATCACCAGACCGGTGCCAACGGCCGTACCTGGCAAGAAGGAGCCGCAGCGCTCGAAACTGGCGAAGCGGGCATGTACCTGCTTGGCACCTTTGCAGCGAGTGCGAGCGATGCATTGGCCGCCGACATGGACTTCTTTAACTTTCCCGAGATCGACGCCAGTATCGGCGCCTCCGCTCTCGATGCACCGATCGACGGTTTCCAGATGATCGCCAACCCATCAAATGCTTCGGCTGCCAAGGAGCTTCTGCTCCACATGTCAACGCCAGCAGCTCAAGATGCGTACCTCACCAAAGACCCAAGCGTTGTGGCGTCGAACAGCAATGCCAACACAGGTACATACAACGACCTGCAGAAAAAGTCTGCGGCTCTTGCCGGTGCCGCAACCGGTATCTCACAGTTCCTTGACCGTGACACGATTCCTGACTTCGCCGGTGAGTGCGGCAACATGTTTGCTGAGTTCATCGAAGACCCGAGCAAGACCGACAGCTTGCTGGCTGACCTTGAAGAAAAGAAGGTTGCGATCTTCGCTGACTACAGCTGATCGTGGTTCCATTCGACAAGGAATGAAACCAGCGTTCTGCTGACGTCTAGCGTTCGGACACAATGGTCATGAGCACCAAAGCCCCTACCACTGATCCGAACTTGTCAGCGCTCGCGGAACACAACGACGACACGCCGACCCCCGCGACCCCTCGAGGTCGCGGGGGTCGGCGTTACTCGTTGTTGACAAGCAGCGACCGGTCAACGATCACGGCCATGACGGCCATCCCCGCAGCGCTGCATATCGCCCTAGTTTGGATCCCGGCACTCGGCACGTTCTTGTTGTCGTTCACCAACTGGAACGGGGTGCGGTGGAGCTCGCTCAAATGGGTTGGCTTACGCAACTACAAACAGCTCTTCACCGTGTTCGAAAAGGACCTGTATGAATCGCTGCTGAACAATCTCTGGGTCATGCTCGCCCTGTTCTTTGTTGGCACGCCGCTTGGCATGTTCATTGCCTACATCCTCGACAAGAACTTGCGCGGCTCGGCGGTATACCAGAGTGTTTTCTACGCGCCGGTCGTGCTGTCGCTCGCCGTTGTTGGATTTATCTGGAAGAGCGTCATGTACTCCCCAGGGCAGGGCGTCTTGAACTCGGTGCTGGGTCGAACCGGATCAGGTAATCAGATCGACTGGCTCGGCAACCCCGATCGTGTTATTGCCGTCGGCGGCGAGTACGGCTTGGGCAAGAACTTCTTGGCCCTTGTCGTGGCCATGATCTGGATTCACGTTGGCTATGTCATGGTCTTGTATCTGGCTGGTCTCAAGTCGGTCGACCCCACGCTTCGTGAAGCCGCCGCCATCGACGGAGCAAACGAGTGGCAGGTCTTTCGCAAGGTGGTCTTGCCATCGATGAAACCGGTCAACATTGTGGTCTTGGTGATTACGGTGATCACTTCGCTTCGGGTGTTCGACATCATCGATGTGCTCAACAACCCAATCGGCACCGACGTCTTGTCGATTCTCGTAACCGACAACATTTTGGGTGAGTCTGGCAACGTCGGCCGAGGGTCGGCCTATGGCGTTGTGCTCTTGCTGGTGTGCTTTGTCTTCGCCGTGGTGTACCTGCGCAACGCGTTCAGCGAAGACGACGCATGACCACGAAACGCTGGCCCCGCATCGCTGCTCACGTGTTCTTGATTCTGCTGGGATTGCTCTGGATGGTGCCCATGGTGGGCATGGTCTTTTCGTCGTTTCGCCCCTATGCCGAAACGTCGATCGACGGTTTCTTCTCGTGGCCCGACACGCTCACCTGGGACAACTTCACGAATGCCTGGGATCGCGGCAACATGGGGCGTCACTTCTTGGTAACTGCGGTGATCGTCGTGCCCGCGGTGATCATCACATTGTTCTTCGCCAGCATGGTGGCCTTTGCCGTCAGCCGCTTCAGCTGGAAGTTCAACATCGCGCTCCTCATGTTGTTCACGGCAGGCAACCTGCTTCCGCCCCAGGCGATCATTCAGCCGTTGTTCCAGATCTATCTGCGCATTCCCATGCCCGAGATACCGCTCATCTCTGAGAGCGGCGAGTTGCGCGGCAGCTTGATTGGATTAGTGCTCATCAACGTGGCATTCCAATCGGGGTTCTGCACCTTTGTGTTGGCCAACTACATGAAGACGCTGCCCAAGGAACTCAACGAGGCCGCCATGGTCGACGGCGCCAGCGTGTGGCGTCAATATTGGCAGATCGTCATGCCGCTCACCCGGCCAGCGCTCGCAGCGCTCGCAACACTTGAGTTCGCTTGGATCTACAACGACTACTTCTGGGCTGTGGCGTTGATCCAACAAGGCGATGACCTGCCGATTACGTCGTCGCTACGCAACCTTGGCGGCGAGTTCTTTATCGATGACAACCTTGTGGCCGCGGGTTCGCTCATTGTGGTGCTACCCACCCTTGTGATTTACCTACTGCTTCGCAGGCACTTCATTGGCGGACTCGCACTCGGTGCCAACAAGGGCTGACGTGCGACCTTCAAACGGTTCGCTCAACGGCGGCGCAACGGCAACAATTCTGCGCGGCGGCGACGCGGCAGTGGTGTTTGATTTGACGAGCGCTGCGCCGCGTCTAGCCGCTTGGCTCAGCGGGATCGATGACATCGCTCAGATCGGGGACCCAGCCGCGCTGGTGGCTGCACACGACGCGCCTACGCCAGAAGCCGGACTCGATCAACTTGCTCCCGCGACATTGTTGGCTGAGGCATCGCTCGGCTTCCCAGGTCGCCCAGGAATCGAAGGACATCGCCACAACGGCACTGCCTGGTCGCCGCGAATGGCTGCGGTCGAGGTCGCTACGACCGCAGAATCAATCGTGGCCGACGCAGTAGACGAACAAGCCGGTCTTGGCCAACGTGTCGAGGTGCAGTTCGATAGCGCCTCGGTGCTCATGATCCGGGCGACGGTCACCAACACTGGTGACACGAAGTACGAACTGAACGGCGTAACGCTGACCGTGCAGCTCCCCGGCTGGTGCGACGAGATCATGCGGTTAGGCGGGCGTTGGGTCAACGAGTTTCGACCCGAACGTGTGCCGTTTACCGCAGGCGCAATCGAAGTTGAGAACCGAGCGGGGCGCACGTCTCATGACCGCTTCCCCGTGCTCTTCGCCGGATCAGCGAACTTCAGTGAAGAGGCCGGAAGCATATGGGCCGCCCACCTGGCCCACAGCGGTAACACACGCCTGCGAGCCGAAGCACTGAGCGACGGCCGACGAGTACTTCAGGCGGGCGAATTGCTGCTGCCCGGCGAAATCCAGCTCGAACCGGGCGATAGCTATCGCTCGCCGTGGCTCTACCTTGCCGCGTCAGATGCGGGCTTGAACGGCATCAGCGATTCGTTCCATGCTCACCTTCGGGCTCGGGACAACCATCCGACGACGGCGCGGCCCGTGTTGCTCAATACGTGGGAGGCCGTCTACTTCGACCACGATCTCGACACCCTCGTGGCGCTCGCCGACCGCGCCGCTGAGATCGGCGTCGAGCGGTTCGTGCTCGACGACGGATGGTTTCGTCATCGCCGTTCAGACAAGGCGGGTCTTGGCGACTGGTATGTCGACGAAACCGTGTGGCCCAATGGGCTGCATCCGATTGCGGATCATGTCGTCGAGTTGGGCATGGAGTTTGGGCTGTGGTTTGAACCAGAGATGGTGAACCCAGATTCTGATCTCATGCGAGCGCATCCCGACTGGGTGTTGGCTCCTGTTGGCCAGGATCCTGCCCTTGCTCGGCACCAGCTGGTGCTGGATCTCGTCAACCCTGACGCCTACGGCTACCTCTTCGGCTGCATCGACGCGGTTCTGACCGACTACCCGATCAGCTACATCAAATGGGACATGAACCGAAACCTGGTCAGCCCGACCCACGCAGGCAGAGCGACCGTTCACCATCAGACACATGCGGTGTACCGCTTGATCGATGAGCTGCGAGCAGCGTACGCCGATGTCGAGATCGAGTCATGTTCGTCAGGCGGCGGTCGTGCCGACTTCGAGATCCTCAAACGCACGGAACGCATCTGGACCTCAGACTGCAACGACGCGCTCGACCGCCACCGCATTCAGCGGGGGTTTTCGTATCTGCTTCCGCCCGAGCTCATGGGGGCTCATATCGGTCCGCCGAGATCGCACACCACAGGGCGCACCCATTCGTTGGCCTTTCGAGCTGCCATGGCGTTCTTCGGGCACTTGGGCATCGAATGGAACGTGCTAACCGCGTCAGCTGATGATCGGCAGGCGCTCGGCCATGTGATTGCCGAACACAAACGCCTTCGCGGCCTCTTGCACACCGGTCGGGTCGTGCGCTTTGACCACAGCGATCGTGCGATTGTCGCCAACGGGGTGATTGCGCACAACCGAGCAGAAGCACTGGTCGTTGCCGCGCAGATTGAAACCTCGGCCGCTCTGGCTGTGGCTCCGATCCGAATTACCGGACTTGAGCCCCAACGCATGTATCGGGTCGAACTGCTCGACCTTGTCGACGACCGGCCCGGCAAGGCAAAACAGCAACCGGCGTGGACCGACGGCGGTTGCGAGCTCACCGGCACCCAACTTGGTGCTGGATTGCAACTGCCGATTCTGAATCCAGAATCGGCAGTGCTCGTTCACATCACGAGTTGATCACCGCTCGAAGCCGAGCGGATCTGCGATCAGACGGCGGTGAAGTTCTTCTGGCCCTTGACCTTGCCATCGGTGCGCAGCTTGATCAGGTGAGCCCAGACAGTGCCCTCGGCCATTTCGACGAGTTCCTCGTCAAGGTCGGGGTAGATGATCGGCACGAGGTCTTCGACCCGCTTGGTATCTGAGCCGAGCGCTTTAAGTACTTGGGCCTCGCGCTCAAGACGGTGTGCGATGTATTCGGGCACAACAACTTTTGGCTCCTCGATGACGTAGCCATGCCCCGGAGCAATTCGCTTGAGTCGAAGTTTGCGCAACGATTCAAGGGAAGTGATGTATGCAGCCATGTCGCCGTCTGGCGGGCCGATTGCAGTGCTTGGTCCGTCAACAATGAGGTCGCCAGAAATGAGCATGCGCTCTTCTTCAAGCATGAAGCCCACGTTCTTAGCTGACGGCCCGGGTAGATGCTTGGTGGTCAGGCGGAACTCGGTGCCGACGAGCTGTTGCCCGTCTTTGAGGACCACATCGCAGTCGATGTCGCACATCGCCATGACGATTGCGCCAGTCTGTTTGGCGAGCTCGGGAACCGCGCCTGCATGTTCTTCGGATCCGTTCGTGACGAGGATCCATTTGATGAGATCGCCGCCGCAACCAATGATCGCGTCGATGTGTCCCTGGTCCATGGGACCTGGGTCGATGATCGCAATCTCGTCGATTCCGACCATGTAGGTATTGGTGCCGAGACCAGTGCGAGGGCTGGGGTTCATTGCCAAGATGCGGCGGGCCATCGGGCTGAGTGCACGGGCCACGCCGGGCACGATTTCCTCCCGTACCTCTACCTCTTCTTCTTCCTCAACTTCGTCGAATTCCATCATGATGTAGATGCTCCTGGGGGGTTCAGGGGAGGGCGCGTATCGGGGTTGTCGTTGCGGGTGAGGTCGACATGTTCGACTTCGTTCACATCGATCCAATCGCCGGTACGCGCTTGTCGATTGGGCCGGTGAGATTGTGTTCCATTGGGGAATCCGGAGTTCGGGAAACCACTTGAATTCGGGAAACCGCCGGGAAAGCTTCCGCCAAACGATGCTCCGGCGCGGCCCGCGGCGTTGGTCTTGAATTCGCCAACACGGGTGTTGACTCGTTTAAGAACTGCAGCCCGGGCGATGGCGCGGGTCGGCGGTAGGAACATGGCGATACCGACAACATCGGTGAAGAAGCCGGGCGTGAGCAGCAAGGCGCCACCAAAGATCATGAGGCCGCCGTCTACGAGTTCTGCAGATGGCAACTCGCCACCGCGAAGGCGTTTGAACACTCGTCCGACGGCGCCGGCGGTCTGCCACTTCATAAGGACTGCGCCGACAACGCTGATCAACAGCAAAAGCCCGATCGAGTTGATCCAACCGAGCGAATCGGCGACCTGAGTCAGTACATACAGCTCAACTATGGGCACCACGATGAGCAGGAGGAGAACCAAGCCGAACATGAGCAGCCCATTCTATGGAGACTATGACCGGCTCGGACTTCGCAACGTGGTATACCGCGCCTGGTGGCGCCCCTGTGCACGGCGAATGCCACCTTTTCGCGGCAAATGGACTGCGCCGGCCCTGCGTTGCTCAGTCGTTCTTGTGGGCTTCGAGCCAATTGCGGAAGCTCTCGGAACCGCGGTCGCCTGATCGAGTGACATGCACGCCATCGCGAGCTTCGGCCAGCACGCCGACTCGCGGCAGCGGAATGGAGCGAGGTAACGATCCGGTCACCTGTCGCATGATATTTGACGCTTCTCGAAAACTCATTAACTCAGGTCCGCCAAAGTCGCGTACCCGCTGGGACGGCCCGACTTTGATCAGGCCGACGACGCGGCCAGCGATGTCATTTGGGCTCACTGGTTGCACGGGGGTGGCCGCAGGCAGTGGAAGCCATAGGCCTTGCATGAGTGACTTCAGCGCGGCGTGAGGGTGCGTGACCCGTTGAATAGTAAATCCAAGACCGGGCGTGTCTTCGATGATCTGTTCGGCTTGCCACAGTTGCTTGCGATGGTCAAGGGAGCTGAGGTCTGCACCCACTCGAGAAACCATCACGAAATGGGTGTCGGTGTCTGCGCATGCGCTGGCCATGGCCTTGACTGAATCGGTGATCGACGCAGTTTGTCCCGGACGTACATCTCGGCTGTGCACGAGCACATCGATGTCGTTCAGGGCTGCTTCGATGCTGCTGTGGGTGTCGAGGTCGACCGCAATCGCGTGATCGCGAACAGCGGCTCCGTCAAAAGCGAGGACCGGGCCGGTGCCGTCGCCAACAGCAGCGACGGGAATGAGATCATGGCGGACGAGACGTGCGAGAAGCGAAGCTCCGATCGCCTGGTCGGTTCCTGTGACGAGCACGCGGGTCATTGTTGGGACGGTATCGGCTGTTATTCGATGCACGCGTGGCCAATTTTGCGCGATTGGGGTGGGATCGGTTAGTTCACCTGGCATTCTTGATGTGCAGCGTCGTGCGGGTGATGCTAGACAGTTTCGGCCCCCTCAAGGACTCTCATGCCATTCCCCGCTCGACAACTTGTTGCCGCACTCGGCCGAGTCGAGAAGTCGGCGCTTGTGCGGATCGGATTGCTAGCTGGAGTCGTGACGATCTTGGTCACTCTGGCTCAGCTGGCTGGTGCGGTCACCGCTCCCGACGCCCAAGCACAAACTTCGCCATGTGTTGGCGGTATTTTCACCGCGAATCAACTCAACGAATCGCCCAATGGTGATTGGGACGCCGACGGAATGACGAACCTGGGTGAGGTCCAGATCGGTCTCAATCCATGCCTGCATTCGTGCCGCGGTCTCACCAATCTTGATCTTCAGGTGAGTCCCCACAGTGATTGGGACAGCGACGGAGTCTCAAATTTGATTGAATCGCAGCAGGGCAGTGACCCGTGTGCCTTCACCACCTTTGTTCCGTCGTCATCAGGTGCGGCTCCTCAGGCTCCAACCGCAGTGCCAAGGGCTGCGCCAGTGCCGACACCGCCGCCGCAGCCGACGCGAGGTCCAACCCCGACTGCTGGCCCGACGTCCACTCCCGAGCCGACGCCGACAAGTGATGGTGTCGTGGTTGATTTCGACGCTTTGAAGGTCACCGAACGCGAGCGAGCGGCTTTTGCTCGCACGCTAGATCCAACGCCTGTGCCAACCGCTTCCCCAACAGCGGTGCCTACGCCGGAACCAACTGCTGCCCCGACGGTCGGCGCCGTAGCGGCGGGGGTGATATCGGGTGACTCCTCTTCGCCAGATGGAATAGGCGAGACTGCTGATGAAAAAATCGCGAGCGAAGCAGCACCGATCACGCAATTTTCAGAAACTGAACGCACGGCATGCACCGGAGTGGCCTTTGACGGCCAATGTTTGCGTTGGGCGCACCTCAGCTTGGTTGTTGCGGGCTCCGCTTCTCTTGTCTCGGCCGTGATTGTGGCCGACACTCGTCGCCGCCGCGAAGTGGTGCCGAGTCTGACGTTTCAGCCCTGACTGGTCGATCTCAGCCAAACCCGGTCAGCCGCCGCTGGGAGCGATCTAAACTACTTGTTACATCGCACGAAACTTGTTGTTACATCACACGTTTGAAGGTCGTACGCACGACTTTGTGTCATAGAAAGCTCCCGGAATCCGCCACCGTGAAGTAGGCGGTCAACAAAGGGGAGCGCAATGATGGAACCACGTGGGGGCAATCGTCAACAGATGACGAGAAGAGTCGGTATTGGCACTGGATTTCTGGTGGGGGTGCTACTAGTGCTCGCAGCGATGGCGAGCCCGACGGTTCAGGCGCAGGGTGGAGAGATTCAACA
>CALKPY010000040.1 GCA_937991435.1 uncultured Acidimicrobiales bacterium
ACGACATGTTGTGGTTGCTCGTGACCGGCTTGCAGCGCTACGCCTAGCAGTTGCAGATGCCAGCAGCGGTACTGCCAGGATTTCACTTGCCGATGATCAGTCATCGAGAGATCAGTCATCGAGAACAGACTGGTAAAACAAACCCAATGTTTAACCAACCACAGTGTCTAGACAGGCACAGTGTTTAGGCAAGCACGGTATTGAGACACAGCCACACGCTAGGTGTCGCGAAAAGCCACACAAGGTGGGCGGGTTGGCCTGACCCATCTGGTTTATACGCGTCGTAGGTATTTCGTCCCGTACCCAAGCGGTCCACATGGCCCATCCCTGTTGCCTCATCGCGCCGATCGCGCTCATGACGTTGGGTGGCGTGGCCGATGGATACAGGTGCAGACACTCCGCAATAACCCATCGCCCCGATTCGGGTCCCGAATCCGCCGCAGCCTGTTGACCATGGTCATCGCTGTGGTTGCCACCCTCGGACTCGCCGGAAGCGCTTTCGCTTTGATGACATCGGGCGTTGGTGACCTGACGGAGATCGCTTCGGCCTACGACACCTTGGGAACCGACAGCACCGAGATGTCCGGCGCAACTTGGAACGCCGATTTCAACCGACTCCTGGTTGTCGACAACGGTCGCAGCGCTGCATATGAGTTCGCCCTCGACGCCAGCCATAACATCGACTCAAGCGTCGCACCTCGCAAGATTGAGCTGAACATGGCTCCATCGCTTGACGTCGAAGGCGTCGCCTGGATTTCTGGCAACACATACGCCTTTGTTGACGAGCGTTTCGGAAACATCCACATTGCTGATGTACCAGAGACCGGAAACGTCATCAGCTCTTCGACCTCAACGATCAGCATCGTTCCGTCGAACTACGTCTACCAGAACAAGGGCCCTGAAGGCCTCGCCTGGGACGGCACCTACTGGTACGTGCCAACCGAGAAGTACCCACCACGCGTTGACCGCTTCTCGGCAGACGGCGTGTTCGCTGGCTCGATCGACCTGTCCCTTGAGGTGTCAGACACCTCGGGTGTCGCTATTGACGAAGCGGGCAACATTCTCGCCCTCAGCGACGAGAACTCATCGATCCGCCACTACGAAGTGAGCGACTGGATGGCGGGAACATTCGCCGAACTCGGACGCACCGAAATCGACAACTTCAGCCAGGCTGAGGGAATCGCCATCATCGGCAACCGCAACCTGCACGTGGTTGGAGAATCTGGCAACCAGACCTATGCCCACCTCGCTGGCGACATCGTCGTCGACGTTGTTGTCGCCCAACGCGGCGACACGAACTGCTCAGGCTCGTGGGACGTCGAAGATGCATCGTTCACGATGCGCATTGCTGTCGGCCTTGAACTACCGGTTGCGACCTGCGCTGACGGCGACAATAACGACGATGGTGTCACCACAGTCGCCGACGTCGCCCTTGTGCTCGAATGCACCGTTGGCCTGACCAACGTTCTCTGCCCATAACCGACTGACGCACAACAGACTTCCAAGAGCACCTTCACCGGCCGTCGGATCTCCCGGCGGTCGGTGTCGCGTCCGGACCCAGACCAGGTTTGACTCAGACCAGGTTTGACGCAGACCAGGTTTTTCGTGTGCGGCGATCGTGTGCAACAGTTTGCAATGGACTTCGTAGACGACGACATTGCAACCAATCACTCCGGCAACCGACCTCTACTGTCGATTCTGAACGCTGAGGTGACTCGACGTCAGGCGCTCAGGGGCGGAGTTGTCGGCGCCGCCGGGTTCATGGCCGCAGGCTCAACTACAACCGCAGCCGCTCAGCCAGATCCGATCGTCGGAAACTTCACGGCGATCCCAACGAGTAACGCCGATGCCGTGACACTCCCCAACGGCTACGTTTCGCAAGCGATTGTGCCCTGGGGCGATCCAATCGTGCCAAGTGGCCCTGCCTTTGCCCAAGACGCATCGAACTCTGCGGCTGAGCAGGCCGAGCAGCTGGGTATGGGTCACGACGGCATCCGCTATTTTCCGATCAACGGATCTTCTACTCGCGGTCTGCTCGCCATCAATCATGAGTACACCGTCGGCATCCACCTACACACCGACGGCCCAACTGATTGGACCGAGGAAAAGACGCGCAAAGAGCAGGCTGCTCACGGCGTGTCCATCGTCGAGATCGAGATGGACGCCGACGGCCAATGGGCCACCGTCGAATCCAAGTACGCCCGCCGCATTCATGTCAACACGCCCACAACGATGAGCGGACCAGCCTCTGGACATCGTCTGATGCAGACCGACGCTGACCCAGACGGGCGACAACCGGTCGGGTTGATCAACCAGTGCGGCAATGGCTACACGCCGTGGAACACCTACCTCACAACCGAAGAGAATTTCAATGGCTACTTCTGGGAACAGACTGGCGGGGAAGCTGACGCAATCACCGAGGAGCAAGCGGCGATCAACGCTCGATACGGCGTGGCAGCGCAAGGGTTTGGCTACCAGTGGGCCAGCAATGACGACCGGTTTCGGGCCGATCTGAATCCACAAGAACCGAATCGGTTCGGCTGGATGGTCGAGATCGATCCTTTTCAACCCGAGGCGGCGCCAATCAAACATTCGGCGCTCGGCCGATTCAAGCACGAAGGCGCGGCTTTCGCGACCGCTGCAAATGGCGCAGCTGTCATCTACATGGGCGATGACCAACGATTCGACTATCTGTACAAGTTCGTTGGCGCCAAGCCTTGGGCCGATGAGATTGCGGCCAACAACAGTCCGCTGACCGAAGGCACCTTGTACGTCGCTCGTTTCGATGAAGGGGGGCGCGGTGAATGGCTTGCACTCGTTCAAGGCGAAAACGGCTTGAACGAAGACGCCGGATTCGCAGACCAGGGCGATGTCATGATCAAGGCGCGCATGGCCGCAGACATTCTCGGCGCAACGCCGATGGACCGCCCCGAGTGGACCGCCGTGCATCCGACAACCGGTGAAGCATTTGTCACCTGTACCAACAACACCAGGCGTGAAGAACCCAACGCAGCCAACCCTCGTGTCGACAACGAATTCGGTCACATCATCAAGTGGACGGAAGACGGCGGCGACCCGGCCAACACCGAGTTCTCATGGGACTTCTTTTTGCTCGCGGGCGCGGGCGACGGTACCGACGGATCAACAGTCGACGCAAGTGACCTGCTCGGTTCGCCCGACGGTCTCTGGATCGACGACAACGGGCGCATGTGGATCCAGACCGACGGCAATCAGCCCGACGGGTCGAACAATCAAATGCTGTTGGCCGATCCGTCAACGGGTGAAATGAAACGCTTCCTTGTTGGCCCGGTCGATTGCGAGGTAACCGGTGTGACCTCAACGCCCGATGGTTCGACGGTGTTCATTAACATTCAGCACCCTGGCGATCGCGGAACGGTCGACAATCCGACTGAAACGAGCACGTGGCCAGACGGTCCCGGAGCGGGGCGTCCGCGACCTGCGACCGTGGCCGTGCGTCGCCGAGACGGAGGCATCGTGGGCGCATCATTCCCTGTCGACGCGCTGCCAGAGACAGGCACTGGACTCACCGCGCCCCTCGGCATCGCGGGTGTGACCGCGGTTGCCGCAGGAGCATCGATCATGCGCTTCCGGAACCGCATCACACAACAAGGGCGACTCGACTGACCATTGGCGCCAATAACAACAGATCGCCCAGATTCCAGGCACCTACAATCTCAAAATGACGACAGCGGATGCCTTGCTTTGGGACCCACCCGGACCCGGAAGCTGGGCGCTCGACCGCAGTCATTTCGCGAATCCGATCACACCAATGATCGAAGCCGTCACAGTCGATGCCGTCGAAAGCGCCTACCGACGGGTGTTTGCTGAGCTTGGTGTGCCTGCCGAAACAATGGCGATGCGGTTCGTGCACGGTTTCGCATACACGCAAGTCAAACCACTGCTTGGCGGCAGCAGTTCACGCCAACCGCCAGACGTCGTCGTGCGCGCTGCCTTTCGGCTCCACCCGGAACTTCGGCGACGCGAACGACTCGCGAAAGCGAATCTTGATGCCCCGCCGTGGCTTGCCGTGCTCGAGCGTTGGCCAAATCGCGAGCAAGAGCTCATCAAGCTGAATCTTTCGATGCAACAGGTTGACCTTGACACGCTCGACAATGACCAACTCACCGACGAACTTCGTCGCGTGCACAACCATGTGCGTGAACGCAACGAAGAGCACCATGTGCTGCACGCCTCTGACATTGGTCCGCTTGGGCTCTTTGTTGCAGCCTGCGCAGACTGGGGAATCAATGCTGCAGAAGCTCTCGCGGCCTTGATTGGCGCTTCGCCTGAGACATCGGAGCCGCAACGAATGCTGCGTGCGATTCGCGACGAGGTCGACGCTAAAGGCACCATCCCCCAGAACCTGGATCAGGTCAGTTCCACATCGGCGAGAGCAGCCCAATTACTGCGTGCCTATCTGCACGTGTACGGCTGGATCATCTATTCCGGCTATGACCTCGACGACCGAGCGCTACTCGAAGATCCAGCGCTGATTCTCAAATCCATCATGAACGCACGGGTCACCGACACCGACACCGATGCACCGATTGTTCGCGCCAACCGTCTTCGACCTCGCGTACCTACCGAGCACCGCGCGGAGTTCGACGAGAAGCTTGCCGGGGCTCGTCAGGCCATGCACATGCGAGACGCACAGGGGCCACTCACGATCGAGTGGCCGCTCGGACTCCTTCGCCGCGTGGTGCTCGAACTCGGACGTCGAGCTAAAGCGGTTAATCGCATCGAACGCCCCACAGATGTCACCGAACTGAGCCTCGACGAATGTTGTGACCTTCTGACCAGCGCGGTCCCAACGTCTCAAACCATCGCATCTCGGCGCGACACCCGACATGCGTTGCGATTGGCCGATCCCCCGTCATATCTCGGTGGCGAACCACAAGAACCACCACTGCATCTGTTGCCGATTGGTATGCGCACACTCGCTCAGGTGACACAAGCATCGATCGACGCGCTCGGCATGGGGGCCATCGCGGCCGACACGCGCAATGCCGCCAGTGAACTCGATGGCGGATCCCAACTCAGCGGCGTTGGCATCAACACCGACCAGAAACCGTGGGTCGGCCCCGCTGTCGTCGCAGTCGATGCTTCTGACGCCCTCAATCGACTTGAGCCCGGAATGGCTCTGGTCACCCACGCCACGTCTCCAGCATTCAATGTCGTCATCGGCATTGCCGGCGCATTGGTCACGGCAAGTGGCGGGCCGATGTCGCATGCTGCAGTCCTGGCACGCGAGATCGGGCTTCCTGCCGTCGTTGGGGTGTTCGGCGCGACAGACCAGATCACCGACGGCGACACGATCGAAGTCGACCCGACGACGGGCACAGTCCGGCGACTCACCGAGTGACCAACCACGCGAATCGTTCCGAGTCACCGGGCCGCCCGAGGTCAGCAAGAGATCCGAGCCAGTTCTACCTGCGTGCCGGCGCAATCGAAGATGGCATCGGCTGGGCTTTTTGGTTGGCTCTCATCGTCTGGTGGATCGACGTTTTGCAGCTGTCACCGCTGCAGCTCATTGCTATGGGCGTGGTACTTGACCTAACTGTCCTGCTCTGCGAAACGCCGACGGGCGTCGTCGCCGATCTTCATAGTCGTAAATGGTCGGTGGTAATCGGGCTGGCCATGATCGGTCTCAGCTACGCGTGGGCGGTAACCGACACCAACTTCTGGGTCGTGCTGCCCGCGCAGGCGTTATACGGACTTGGGTGGACCTTTCGTAGCGGTTCGCAACTCGCGTGGGTCAGCGACGAACGACAGTCCAAAGATGGCCTCGACGAGCTGATTTTGCGCCGCCACAGGTGGGGCATTGGGGTGGGCGCTGTGCTCGTGCTCTGCGTCATGGCCATCGGAAGCTCGTCGATTCGATTGACCATCATCTGTGCGGCCATCGCTCAGCTCGCTGTGGCCGCAGCGTGGGCGTTTCGCACGAACGAGAACCATTTCACTCCAGCGTCAGAACTCAACAGATTTCGCGATGTACTTCGCAAAGGCATCGCCTCGGCACGGGGCCGTCCGCGCCTCAAGGTCATCCTGGCCGTCGTTGCATTGATGAGCCTGACGAGCAACGTGATGGACCGACTCGGTTACCTGAGATTCATCGAATCGATCGGTGCCGACAGCGACTCGATCACGGTGACCGGTGCGTGTTTGCTGGCGATGGCGGCGGCCGGCATTGCGGTCAGCAACGTGATCAGCCACAGGCTGAGCGCAGATGATCTATCGGTTACACGTCTGATCATTCCCGCGTGCGCACTCATGACGGTCGCCGCTCTCGGTG
Organism: uncultured Acidimicrobiales bacterium; assembly: GCA_937991435.1. Taxonomy (GTDB): domain Bacteria; phylum Actinomycetota; class Acidimicrobiia; order Acidimicrobiales; family UBA10347; genus UBA10347. The sequence continues at coordinate 6,314 of CALKPY010000040.1, forward strand.
CTCTCACGATCGCAGCCGCCACGGGCACGCTGATCATTGGTTTGGGTCTGCTGTTGCAAGACGCCGGTCGCGACTCGACCTACCCGTTGATCGAAGCGTGGACCAATCGTGAAACCGAAAGCGAGATCAGGGCCACCACCCATTCGCTCGTCGGTCAAACCATGGCGATATTTGAGGTCTTGGGTGCGGTGACGCTTGGTCTTGTCGCTGAGACGGCTGGTGTGTCTTCGACGTTGATCATTTCTGCTGCGCTTCTTGGCCTGGCTGCGCTCGCTGCGCTACAGGCGCGGACTCGATGACCTCTGCGATGTCGCCAGATCGATTCGAATTCATCAGCGCGTCGGTTCACCAGTGCGTCAGTTCATCAGCGCGTCGGTACATCAGCGCGTCGACTAGCCCTAGGCGATCGACAACTCTCCATCCGCGTCGAGATGCGCCGTTCGGCCGATCACATCTTCCCGGGTCATCTCGGCGGCTGCTGACGCGTTGGTCACCCTGCCCCACGACCGAGAGCCGTCTGATGTCAGCACTGCGCACAAGCCAACCTCAGGACCGTGCGCGTTGTGCATGACGGTGTACGCCTCGACGGTGACATCACCGACATGGTCGACGGCCACGGCTGTCTGCGGAACCTTGTCGACAGCATCTTGCACATCGTCTGCCTGGTAGCCAGCATTGGGCGGCTCGGTCGAGTACAACCCCAACGCGTGTTTGGTTAGGAAGCCGCCATTGGCCGTGACCAAGCCCACCGAGCCAGCGTCATCGCGCAAGGTATCGACCATCGTTGCGATCGAGTGGGTGACATAGTTATTGAGAGGCCCACCCGCAAAGGTCAGACCGCCCGTTTGTGTCAGCTGTCGGCTCTGATCGATGTTCAGCGATTGAGCGCCAACTTGCACCGCTGACGGGAAACACGAATACAGGTCTAGGTGGTCAATGTCGTGTGGCCCAATGTCGGCCAACGCATAGAGCCGGCTTCCGGCCTCGGTGATCGCAGGTGACGAATGAAGATCCCGTCGCCTGGAAACCTCATAGGTGTCATGTGCATCGGTACCGACCAGCGGGAAGACCCACCGGTCGCGCGGCACGCCCGACGCTTCGGCATGACCAACAGAACAAATCATTACTGCGGCTGCCTGATCAAGATCCCAGTTCGAATTCATGGCCTTGGTGTACGGAAAGCCGACCATGCGATTGGCAGTCGACGGATTGCGAATCTCTTCGGCAGTCATCGCTGTGCGAACCCAGCCGTATTCGTTGTCGACAGCAACCGTGTTGAAGCGGGCCCACAGTTCAGCGATGCGGTCACGATGCTCGTCGAGTGTCTCACCGCGACAAGCACGAATCGCTGACTCAAAGAGTGGATAGAAGTTCACTGGCTGTTCCATGCCACGAGACTTCTCAAACTCAGATTGCATGGGCACATCTGCCCCAAAACGCTCATCAGGTTCAACGTCGGTCTGGCGGGTGAACTCGACAGTGAGATCGTGGCGGCGCTGGCGCCGACGCGACCAGATGGTCTCGGCTCCGCAGATCACCGCACTGTTCAAGTCACCCGTCTGAATTCGAGCAGCGAGCGAGTTCAGATACGACTGGGGTGAATTACCTCCGTTGGCAGAAAGCGAGGTGCGTGCGTTTGACGACCCAACACGATCAGCGAGAAGACGGCCCGGATCGCTGTATTTCCACGCACCCTGCACCACGCCGATGTGATCGAGTGACGTCAACATCGCCGGTGCTCCAGCGTCGGTTGCCGCATCGCGAACGACCTGCTCCATCATGGCCACGGCTTCGACTGCGTCTGCGAGGTTTTCGGGGCGTTGCTTGGCTTGAGCTACGCCAACAACAACTGGGGTTCGTGGATCGAGCGACATGGGCCGACAGTACTCACCCGACCTGACTACGAGTAGTTCACGGGCCTCCTGTGCCCGCGACTTGGGTGCCGCCTACCCATACCTTCTCGATGTCTTGCGGGGTTGCGAGGCGCACGATCTTCTCAAAGCGCCGCGCATCGTCGTCAATCTCACGCCAAATCTGCAGCGCAGACCCAGGCCGGGCGGTCGAGACTGCAATGGCGTCGAACAATCGGCCGACGTCAAGCGCGCCTGCGTTAATGCCGAGCAGGTCTGCGCCGCCCCGGGTCGCTACATGAAACGCGTCGACGATCGACACTCGCGAACCGGCGACTCCTCGATGTGCCGCTTCTATCGACGCGTCGACCCCGTCGTGCAACATCTGCGAGGCGGTGACTGCATCGGCGCATTGCGAGAGCACTCCGGGCTTCGATCCACCAGCAATGTCGGTACCAAGCCCAACCCGCACGCCGGCGTCGAGTGCCCGGCGCAGCGGAAACACCGCGTTCGCGAAATAGGCGTTGGACAGCGGGCAATGCGCGACCCCTGAACCCGCCGCACCAACGATGCCAAAGTCAGCGCCACTCAGGTGGTCGCCGTGGGCCAGCACGGTGTGGTCTCGCATGAGGCCAAACCCAGCCAGCGCTTCGGTATCGGACATGCCAAACCGCTCGTTCGCGTATCCGTGCTGCCAGTCGCTCTCTGAGCAATGAGTCTGCACGATGACCCCTGTCGACGCGGCGAGGTCGCCAAGGCCTGCCAACGCAGCGTCGGTGCACGCCGGCGTGAACCGCGGTGTGATGATCGGTCGCACGAGCGAAGACCTGATGTCATTGATCGCTTCGATCGAAGCAAACGAAGCGTCGACGGCCGCTGCGACGCTGGCATCGCGGTAGTTGGTTGGGGTTCCGTCGGGGTGGTCCATGGCCACGCGCCCCACAAACGCGCGTTGCCCGAGCTCGGCACATGTCGCAGCAAGCATCGTTGTTGTTTCAACATTGATCGTCGCGTAGTACACCGCAGTCGTCGTGCCGTGGGCCAGCAGCGTTGACACCAGTGCCGGCCAAACCACTGCGGCGAAGGCCGGTTCGGTCAAACGGGCTTCGAGGGGAAAGGTGTGTTCAAGCAGCCACTTCTCAAGCGGAAGATCGAGCCCAGTGCCGAGCTGCGGCCATTGCGGGGCGTGGATATGGGTGTCGACGAGCCCGGGAAGCAGCACAACGTTTTTGCCGAGATCCAAATCGCACAGGCGGTCGTCGTGATGGATTGCGGCGATCACTCCATCACCGTCAATTTCGATAGCGACCTGATTGAGCACCTCGAGTTCGCCGAGGCGCGGGACCTGCATGACCGTCGCCCGCACCGTCTTGGACTGAACGGTCGACGCCGTTTCCGAAATACCTGTGATCATCACTCGAGACTAGGGTCGGCCCATGAGTCGACGCATTGTGGTGACAGGTGCAGGAAGAGGCATTGGCCTCGGAATCACCAAGAAGTTGATCGAAGCCGGCAACCAAGTTTGGGGTACAGCTCGCAACCCCGAAGGTGCCGCTGAACTCCGAGATGCTGGAGCAGCGGGCGTGCTGCAACTCGACATTGGTGACGATGCCTCGATCGCAGCGTTTGGCCCTGCGCTTGCCGCTCAGACAGACACCATCGACACATTGATAAACAACGCGGGCATGACCTCTGTCGATCTTGGTGTCGACCGACGAGCTCAGGGGCCGTTGCAAACATCGAAGCCGGTCGTGATGCGCCAAATCGAGGTCAACGCCGTGGGGCCCATGTTGGTCACCCAGCAGGTACGACCGCTGCTCGCGAACGGCTCCGCTCCCGTGGTGCTGAACGTGTCATCGCAACTTGGGTCGATGGTCATCGGCGCCAAGATGCCCTTCGACGTTGGTTACAACTCGTCAAAGTCGGTCATGAACATGATCACCGTCATGTCGGCCACAGCCGATCCCGAGGTTACGCACGTGGCGATTCACCCTGGCTGGGTACAGAGCGACATGGGCGGCCCAGGCGCCGCTCTCTCGGTCAACGATTCTGCCGCTGGCATCGTGTCGGTACTCGCCGGACTAACCAAGGCCGACTCAGGGCGCTTCCTCACCTGGCAAGGCAACGACCACCCTTGGTAATCAGCCTCGCCGATCAACCCCATTTCCTATGACGGGGCCGACGGCCTTCAGTCAAAGACCACTGGGTAGCTAAGCCACGAATCCCCGTCAGAAGCGGGTGCGCGTGACGGGTCGGCCTTGACACCCGCGATCAGCAACGCACGCACAATCTCTGTAACGACACCTATAGCGCCACCGGTCGGTTCACGATCGCTGGTGCCAACCACCAACTCCGCGCCTGCACACGCGTGTGAGCCGACTCCAAGGGTCAGTCCGTGCCGCGGGACACCGGCCGGAATTTCACGATCGGGATTAAACGTGTCGGGCCGTGCGCCAAACACCGCAGCATCGCGGTTCGCTGCGACCACATCAACAGTGACGTGGTCGGTCTGCGCGACACGCTTGCCCGAGGCGAGCTCGATCGAGGCCCCGGCGATTCTGCTTGCGATCGGATCAGGGTGAAGCCTCATGGACTCTTGCACGAAGCCCTGCAACACGTCCTTGTTGCCAACAAGCCGCTCGCGCTCCTGCGGCGCTTTTCCAACCCACTCAAAAATGTGATGCAAGGCGTGCACCACGTGATCGACACTGGCGTTTGCACCACGCCAAGCCACGTAGGCCACGTCGCGCAAAATGACCTCGTCAGCCAATCCGAGTAGACCCTGATTTCGCAACAGCTGAGTCAGCGCATCGTTGGGCAGATCCTTGTCGGAGAGAATCCGGGCTCGGTTGCGACCAAGTAGGTGGCGGCGACGGTCAGCGGCAGGGCGGTAATAGGTTGCGGCAAACAGCGTCAATGCTGTGTCGCCGTCGGCCATCCGGTCTTCACGGTCAGCATGTGCCGCTGTAGTCCGAGCGGCGCGCTCCAAACGGTTGATCAGATCGGAGAACTTCTCTCGTTCGTCTGCGCTCGATGTATCAAGATCAATGCCAGCGACGGCGGCGGAAATGGCGGCCATGTGGCTCCGAACGAGTTGACACAAGTCTGCGCTGGCGAATTCGTCAGCAGCTGCCGAACGTTGAGGAATTACCAACGGAGTGGGCTGGCTTTGGGCGTTTACTAGCGCCGTCGGTGTAAACGCTGCATTCAACGCATCTCGACGAGCCCGGTGCTCGGAATGGTCGAGCGTCGCAACCACATCTGCCATCACCCTCGAACGGTCGTCGTACAGCGCCTGGCGCAGCGCGCCATGACCCAACGCCTCCTCGGCGTCTTGCCATGCAGTAACGGTTGTGTCGCCCACCGGATTCTCCCCGCTTGCACCGTAGAGACATGACAGGTCCAGGTGCACCTTTTTCTTGAATTCGGGAACACGTTCGATCCTGCAGCGTTACCTTGTTACATGATTACACAATTACACAAGACCCACAAGGTGATGCATATGTCCCGACATGCCGGAATTCACGACAAGATCAAGCAATCGCATCGCCGCGGCCGAGGCCGTCGCGCTGAACCGCCTGCGGTCTCAGCCAGCGACGTGAGCGCGTGGTTCGCGGGCCAACTACCCGATGACTGGTTCAGCGAACCGCCGACGGTAACAATCGATCGTGACGAGATTCTCGTGGTCGGAAGAGTGGCTGCGCCCAAAATTGCGAAGGGCGACGACCCGGCCGTGGCCGCGGCGGCACGCATCTCGGCCTTTCGCGAAGACACAAGAGAACACCGCATCGCCGTTGCCCAGCGGGCACAAGACGCATTTTCCCGGACCGTTTCATGGGGCGTGTCGTGCGGCGACGAATCGACAGTATTCACCCGCGCCAACGTCCCCGTGATGACTCGCCTCGACATGCCGGAGCGACACGTGCTCGACACGCTGATCGATGCAGGTATCGCTCGATCACGCAGCGAGGCTCTTGCCTGGTGCGTTCGTCTCGTTGGCGAGCAAGAAGCTGGTTGGATCGACGAACTCAGAACCGCGATGCACGATGTCGAACGACTGCGCAACGACGGCCCTGCGTCTACGAGACAAAGCAGCTAGCAACCTCGACTGGGCACACGATCGTCTCTGTGGGCGACACCGGCTGACCCGCAGCCGGTGTCGCAAACAGCTCCGTCCGCTGACGCGAAGCCACCAAGGTTGCCCCGCGGCACGCGTGGCGAGCTAGCTTCAGTTGGAGCAAACTTCCTTACCGAACATCAATGACATGAGGTCTCCCATGCGCGAAGCAGTATTCGTCTCATACGCCCGTACCGGTCTTGCCAAATCAGGCCGCGGCGGCTTCAACATGACGCCCACAATGTCGATGGCCGCTCACGCGATCAGCAATGCCGTAGAACGCGCTGGCGTCGAGCCCGACGCCGTAGAAGACGTAGCCCTCGGCAATGGTGCACACGGCGCGGGGAATCTTGGCCGTTTGGCCGGCCTTCTCGCTGGACTACCGGTAACGACTGGCGGCAACACAATCCAACGCCACTGCTCTTCTGGCCTCAACTCAATCGCGATTGCAGCAAATCACATTCGCAACGACGGGGCTGACGTCGTCGTCGCCGGCGGCGTTGAATCAATCTCTATGCCAAACCCCGGATTTGGCGGCGGCGCCAACATGGACCCCGCTCTCGCCGAACAATATCCGGCGATCTATATGGCCATGATCGAAACCGCCGACATCGTCGCTGACCGATACAACGTCGCCCGCGAGTACCAAGACGAGTATTCACTTGAGTCCCAGATGCGCACCGCCGCGGCACAAGAAAACGGTCTGTTCGACGAAGAGATCGTGCCCATGCAGACCAAAATGCGCCTCGTCAATAAAGAAACCAAAGAAGAAACAATCGTCGACTACACCGTTGACGGCGACGAGTGCAACCGCCCAACAACAACCATCGAAGGCCTCGCCAAACTTCAGCCGGTACGCGGCGAAGGCAACTACATCACTGCCGGTAACGCCAGCCAGCTCTCCGACGGCGCGGCAGCCGTGGTGTTGATGAGCGACGAAGAAGCTTCCCGGCGCGGCGTCGAGGCCATGGGCGCGTTCAAAGGTTGGGCGGTTGCGGGTTGCGAGCCTGACGAAATGGGTATTGGTCCGGTATACGCCGTACCAAAACTGCTCGAGCGCCACGGTCTCACGGTCGACGACATCGACATTTGGGAACTCAACGAAGCCTTCGCAAGCCAATGCCTCTACTCACGCGACACGCTCGGCATCGACCCTGCCAAGTACAACGTCAACGGCGGCTCGATCTCGATCGGCCACCCGTTTGGCATGACCGGCACACGCTGCGCGGGGCACATCTTGCTCGAAGGCAAGCGACGCAACGCAAAATGGGGTGTCGTAACCATGTGTGTAGGTGGCGGCCAAGGCGCTGCTGGCCTCATCGAGATCTACTGATTTGATCGAAATTCACTGAACTGACCGCGCTGGTGCGCGAAGTCGCTCGAAGATTGGCGGCTTCGCGCGCTTCGCGCGGCTACCGTGTTTGCATGCACACTTCTGCTTCCGCCTGCACGCGGCGCACCTCACGCACACGTTTCTCCGCACGGATCACTGCACTGATCTGCACCGGCGCACTTCTATTCGGCCTCGGTGCCGGTTCGGCTGCGGCGCAATCATCGTTTGATTCAACCGTGGTCACGGTCACCAACAGCTACATCGACCAGGGCAGCGCGGAACAGATCTTCGACGGTCCGCTCGCCGCCGCCGTGACAAACAGCGACGAGTTCGTCGGCTTTGGCGGCTTCAATATTGACGTCTCCGAAACGGCCATCTTTATGGCTTGGAGCAGCGACCCCGCCTTTGACGACTTCGAGGGCGAGTTCGACGCGACCTTCACCGATATCTTCACATTCGAATTCGACGGCTACGAGGTCGTCAGCGCATCGGCCAACGCCGGCGAGAATCTTGTTCCCGCCGTATCCATCACTGGAGCCAACCGAGTCAGCGTGTCGTTTGGTAACGGCCTGGTGTACGCCGACGGACAGCGTGCAGTGATCCAGCTCGAACTCAAACCAGCACCCTCGACAACGTTTGACAACGGCGGCGCCGTTGTGTCGACTGCAGCGACCGATGTTGGTCGCTTCGGCGGTCTCGGCGTATCAGGCAATGTCGACACCGAGCTGTCGAGCGACCTGAACCGTTGGGTCGCTCCTGACATTCGCCCATCGGCAGCGGCTCAAGCCGCAATCGACGCCGCTGCTACTCCAGCTGCCGACGACGGGGCATCGCTTGGCACCGGCGGATCGTCTGACGCAAACATTCTTGCCGTATCCGGTTCGCAATCTGACCAGATCGCAGCGTTGGCCATTGGTGGTTTGTGCTTCGGCGCAACCTTGACGATCGCAAGCCGTCGTCGCTCGCGCCAGCGGGTTCGCCGACTCATGTGTATCTGAGATTGCTAAACCCCTGCTGCGTTCATATCGACTGACGTAATCCCAGCGGCTCACGTGCTCGCTCACCAGGCAGGCCAACCATGAAGATCCAAAAGCACGGACCAGTCGAGTCCGGTCTGCCGCCCGACGACACCCATCCGTACCGCAGCGGGCCATGGCGCCCACAGGTACACGAGTACGACGCATGGGATCTCGAGGTCGAAGGGCACATCCCTGAAGACCTCGCTGGCGTATATCTGCGCAATACCGAAAACGCCTTGTTCGAACCGGTGCAGCGCTATCACCCCTTTGATGGCGACGGGCTCATGCACGCCATGTCGTTCGATAATGGCCAGGCCAGGTATGCGAGCCGTTTCGTCAAAACCGACGGATTCCGGGCCGAACAACAAGCATGCGAGAGCCTGTGGGCCGGGATCGCCGAGAACCCGGGACTAGCCAAAGCCGAGACCGGCTCGGGCGCCCGGACCATGATGAAAGACAACGGCAGCACCGACGTCGTGGTGCACCGAGGAAGCGCACTTGCCAGCTTCTACCAATGCGGCAAGCTCTGGGCGATGGACCCAATCACGCTCGAAGATCAAGGTCCGTTGGCTTGGAACGGCTGGTTTCCGAGCGACGGTGTGTCCGCTCACCAAAAGGTCGACGCACACACTGGCGATTTGTTGTTCTTCAACTACACGACGACAGCTCCGTATATGCACTACGGCGTGGTAGATCGCGACGGCACGCTCGCCAACTGGACAGAAATTCCACTCGCGGGATCACGGCTGCCCCACGACATGGCGTTCACCGAAAACTGGTCGATCCTCAATGAGTTTCCGCTTGGCTGGGATCCTCAGGGTCTTGCCGATGGCTACTACAAGAACCGGTTCTTCAACGACACCCCAACACGATTCGCGCTGATTCCCCGACACGGGTCCACCGACCAAATTCGATGGTTCGAAGCTGATCCCACCTTTGTACTTCATTGGGCAAATGCATACGAAGACGGCGACGAGGTTGTCCTCGACGGATTCTTCCAACACAACCCAGCCTGCTTGGGCTACGAACGGCCTAGCCCTGATTTCAAGGGATTCGAGTCGCTCGACATCAATGCATTTGCGAGTCGGGCGCACAGGTGGCGCTTCAACCTGGCCACCGGGCAAACCCGCGAAGAGTCCTTGACCGACACCGTGACCGAGTTTCCAATGATCAATGGGCGCTACGGCGGTCGCCGGCACCGCTACATCTACGAAGCCCGCGGCGCACACGGACTGTTCGCGTTCAATGGCCTGATCAAACGCGATGTCGAGTCGGGAACCGAAGAGCTTTTCGAGTTCGAACCCGGCGTGTTCGTGAGCGAAACCGTGATGGCTCCCCGCGTTGGCTCTCGCGGCGAAGACGACGGCTATCTGATCACGTTTTCAATCGACGTGAACGCCGACGAATCACAGTGCCTGATCTTCGACGCCGCTCAGCTCGCTGCGGGGCCAGTGACGCGGATCCGGCTTCCGGAACGGATCTGTTCAGGCACGCACGCCACGTGGGCGTCTGCAGAAGATCTCGCCAACGCCTAGCCAGCCCCACGATTGCCTGCGCATCAGCTCAAGCCGGCGAGAAACTCTTCGATCGCCTTGTTGACGATATGCGGGTCTGTCATGTTGGGGGCATGTGCTGCGCCCGGAACTCGCACGAGGCCGCGACCATCGCGAACCGCTGCCTGTAAGGCTTCAGCTGCCTCGATCGGAATTGCCTGATCGGCCTCACCGTGCACGCTCAAAACCGGGCAACTGATTTCGCCCAGGCGTTCTGTGATGTCATCGCGATCGAGTAGCGCACCTGCCGCGAACTCCATTTGCGGGCTGCGACGCTGTGACCATTTCGCAATCCATTCGGCCGAAAGTGCGGGCTCACCAATAATCAGCCCGGCAACGTAGTCGCCAACGTCGCCCAACGGCTCGTCGCCAACCCAATGGGAGATCATGGCCCGATACCCGTCGATGGAGGCTGGATCTTCGAGCCCCGATTGTGAATCGATGAGGACCAAGCCCTGCACCCGGTCGGGGTGAGCCAGGGCAGCCCGCAACGACAAGAACCCGCCTTGTGACATGCCGATCCAGATCGCGGATTCGACGCCCAGGTGATCGAGCAACGCAACTGCGTCGTTGGCAGAGTCCCAGTAGCTGAACGGCCCCGTCGCAGGCGTTGCGCCAAAGCCTCGTTCGTCCCATCGGACGCAGCGCCAGTGTGCGCTCAAGGCCGCAACCTGGTGATCGAACATGGTGTGATCCATCAAGAACCCGTGACTAAACAACAACACCGAACCCTCAGCGCCACCGGGGTCACCCGAATCTTCGTAGTTGATGCGCTGTCCGTTGACCTCTGCAATTGGCATGGAACCGAACCTAATACCAACGGTGACGACCCGCTTGAACGAAGCGGCCAGAAAGCCCCACATCTGTCGTCATGGCAAACTTAGTCATGCGTGTCGAGACCGTCTTGTTTCCAGTTCTCCGTCAGATCGTCAAACGCGACCGGCTGGCCGAAGCCGTGTTCGGACGTGACTCGTGGGGCAATCCGTTTAGCGACGACCAGGCCCGCGACCCGTCAATTGCGTTTGAAGCCATGCGCAAACAACCCCCAATCGTGCACAAGCGCATGTACCAACAATGGTTTGTGACGGGCTACGACGAAGCGCGACAGACACTCGCGTCACCAGAGGCGACGAGCTCTCAGCAAGCCGACATGCTGTTGTCGGTTCCGCCATACAACCGACTCAACAAACAGGGCACGAGCTTCCTCAAGAACTTTCTGGTGTTGACCGATCCGCCGGTACACACCCGACTGCGCGGTCTTATTAATCGCGCCTTTACTCCTCGCCAAGTTGCGCGCCTCGACGAGCGGATGGACACGATCATCGACTCGTTGATTGACGACATGATGTCTGGGCCGGGCAACACTGTTGACCCCGTCGCTTCGTTTTGCGCGCCCTTTCCGGTATTCGTCATCGCCGAACTTCTTGGTGTGCCGCGCGAGCGCTGGCGTTGGATCACCGACATGTCAACAACCATGACGCAACTGTTCGATCCGATCCGCGGCTTCGACTTGGCGGCGATGAACGCTGCACATGTCGAGTTCCATGACTATGTCACCGAGCTTGCCGGCGAAAAACGGGCCAACCCTCAACAAGATCTGCTCACCGGTCTCGCGCTTGCCGAAGATCACGGTGACCGTCTCAGCACCGACGAGCTTGTGGCAGTGTTCGGGTTGGTGCTGTTCGCAGGCCACGAAACGACGACAGGTCTGTTCGGTAACTCGCTAGTCAATCTGCATCGGTTTCCCGAACAGCGGGCATTGATCCGCTCCAAGCCTGATTTGTGGCCCAACGCAGTCGAAGAACTGGCCCGATTCGATCCACCCATCAAGGCCGACCCCCGAGCAGCCGTGCAAGATCTGAACATCGCAGGTCACGTGATTCCGGCCGGAAGCAACATTGTTGTGCTGCTCGGTGCGGCGAACCGCGACCCGCGTCGATTCGACCGACCCGATGAGCTGTTGCTCGATCGCGAAGATCCCGCCCCGTTGTCATTCGGCCATGGCATTCACTTCTGTATCGGCGCAAACCTGGCGCGCATGGAGTTGCGCAAGGGACTCAGTCGACTGCTCGAGGTTTTGGGCGACTACTCCGTCGACGACGGCGCCACCGAATGGAAGCGCTCGCTCACTCTGCGTGGCCCAACGGCGATGACAGTCACGCCGAACTGAACCGATCAGGTTCTCACGGGTCGACTCTGCGGAGCAGCCGAAAGTCGGCTACCTTTGCGAATCTGTCCTTTACGACTTTTTTACAAGGGGTTCTCTGATGCATTTTGCTTCTCTGCGGCTACGGGCTCTGCTCGCAGTTTTAGTTGGTTTGGCGCTGTTCGCGTCTGCCTGTGGCGCTGACGACGCGATCAGCGATGTCGCCGACACCGTTGGCGACGTCGCCAGCGACGGCGCCGCCGCAGTAGGAGACGCTGCAGGCGATGTCGCCGAAGCCGCCGAAGACCTCGTCACCGACGACGACGGCGAGATGGCCGATGACGACGAAATGACCGAAGAAGGAAGCGACGCCATCGTCACCGAAACCGCCGACGACTCAGACCTCACCCCAGTCGAGGGCGGCACCCTGCGCTACGGCCTCGAAGCTGACGTTGACGGGCTCAATCCCGTCACATCGGCGTTGTCATCGCCCGGTTTGACAATGTCCAATGCCGTCTTTGATACCTTGGTCCGTTTCGACGAGAACAACGAGTGGGTTCCGTACCTGGCCGAGTCGTTCGAACCGAGCGAGGACCTCACTTCATGGACTATGACCCTGCGCGAAGGGGTCACGTTCCACGACGGAACCCCTCTAAACGCCGAGGCTATTCGAGTGAATTTCGAGACCGCTCTCGGCGATCCACTCGTCGGGCTAGCAGTGAAGCCGTTCTACATTCCACTCGAAGACGGAGCATTTGAGATCATCGACGATCTGACGGTTCGCTACAACTTGAGCGATGCTGATGCTCACTTCCCAACCTCGCTCGCCGGTCAGCTGGGAATGATTGCTTCACCAACGTGGCTCGCGGCCGCCCTCGAAGATCCCACGCTGAACCAAGCGCCTGTCGGTACTGGACCGTTCACCTATGACGGTCGATCGCAGGATTCAATTACGCGTTTCGTTCGCAACGAGAATTGGTGGAACGGGCGGCCGTACCTCGACGCTGTTGAGTTCGTTCCCGTAACCGACCCAGACGTGCGCAACCAGCTTCTGCTTGAGGGCGAACTCGACGGCCTGGCGACGACTAATCCTGCGTCAATCGCTGAACTCGCCGAGAGCGCAGCCATTCAGAACCTGCTCGATGACAGCGGCGACGAGTCGTTCGCCCAGCTGAACACCTCCACAGCGCCGTTCGATGACATTCGTGCCCGCCAGGCATTGACTCACGCATCGCCAGTCAACAACTACAACACCTTGATTAACCTCAGCGTGACCCGCCCGGCGAACCAATTCGTTACTCCAGACAGCCCGTATTTCAACCCTGACATCGAGCAACTGTCTGACATGCCCGAGCTCGCCGGGCCGCTCGTCGAGAGCTATTGCGCAGACTTTGCTGACAACTGCACCGACGGCAAAATCAACATGGAACTCCAATGGTCGGGACCATCAGTAGTTCAAACCCGCATCGCAGAGCTCTTGAACGAAGGTTGGGAACCATTCTTCAACGTTGAATTCCAAGAACTGCCACAGGACCAACACATTCAAGAGACTGCATTTGGTCTCTACAACGCCGTCACTTGGCGCACCTTCGGCAACCCTGAGTTCACACGTGATTCGGTATGGGTCCTGTGTCGCACCATCGGCGGAATCTCACTCAACTGGGTGAAGTATTGCGACGAGGAGCGCGACGATCTCATGATGGCGGCGGTCGCTAGCGATGACGAGGCTGAGCGAACTGACTTGATTCAACAATGGTCAGCAATGACCAATGAGGCCTACACCTACGTCTTCTTCAACCACACCCTGTGGGACAATGCCTTGACCGAGGACGTGCGAAACGCTTGCGCCCGTACGACCGAAGATGGCACGCCGTTCCGATGCTCAGTCAACGGCCGCACATGGTTTGACACCATGTTTAAGACAAACTAACGACGGCGTCGGGGGGCGAAACTGACTAGGGGGGATCGCAGAGTTGAACTATTGGCTACAACGAATAATCACCATGGTGCTGCTGCTCGTTGGCGTATCGATGCTGACGTTCGCAGCAATGAGTTTGCTCGGCGATCCCCTCTTTAACATTCTCGGGCCCATAGCGGGCGACACTGAGAATCCCCAGAACATCGCCCTACAAGACGAAGCAAAAGCGCAGTATCACCTCGACAAGCCTCTGCCCGAGCGCTATGTCCGGTGGGCTGGCGATTTCATCACTGGCGACTTCGGTGTGCAATTCAGCACCGACGGCCAACCGCCGGTGCTGAATCTCGTCAAAGAACGATTGCCGCGCACGCTGCAGCTCATGGTGATCGCACAAATTTTGGCGCTGGCAATCGCCATACCTTGGGGTGTGTTTGCGGCGTCAAGAGCGAACAAGGCATCTGACAAGGTGTCGACGTTTGTGGCCTTTGGCCTGGTATCGCTGCCAAACTTCGCGTTGGCAGTGATTCTGTTTTACATCTTCGCTATCAAACTCGACTGGTTGCCTGACACCTATGAAGCTACCGACCCGTTCTGGGGCTTCACCCACGGCCACCGCTTGATTCAGCTCATCTTGCCTGCGTTTACGCTCGCTCTACCGATCGCCGCGGTCTTTCAACGGCTGTTGCGCACCGACCTCATCACCACGCTGCAAGAAGACTTCATCTTGATGGCTCGCTCCAAGGGTGTTTCGAAACGTCGGGTGTTGTTCGGCCACGCATTGCGGCCGTCGATGTTCTCGGTGTTGACCTTGTTTGGCATCAATGCCGCAACTCTCATCGGCGGCTCACTCGTGGTCGAGATCTACTTCCGTATTCCGGGCATCGGCACGGCGATTGTCGAAGCGGTCCTGCGAGAAGATTTCCCCGTGGTGTTGGCCCTCGTCATGGTGATCACGCTCGCCTTCGTGTTATTGAACTTCCTTGTTGATTTGCTATACACCGTCCTCGATCCGCGGGTGCGCTCATGAGCCCTACCAATCCAACAAACGTCGCCGATGTCGAGATCGCAGCCGAAGCCGAAACCGGTGCCGACCATGTTGTCAACAAGAGGCTGGGGTTCGGATTTTGGGTCTCGGTCGGATGGATCGTGTTCATCATTGGCATCGCGGCACTAGCCCCTGTATTGCCGCTCAAAGACCCCGACGCCAACTTCCTAGTGCTCGAAGAACGCGAAAATCCGATCACTGGGCGCATGCAGGAAGCACCCGTGCAGCCGCCCTACGCACCAAGCGGAGAGCACTGGTTTGGCGCCGACCAAGACGCCCGTGACGTCATGAGCCGCACGATTTACGGTGCCCGAGTGTCGCTCACAGTTGGCTTCGCGGCTATTGCCTTTGGCATTGTGTTCGGTGGCCCGCTTGGCATGATCGCCGGATTCGTCGGCGGCTGGTTCGATCGGGCCATTAGCTACCTCTTTCTCGTACTGCTGTCGTTTCCTGGGCTCGTGCTGGCCATCTTGATCACCGCGCTCGTTGACCGCTCCCTCTTCACGATTTCGCTCACGCTGGGCATCTTGTCGATAGCGCCTGTCGGCAGGTTGGCGCGCGCTCAAACCTTGGTGTTTGCCGAGCGCGAGTTCGTGATGGCCGCACGAACGCTCGGAGCCAAACCGTTCCGCATTCTCACCAAGGAGTTACTACCCAATGTCATGATCCCCATGGCGGCATTAGCCCTGTTGGGCATGGCTGTGGCAATCGTGGCCGAAGGCGGACTGGCCTTTCTTGGTCTGTCCATCGAAAAGGGCAGTACGTGGGGCAAGCTCATTCGCACCTACACGGCCAGTTCCGGGGATCTTGAATCGTCGCCATGGATGGCATTCACCCCAATCGGCTGCCTGTTCTTCACCGTCGTCGCGCTGAACTATGCCGGCGACAAACTGCGCGACTACTTCGACGTTCGGGAGCTCATGCTGTGACCGACACGCCCCTGCTACAAGTCAGCGACTACCGGGTTGGCTTCCGCACGCCGCGAGGGCTCGCCCGAGCAGTCGACGGCGTGTCATTCACACTGCATGCTGGCAAAACACTTGGCATCGTTGGCGAGTCCGGGTCGGGCAAGTCAGTTCTCAACCGCGGAATCATGGGCCTGGCGAAAAGCGCACACCAGATCGAAAGCGGATCGGTGTTATTCAACGGCGCCGAGCTTGTCAATCAGGACCGCCAAGCGCTGTGGGGCGACGAGATCAGCATGATCTTCCAAGACCCGATGACATCGTTGAACCCAGTCATGAAGGTCGGCAAGCAGGTCACCGAACCGCTGCGTCTTCACCTAAACCTGAGCAAGTCCGACGCCACCGAGCGCGTCGTCGAGCTGTTCACCGCAGTCGGCATTCCCTCGCCACGCGAACGACTCAAGCAGTACCCGCACGAGCTCTCCGGCGGCATGCGCCAGCGAGTCATGATCGCGATTGCCCTTGCCGCGGAGCCCGAGCTGCTGATCGCCGATGAGCCGACAACCGCTCTCGACGTGACCGTGCAGAAGTTCATTCTCGATCTACTCATGCGTCTGCAGGCCGATCGCGGAATGGCCATGACGTTGATCACTCACGACCTGGGCGTCGCGGGTGGTCGCACTGACGAGATCCTCGTGATGTACGGCGGGCGGGTCATGGAACATGCCGAGACCGACGACCTGTTCTCGAACATGCGGCACCCCTATACCGAGGCTTTGTTGGCCTCTATCCCCCGTCTGGATCACGCGAAGCACGCCCGTTTGAATCCAATTCCAGGTTCGCCACCCGACATCATTGAGCCACCAGCCGGATGTCGCTTCGCTCCTCGGTGCCGGTATGCCCAGGACCGCTGCACAACGGAACTCCCTGAACTCGACCACGACGGTAACCACGGCTATTCGTGCTTCTATCCCGTCGGTAGCGATGCCAACGCCGAAGCCCTGGCCACCAATCAGCAGCGAGGCCACACGGCCACGGGCCTGCAAATTCGCGCAAAGGAAACAGTCTGATGGCCGGATCTGGAACCGCTCATCTACGAAGTGGCGATGAAAACGTCATTCTCAGCGTCGAGAACCTCGTCGTCGAATTTCCGGTCGGCAAGGGCCGGGTCGTGCACGCTGTGTCAAATGTCAGCCTTGACGTACTCGAAGGCGAAACCCTCGGTCTCGTTGGCGAGTCTGGCTGCGGCAAGTCGACCACGGCAAAGGCCATCGTGCAACTGCCGCCGCCGACTTCTGGTTCGATCGTTTTCGACGAAACCGATCTGACCGACCTCAAAAACGAGGACTTGCGGCGCATGCGACCGAAGATCCAGATGATCTTCCAAGATCCCGTCTCATCGTTGAACCCCCGGCGCAAAGTGTTCGACATTGTCTCTGAGGGAATCAACATCTGGAACGGCGGCAGGGGTGGCGAGTTCACCGAGGACCGCATAGTCGAAATCATCGAAGCCGTCGGCCTCGATGCTGAGACGGCCCGCACCAAGCGCCCACATGAGTACTCCGGCGGACAGTGTCAGCGGATCTCTGTTGCGCGAGCCCTGGTGCTCGATCCCAAAATTGTGATCTGCGACGAGCCGGTATCTGCACTCGACGTTTCAGTGCAGGCTCAGGTCATCAACATGCTCGAAGACATGAAGACCCGATACGGCTTGACCCTGCTGTTCATCAGCCATGATCTTTCCGTCGTCAAAAACATCTCGGACCGCGTCGCGGTGATGTATCTCGGCAAGTTGTGTGAGATCGGCGATGGCGACCTCTTGTACCAATCGCCAGCGCACCCCTACACCCGTCTGCTTCTCGCTGCAGTTCCAGATCCGTCGAACAAGCATGCGTCTGACAGCGAAGTCCTCGCCGGCGAACTGCCGTCACCAATCGACCCGCCGAGCGGATGCCGATTTCGTACCCGGTGCCCCAACGTTCAGGAAATTTGCGCCGAGCAGGAACCCCAAATGGCACAAGTAGCCGGCGGCGGCGACCAATGGGTTGCGTGCCATTTCCCGCTTGTCGAAACCGTCTGAATCAGCATCGACGCAGATGCTGCGTTTCAGGTTTTGGGTTCAAGCACGATCTTGCCTCTGGCCTTGCGATCGATCATGCGGCGCATGGCAACGGCGGCCTGATCGAGCGGATATCGCTCTGATACATAGGGCTTGAGCTCGCCCGAGCTGATGTACGCCAACAGGTCGCTCATGATCTCGTCGTACAGCGCAGGCTCTTTGGCACGCATGGCGCCATAGAACACGCCAACAATCGAACAGCTCTTGAGCAACGTGAGATTGAGGGGGATCGATGGAATTCCTGCGGTGAAACCAATCACGAGGAAGCGGCCACCCCACGCCATTGCTCGTAACGCAGGCTCTGAGTAGTCGCCACCGACAGCGTCGTAGACCAAGTCAACGCCTTTGCCGCCTGTTAGTTCCTTGGCTCGTTCTTTCAGATTCTCTTCGGCGTAGTTGATTGTCAGGTCTGCCCCGACCTGTCGACACAGGTCGAGCTTGTCTTCGGTTGACGCGGCAGCGATCACTGTCGCTCCTGAAATTTTCCCAAGCTCGATGGCGCTCATGCCAAGGTGCCCGCCGGCTCCGAGAACGAGCATCGTCTCACCGGGCTGGATCTCTGCGCGGTGTTTGAGGCCATACCAGGTGGTGCCGTAGGCGTATCCGAGCCCGGTTGATTCGGCGAAGCCGACGCCTTCGGGAATTTGCAGCACGGTCGTCGCTTGCACCAATGCCTGTTCCACAAATGCGCCAGTCACGCCAGTTGCCGCCACAACACGATCTCCAACCGCGATATCTGCCACCCCTGAGCCCACCGCGCTGACGATGCCCGCTACTTCGCTTCCCGGCACATACGGAGGTTCTGCTTTGAATTGATACTTGTCCTCAAGCATCAACGTGTCAGGGAACGTGACTGGAATCGCGTGCACATCGATTACCAGCTGTCCGTCGCCGGGGGCGGGATCAGCGGCATCGACCACCTCAAGATTCTCGGGTGGGCCAAATGCTTTGCATACAACGGTCTTCATCTGACCGAATCTAGACGAGCGTGCACCACAGGCGATCGCTATCGCTACACATGGAACATACGAACATCGCATGTTCGCCGGATCTCGAAAAAATCTCTAGGACTCCCAATGTCAAACGCGCTCTATCGACTCGGTCGCTTCGCCGCCCAACACCCGTGGCGGGTGATCGGCGCCTGGCTTCTGCTCGCGGTCACTGTCATCGTTGCGTCTGGAGCGTTCGGACGAGACCTCGAAGACTCATTCGCAGTGCCGGGGCTCGACAGCCAAGAGGCCCTCGAACTTTTGTCTTCGGCACAATCCGAACGAGCCGGGCTCACCGCACAAATAGTGATGGCACCTGTCAATGACAGCGACACGTTCTTCGACACGCCCGAGGCCCGCCAGGCTGTTGCTGAAGTTCAGGCCCGAGCCGAGGCCCTACCAAATGTGCTCGGCACAAACCAGGCCGGTGACGCGCTAAGCCAGTCCCCCGAAGACGCCATGAAGGCTGGTGCCGTATCCCCCGACGGCCGCATCGCCCTGCTCCGCGTGCAGTACCCGGTCATCGAAGACCTGAGGGTCGACGATCTCGACCGTCTTAAGGAACTCCGCGAAGAGCTCGCCGCGGAACTACCGATTCGCGTCGAAACCAATGGGGACTTGTTCTTTGCGTTTGAGGAACCCGAAACCGGCGTCGGGGAACTCATCGGCATCATCGCCGCTGTCATCATCTTGCTTGTCGCCTTTGGTTCAGTCATCGCCATGGGATTGCCCATTGGCATGGCGTTGTTCGGGCTCGCTCTCGGCATCAGCGCGATGCCATTGATCACCTATTTGGTCGACATCCCGAGCTGGGCCCCGCAAATGGGCAGCATGATCGGGCTTGGTGTCGGCATTGACTACGCACTGTTCCTTGTTACTCGGCACCGCGAGTTCCTCGCCCGCAATATGACGGTCGTCGAGTCTGCGGCTCGGGCCAACGCCACCGCAGGTCAAGCCGTCATCTTCGCCGGTGGCACCGTGGTGATAGCCATCTTGGGCATGGCCGTCGCCGGTATTCCGTTCATGACCGCTGCTGGGCTGGCCACCTCGGTGATCGTGTTGATCATGGTCACGGCTTCGATCACCTTGCTCCCGGCCTTTCTTGGCCTCGCCGGACACTGGATCAACCGCCTCGGCTTCGGAAGCGGATCTCGCTCAACCGGCACCGTTAGCGAAGGCTGGCAACGATGGGGGCGCCACGTGTCGAATCACGCGTGGCCGTACATGCTCGGCTGTTCCGCCCTCTTGATTGCCCTTACCGCCCCGGTCCTCAGCTTGGAGCTGGGCTTCCCCGATGAAGGAACCTTGCCCGAGACACGAACCGAGCGCAGGGCATTTGATCTGGTCAGTGCGGGATTCGGTCCTGGTGTAAGCGGACCATTACTAATCGCTGTCGACATCAGTGAAGACCCGACCGTCGTAGTGCCACTAGCTCAAGCAATCAGCCAGGATCCGGGAATCGCCGCGGTAGGTCCGCCAGAGGTCAACAGCGAAGCTGAAGTCGCCACCATCGTGGCGTTTGCCACGACGTCGCCACAAGACACGGCGACGTTCGAGACCGTGCAACGGTTGCGGTCAGACGTCTTGCCGTCAGTCCTCAATGAC
>CALKPY010000041.1 GCA_937991435.1 uncultured Acidimicrobiales bacterium
AAACGGTCGAGCTGTTCAAGAAAAGTGCGGTCGTGGCTTACGGCGACGACAGTGCCGACGAAGCTGTCGAGGGCGTGTTCGAGCGCTTCTGACGATTCGATATCGAGGTTGTCAGTGGGCTCATCGAGCAGCAGCACGTTGTGGCCTTCGAGCTCTAAGCACAAGATTTCAAGGCGTGCCTTTTGTCCGCCAGACAGTGTGTCGAATGGTTGTCGGGCGTGGCTGGCGAGGTGGTAGCGGCCGAGAGCCTTCATGGCCTTTTCTTCTTCGGTGACTCGATCTCGCACAATTCCTAGGACTTCACGGCCAATGAAGTCGGGCCGGTCGTTGATCTGGGTAAACGTGCCGATCGAGGTTCGGGGGCCGAGGCCGATACTTCCTTCAGCGACATCGATTTCGCCGTTGAGCGCTCGCAGCAAGTGGGTTTTGCCGGTGCCGTTGGGGCCAATGAGCCCTACGCGTTCGCCGAAATGCACCTCGTCAGAGAACGGAAAGAACAGGTCGTCGATCGCCACGCTGACCAGGTTGATCACCCGGCGAGCTGAGTCTGCACCACGCAACCCGACCTTGATCTGTTGATCGGGAACTGGTGGCGGTGGGGGCCCGGCGGCAACGAACTTTTCCCAGCGGGTTTCGGCAGCGTTTGCTTTGGTGGCGTTCTTGAAGTTGGAAGCCGCTCGCTGTTTCATGACCTTCATGTGCCGGAACAGACGGCGTTCTTCGTCGTTCCAACGCTTGAGCGCGTCGCCAAGCTGCGCCTGTCGGCGTTCACGCGCTTCGGGAAAGGTGCTGTAGGAGCCACCGTGAACCCAACATGCGGAGCCTTCGAGCACAACGACTTTGGTTGCAACCCGTTCGAGTAGTGACCGGTCGTGGCTGACCATCAGAATCGTGCTGGGGCACGCAATGATCTGGTCTTCGAGCCAGACCCGGGTTGGAATGTCGAGGTAGTTGTCAGGCTCATCAAGAAGAAGCACATCAGCTCCCGATGTGAGCAGCAGGTCGAGTACGAGTCGTTTGCGCTCGCCGCCTGAGAGCTCGCTGACCTTGCGGGTGGCGAAGTCATCGACCTGGCTTTTCACGCTGCGCTCAGCCGCTGCTGCCCACCGAGCTTCGAGTTCGTACCCGCCAAGGTCGCCCCAGGTGGTCAGTGCTTCGGCGTAGCCCATGCCGTCGTCTTCGCCGGTAGCCATGGCCCGTTCGGTGCGGGCCAGTTCGCGGCCAGCGTCGCGAAGCGCCGGTTCGGCGACATCGAGCAGCATGTCTCGCAGCGAAGCGTCGGGGTTCCCCATGCCGACGTCTTGGCTCATGGTCAGGAACGATCCGGCAATGGCCGTTTCACCGCCGTCGGCTTCGAGGGTTCCCGACAGGATCCGCAACAAGGTGCTCTTGCCGACGCCGTTGGGCCCGACGATGGCGGCGTGATCACCGGGCGATACGCCAAAGCTGACGTCGAAGAACAGCGGTTCTGCCGCAGGCGGCGCGTAGTCAAGGCCCGAGACGACGATTCCGCTCATTGGGAGCTGCTCATTGAACGTCACCTGAGTCTGGGGCGATGGCGAGTGCTTGTTTGTAGGCCGTAAGTACCCGTTCTCGCGCCATTGAGTGGTCAACGATTGGGTGCGGGTAGTTGTCGCCGAGCACGACTCCAGCCGCTGCGAGTTCGAGGGGAGCCACGATCGATGGTTCGTGCACGGCCTTGTCATCGAGACCCGCCAGCTCGGGCACCCAACGCCGCAGGTAGCCGCCAGCGGGGTCGAACTTGCGACTTTGCGTCGTGGGGTTGAACACCCGGAAGTATGGGGCCGCATCGGTGCCAGTGCCCGCGACCCACTGCCAGTTCCCGACGTTTTGAGACATATCGGCGTCGAGCAGCAGGTGACGAAACCAGCGCTCGCCGAGTCGCCAGTCGATCAGCAGGTCTTTGACCAGGAACGATCCGGTGAGCATGCGCACCCGATTATGCATGTAGCCGGTTGCAGCGAGTTCGCGCATGCCCGCATCGATGATGGGGAAGCCGGTTTGGCCGTGCTTCCAGGCGTCGAACCCTGCTGGGTCGTCGCGCCACACAATCTCGTTGTATTGCGGTTTGAGCGCCTGCGAGGTCATGGTCGGGTGCTGGTAGAGCAGGTGGGCGTACCAGTCGCGCCATGCGAGTTGGCGCACGAAGCCGCGGCGGCCTTCGGTTTGTTCGCCAACGATGTCGGCGACCTCGCGGGGTGACAAGGTGCCAAAGCGCAAGTCGGCCGAGAGCATCGAGGTGCCGACAACAGCCAGAAGGTCGCGCTGGCCCAGGTAGTTGTCGACGCGGTTCATAAAGTCGCCGAGCCGCCGGTGTGCGGCCTGTTCGCCGCCCTCGATGCTGAGTGGCGTCGCGACGTCGGGCAGCCCAGGGCCAGGGTTCGCGGCAACAGTGACGTCACCTGTTTCGGTTGGCCAAGCGTGCATGGCGGTGGCGTACCACGTGTTGTAAAAGGGCGTGAACACTTTCGACAGCGTGCCCTTTTGGGTGAGCACCGCTCCTGGTTCATGCACAAGCGTGCCCCAGTGCTGGGTGCAACTGAGCTGGCGGGCGAGGGCGTCGTCACGTGTGACCGAGTACGGCGTTGTGTCGCGGTTCCAGTGCACGTGACCAGCGCCGACCTCGTCAACAATCTGAGGAAGCACGGTCAATGGTTTGCCGTGCTCGACGCGGAGTCGACCGCCACGTTCACGCAGCTCGGTGTCAAGCCCGCGTAGGTGTGCAACGAGTGCTTCTTGGCGGTGCGGACCCGCATTGGTGAACAGCGCCGGGTCGAGCACGAAGAGCGCGGTGACTTCGTCTGCTTGTTGCGTTGCGGCGGCCCATGCGGGATTGTCGCCGAGACGCAGATCGCGTCGGAACCAGACCACGTGATGCATGACGCTCGACTGTACGGACTGGGAACGATGACCGATGGCCGTGCGGGTCGTGCCAAGGTCTGTAGAGTCCAGAGCCGTGGCCGTTGCTGTCTCCACCCCCGTCTATGACGGGCCCTTTGACCTTCTTTTGCATCTGATCTTGCGCGACGAGGTCGATCTCTATGACGTGTCGCTGTCATCGATCGTCGACGCCTATATCGACGCACTCGAACAGATGGAGAGCTTGGAACTCGAAGTCGCAACCGAGTTTCTGCTGATTGCCGCAACCCTGGTCGAACTCAAGAGTCGCCGCCTGCTTCCCGACCCCCCAGGCTCTGACCTCGACGAAGAGCTCGCCTTGTGGGAAGAACGCGACCTTCTGCTCTCGCGTTTGCTCGAGTGCAAGACGTTCAAAGATGCTGCTCGTTCGTTGCAGGGCCTGACCGACGAAGCGGGCCGCTCGTGGCCACGCACCGCCGGTATCGAGGAGCAGTTCATTGGTCTGCTTCCTGACTTGTTGACCGGCGTCGAGCCCGATCATCTGCGGGCGGCATTTATGCGGGCCACAGCGCCCAAACCGGTCATTCGTGTCGAGACCGACCACATCGCGCCGATTTCGCTCAGCGTGTCTGATGCGGTGAACGAACTCGCCGTTGATCTGCCCGACCGCGGCAAGGTTTCGTTTCGGGCGCTCACGGGGCAGCTGGTCGACCGGCTCGAAGTGGTCGTCTATTTCTTGGCGCTACTCGAGCTCTACAAGCAGGACCTGCTCGACATCACCCAGTTCACCAGCTTTGGCGAGATCGAAGTTGAGTGGAACCCAGAAGCTGACGCCACCGCGTTTGAGCTGATCGATTCGTATGAAGGCTGAGACCGACGTGGCAAACACCCAGGCCGACATTCAACGGGCGATCGAAGCGATTTTGATGGTTGCCGATCAACCCGTGTCGGCAGAACAAATCAGCCGACTGGTGTCGTGCGATGTCGTCGAAGCCGAACGGGCGTGTTCTGGGCTGATCGCCGAGTATGAGCGCACCACCCGTGGCTTCGTCATGCAAAAGGTCGCTGGCGGCTACCGGTTCCAGAGCCACCCTGACCTCGCACCGGTTGTTGAACAGTTCGTGCTCGACGGCCAAGCCGCACGTCTGTCGGCCGCCGCCCTTGAGACCATGGCGATCATTGCCTACAAGCAACCAATCAGCCGCAACCAGATCAGCTCGATTCGCGGTGTAAACGCCGAGGGCGTGGTTCGCACCCTCGAAGCCCGCGGCTATGTCGAAGAGATCTCCCGAGACCCTGGCCCGGGCCGTGCATCGTTGTACGGCACGACGATGGCGTTTCTTGAACGACTCGGTCTGAACAGTCTTGAAGAGCTTCCACCGCTCGGCCAGTTCGTGCCGGGCACCGACGTGGTCGAAGCCTTGGAACACACCTTGCTCGTCAACCCTGAGTCTTCGGGTCAGCCAGCGTTGGCCGAGGGTGAGCTTCCGCCCGAGCTGTCTGATGACTGGGCCGAAGACCAGGCCGATGCAGGCGCACCCACCGACGAAGACGCCTGAGATCTATGTCTGACGACGTGAGTGAACCTCAAGGTGATCCGGCGACTGGTCCTAACGAGACGGTCAAGTTGCAAAAGGCGCTGGCGTCGCGTGGCTACGGAAGCCGACGTATTGTCGAAGATCTCATTGCCGAAGGACGCATCACCGTAAACGGCACGATCGCCGATCTAGGGCGCCGAATCGACGCCGACAACGACGCCGTCGAGGTCGATGGTGTGCCGGTCGGCGTCGCTGCCGATCTGGTCTGGTTTCTACTGAACAAGCCAGGCGGGGTGCTCTCGACAGCGGCTGACACCCACGATCGTAAGACCGTCGTCGAGCTGGTTCCCGACGACGTTCGAGTGTGGCCCGTGGGCCGGCTCGATATGGACACCGAGGGTCTGCTGATTATGACGAACGACGGTGACTTGACCCATCGTCTTACGCACCCATCATTTGGCGTGACCAAGGAATACATCGCGGAACTCGACGGCACCCCGAGTCGAGCAGACCTGCGCCAGCTGCGTGAAGGCGTTGAGCTCGAAGACGGCATCACGGCACCAGCCAAAGCTTCGATCGTTGCCGACCGCATCATCAAGATCACGATTCATGAAGGGCGAAACCGTCAGGTGCGCCGCATGTGCACA
The DNA here is from genome assembly GCA_937991435.1 of uncultured Acidimicrobiales bacterium. Lineage (GTDB taxonomy): Bacteria > Actinomycetota > Acidimicrobiia > Acidimicrobiales > UBA10347 > UBA10347. The sequence continues at coordinate 5,066 of CALKPY010000041.1, forward strand.
GCGGTGGGATTTGACGTGAAGCGTCTCGTTCGCACCCGCATTGGCCCGCTTGCTGATCGTCAGCTCAAACCTGGGGAGTGGCGTCGGCTGTCATTCGACGAGGTTCGCAAGCTCAACGAAGCAACGACAGTATCTGCCTGAGTCGGCTGCTTCGCCGGTGATCGTCTCGTGGCGCTAACATCGCTGCCGGTGGAGCCTCGCATTCGAGCCTTTCGTGGCGCAACAACGGTCGAACATGACGACCCGGCAGAAATCCGTGCTGCCGTTGGTCAGCTTGGCCGTGCAATGGTGCATGCAAATGACCTCACGCTTGACGACATGGTCAGTGTGATCTTGACGGTCACGCCCGACTTGACATCGATGTATGCGGGCACGGCTCTTCGCGAAGAACTACAACTCGACGACGTGCCTCTACTCGGCGCGGTCGAAGCCAATGTCACGATCGGCGTTGATCGGTGTGTGCGCATCATGTTGCATGCCTATTCGCCGCTCAGTCGAGCTGACGTCACCCATGTGTTCCACGGCGACTCGCGCCGTCTGCGTCCTGACCTTGAAGCGAGCTGAATCCACCATGGTCGAGCAACGCCGTGGCTGATACGCAACGACGGGCCAACGTCATTGGCGTCGGCCTGATCGGCGGAAGCATCGCGCTTGCCCTGCGCAGCATTGACTGGCATGTGTCGGGCGTTGACGCGGATAGGGCTGTGCTCGATTTGGCGATGGAATTGAATGTGCTCGACGCCACCGAGCTCGACCCGGCGGCCGAAGTCACCGTTGTCGCCACCCCAGTGTCGGGGGTAGTGGCAGCGGTCCAGCATGCACTTGCCGAAACGGCAGGGTTTGTGACCGACGTCGGCAGCGTCAAAGCCCCGATTGCCGCAGCGATTACCGACGGTCGCTTTGTGGCTGGTCACCCCATGGCCGGAAGCGAACAAGACGGCGTCGCTGGTTCGCGGCCCGGCATGTTCCGCAATGCCACCTGGGTTTTAACTCCCACTGAGTCAACGAACGACGACGCTTATACGGCGATACGTCAGTTGGTCAAACTGTTGGGTGCCGAAGTGGTCTCGATGGACCCTGGCCAACACGACGCGGCTGTTGCCCGTATTTCTCATGTGCCGCATTTGACTGCGGCAACGATGATGGTTATGGCCGCCGGGTCGGGCTTTGACGACGATGCTGTCTTGCGGTTGGCCGCGGGCGGCTTCCGCGACATGACCCGTATCGCGGCCGGGCACCCCCGAATCTGGCTCGACATTTGTAACGAGAATCGCACCTCGATTATCGAGGGCATCGACGACCTGATCGTTGCCTTGCAACGAGCCCGAGACGTCGTTGACACCAATGACCGGGCCGGGCTCGAAGACCTGCTGATGGGCGCACGTAAGGCCAGGGTCAATCTGCCGAGCGGTATTCCTGAGGGGCTCAGCTTGTGCGAGGTTCGGGTGACGATGCCTGATCGTCCAGGGGAGCTGGCTCGGTTGACCACGTTGGCTCCCGAGGTCAATATCTATGACTTCGAGATTGCCCATTCGGTCGAAGGCGGCCGAGGCGTGGCGATCATGGTGGTGTCGATCGACGACCAGCCCACATTCGCCGAACAGCTCGCCGCGGCTGGCTACCGCTCGTCGATGCGCAAGATCCAATGACGGTTGACGTTACGGCCGAGGTGACCTCGGTCGTCGCTATCGACGGCCCAGGCGGCTCAGGCAAATCGACTGTGGCGCGGCTTGTCGCCGACGAAACCGGTCTCGCGTACCTAGACACCGGTGCGATGTATCGGGCGATCACCTTTGGTGTGCTCGCTCGCAACGTTGATCCCACCGATTGGCCGGCGGTGGCTGAGGTGCTTCCGCTGATTGTGCTCGACATGGCTCACGACATCGTCATCGTCGATGGAACCGATGCCACTGCGGCGATTCGGGGAGCCGAGGTCACATCGCACGTGTCAAGTGTTGCTGCCAACCCAGCGGTGCGGGCTGACCTGGCTCGGCTGCAACAGCAATGGATCTCGCAACGTGGCGGCGGCGTGCTTGAGGGTCGCGATATCGGCACCGTGGTCGCTCCGCAGGCTGCGGTGAAGATCTTTTTGACGGCTTCGACCCGTGAGCGCGCACGGCGTCGGGCGACCGAAACGGGTGCTGACATCGATGAGATCGAGGCCGATCTGATTCGTCGTGACGAAGCCGACTCGCGTCGCGAAATGAGCCCCCTTCGGCCGGCCGATGACAGCGTGCACATCGACACGACAGGATTGACGATCGAGCAGGTCGCAGCGCAAATTGTGGCGCTTGCCAAGGAAAGGATTCATGCCTGATGTCGGTTTCGACTGACCCTCGTCACGGTGGTGCCGAATTTGGTGGACCCATCACCCCGGGCCAACGGCGCTTTAAGGCGGTCGCGAAGTTCCTCGTGGGTCGCGGAATTCTGTCGTGGTTCGTGCGGCTCGAAGTGATCAATCATGATCTGATTCCGGTCGACGGCCCCGTGATTTTGGCACCGACGCACAGGTCGAATATCGACACACCGCTAATTGGTGGTTCACATAAGCGCGACGGCCGTTTCATGGCCAAAGAGTCGATCTTCAAAAGCCCATTTTGGACAAAGTTCTTGACCGGCCTGGGCGGGTTCCCGGTCAAGCGTGGCGCTCTTGACCGTGAGTCGCTGAACAACGCTCGTGCCATTCTCGACCGCGGCGAAATGCTGGTGTTGTTCCCCGAGGGAGCACGACAAGAAGGCCCTCGCATCAAACCCGTCTTCGAGGGTGCTGTGTGGTTGGCAGCACGAGCAGGGGCACCGATTGTGCCCGCTGGTATTGGTGGCTCGCACCGGGTCATGCCGATCGGGGTCAAGCTTCCTCGCCCCCAAAAGGTGGTCGTGGTGTTTGGCGAGCCTTTCTATGTGGGCGACCCCAACAAGCCGGGTCGGGTGCCCCGCAGCGAGGTCGACGCGGCGGCCCTTGAGCTGCGTGAGCGGTTGCAGGTCGTGTTTGACGACGCTCAAGCTCGGGCGGGCACACCAAATAGACCATGGTCGCCCGACGAGCCGGGCATCGACGACCGCAACGAGCCTTGGGCCGACTGATCTGGGATTGATCCGTTAGCGCAGGTTGGCGAGAACGTCGCTGGCGCCGACGTGACGATCAGCGGCGAGACCGGTGATCGATGGGCCACCAAGCGTTGTCGACGCGGCGGTGGCGAGAGCGGTGAGTAGATCACGGATCGGCGGTGGCGGCGGAAAGTACTCGTCTTCGTCGACAACCCGTACTTGTTCGACGCCGCCGGTCGGCGCAAGCTTGGCAATGACCTGTTCTACGAGTTCCTCGGGCGCCGACGCGCCCGCGGTCACGCCCACAATGCCGGTGAGGCCATCGGGAAGCTCATCTGCGCCGTTAACCCGCAGCACCTGTGGGCATCCGCTTTCTTCGGCGAGCTTGGCGAGGGCGAGGGTGTTTGATGAGTTGGGCGAGCCAATGACGACCATGGCGTCGCACCGTTCGACGAACGACAACAGGGCGCTTTGGCGATTGGTGGTGGCGAAACACAGATCGCTGCGACCTGGGGTCCACATCTCAGGGAACCGATCGCGTGCCGCGTCGGCGACGTCATTCCAGTCGCGATGCGACAGTGTGGTCTGGGCCAGCAATGCGAGCGGTTCGTCAAAGTCGGGGAGGGCTGCGACTTCTTCGACCGATTGCACCCGGTGGATTGAATCGGGGGCGACGGCCATGGTGCCGACGGCTTCTTCGTGGCCTTCGTGTCCGACATAGATGATGCGAAAGCCTTTGCCAGTGCGCACCCGCACCTCGTGGTGCACTTTGGTGACGAGCGGGCAGACCGAGTTCACGGTGAAGCTGCCGGTGCGCTCGGCCGCTTCGACGACCTCAGGGGCTGAGCCGTGAGCGCTCAACATGATGGGG
>CALKPY010000042.1 GCA_937991435.1 uncultured Acidimicrobiales bacterium
CGTTTGAGCAGTCGGTGTTGGCTCCGGTTCAGCCACCGCAGTCGGTTGGGCGACGAGAGCTGCCGGGGTGGATTGCGAGCGCTCGACGTCGCTGACCGACGCCACGCCTTGGTCAGACGGTGCCGAGCGCAAGGCGACGAATGCGCCGCCGAGCACAAGGACCACCGAAGCCGCTGCAAGTAATACTCGGGCACCGGTCTGTCGACGGGGCGCTCGGTGCGCTTCGAGCGGCACGACGTCGACGGCCTGCAGCCCGCCGCCTCGCTGCACCTCGTCACGCTCGACAGCAATCGTGTGCAGCGATGCATCGATCTGGTCCCAGTAGTCCGGTCGCGTCGGCTGCACGACGTCACGCAGTTTGTTGTTGATCTCGTCTGGTGTCATTGGCTGTCCGTGGCTAATTTGGTGCGGGCGTGTACGAGCTTGTTGCGTGCCCGATGGACCTTTGAGGCGATGGTTCCTTCGGGGATATTCATGATTTCGGCGGCGTCGGCGTTGGTGTACCCCAGGCACGCGGTGAGCACGAGGGCGGTGCGTTGACTTTCGTCGAGCAAGGCGAACGTTTCTTCGAGTTCGATCTGGGCCATCACCGTGGTCGCCGGCGAGCTCGAACTCGCAAGTCGCTCCATGGCGTCACTGCCCTCATGGCGTCGGCGGCCTTCGTATCGGAGTTGGTCGATAGCCACCCGCCGGCAAATGGCGTGCAGCCAAGTCTTGATCGAGGACCGACCTTCGAATGAAGCGATCGAGCGAAACGCCCGTTCATAAGAGAGTTGCATGACATCGTCGAGGTCGATTCGACTGCCGATGATTGTCCACACCATTGCCCGCAGGTCAGCGTCATGCTCTCGCAATATCTCGCCGAACGCGACAGGGTCGCCCGCCAGCGCACGGCGGGTGTTCTCGATGCGCTGGCGGGCGAAAGGGGTCACCGGGGCGAGGCGCCGATCAGGCGCCGGATACGGTCGAGGGACCGTTGCCGGGCGCTACCGACGGGGCGTTGGTTGACATCAGCAGCTCACCGTTCACACTGATCGTGAGCGACCACAGCGGATCCGTTGAGCGAAGACCCGGGCCCATCTCTGGTTCGTCGGGAATCACGATTGTGTAATCGCCGGTTTCGCTGGCAACGAAGCTGCCAGTGCTCGGGAAAGAAACGGTTTCGCCATCGGGGCCGACGATGTCGAACGTCACGCCGGTTGATGACGTGATCACAATGTCGATGACGGTGCCTTCGGCGACGCCGATGAGTACTTGGTCACCGTCGCTGTTGAAGCCACCGCCCTGGATCGGCATTGAGCCAAGTGGCGCTGGGCCCCGGGGTGCTTGATCTGATCGCTGGCGAGCGCCGGTGTCACTCGTCGCTTCCCCGCCGGGGCCGCCTGATGGGGCACTTGCCCCAAAGCTGAGTCCGGTGTTGTCCATATCGCCGGTGACAACAATGGTGTGCACACCAGCTTCAGCCACGACGAACTCTGCGCTCGTCTGGCCTGTCACGAGCGTTGTGCCGGATGGCGAGATCACGTCAAAGGTGCCCCCGCTAGCTGGGTCCAGTGCTGCGTCAAAGGTCCAGCCAGCTTGGAGCGACTCCGTAGTGAACTCGGTGACGGGGTTGCCGTCAGCATCGGTGGTTTCAGATGGCGTGATCGCATGGTCGTTCGCGGCGTCAGCGGCCGCGTTCGCTGCGTCAGTGGCGGCGTTTGCCGCTTGGTCGGTCAACTCAGCATCGAAGGAAATTGCAACTGCTTTGGTCACCGTTTCATCGATCGAGTCCGTCTGCGCCTGCGACGCAGCGCTGGCCAATTCCGGCGCCGTTGACGGCACAGCAGCCGCCAAGGGAGCAGTCGTGGCGACAGCCGCCGTTGGTTCAGCGCTTTCGCCTGCGACAGAAGCAATATCGATGGGACCTGCGCTTCCGCATGCGCCCAGGGCCAGCAGCGTTGCAGCCGCCCCAGCGATGCCAACACGGGCACGCCACCGTTGGCGATCGGAGATTGAGTTCGAATGTGGCCATTTCGTTGTCATGGTGGTTAGACGGACCACCCTCGGGGATCCTTCCCGAGAAATCAGATTCACCTCAGGGCGAAGAAGACCACGACGATGTAGTGGCAGCTAATACCAGCAATGACGAACAGGTGAAACAGCTCGTGGAAGCCGAAGATTGTCGGCCACGGATCAGGGCTGCGGCGGGCATAGATGACCGCACCGATGCTGTGAAACAGGCCCCCGGCGACGAGCAATATGAACCCAGCAACGCCGAGCACCTTCCAGACATCGACGATCACGGCAAGTGCGACCCAGCCGACCATGAGATACAGCGATACGAGCAGCCAGCGCGGCGGCGAACGCCATGCGAGATGAATGGCCGTGCCCAGCGACGCGCCAGCCCACACGACAGCAAGGATCACTCGGCCCTTGGTCTCAGGAAGCGCAACCGAGGCAATTGGTGTGTAGATGGCGGCGATCACAATGAAGATCATCGAATGGTCAAGCCGCTGCAAAATTCCGTGCCAGCGCGGGCCCCATTGCCCACGGTGATACGTGGCACTAATAGCGAACAACGCAATCACGCCTGCTGCGAAGATCGCGGCTGGCCAGCGCGTGCCATCGGGCGCCAATGCAATCACGATTGGACAGAGCGCTGTGGCAGCGATTGCCGCAACGACATGGGACCAGCCCTTGAGGGCGGGGCGCACCTCGGCGGGCACAGCGATGGCGGCGGTCATGGTTGCAGCGTAGATGTGGCAAGGCGATCTCGCTGTGCGGCCGACATAAGCCGACTGTTGATCAGGACCCGCCCGAGATGTCGATGATCTGGCCGGTGACCCAAGCCGCGGCGGGAGCGGCGAAGTACAACGCCGCATTGCCGACGTCTTCTGGCACACCCATCTTTTTCATTGGAATACGTTTCGCGACCTTGGGCAGGTCTTCAGGGCTGAAGCTCATCGCCGTCATCATGATGTCGGTTTCGATCCAGCCAGGGCAGATGCAATTGACCCGCACACGGGGCGCCAACTCGAGGGCAAAAGTCTTGGTCAGCGAATTCACCGCTGCTTTGGCTGCTGCGTAGTGCCCGCTGCCCGGAACGCCACGATGCGACGCGCCCGATGAGATGTTGAGAATCGAACCGGTTTCCATGCGGTCTGCGGCAATGACCGAGGCTTGCCACAACGCCGTCACGTTCAAATCGAAGCACAGATCCCAGCCCTCTTGGGACAGGTCAGTAAGCGGCTCGCGGTACGCAGAGCCACCGGCGTTGTTGCACCAGATCGACAGCGACCCAAACTCTTGTACGGCAGTGTCGGCGAGACGTTCGAGCTGGGTACGGTCGGTCACGTCTGTTGCCACGGCGATCGCACGGCCCCCTGCGGCGTTGATCTCCGCAGCCACCCGGTCGATGTGTTCGGTGCGCCGTGCGCCCACAACGACTACGGCTCCTGCGTTGGCGTAGGTCTTGGCGATGCCTTCTCCGATGCCGGTGCCACCACCGGTCACCACCGCCACTTGCCCCGTCAGATCAAACGCATTGGTTGTTTCCATGCAGCCGACCATAGATGTCTCGGCCGTCTCGCCATATATTGGCGGCGCTGCGTCGGTAGCGGCGCCTGCGTCCGCTACGATCACCGGTCCCGGGCGTTTAGCTCAGTTGGCTAGAGCATCTCGTTTACACCGAGAGGGTCGGGGGTTCAAGTCCCTCAACGCCCACAACATATTCCGGGGTTACACAGGCACAAGCGTGCTAACCCGCACTAACTTTTCGGAATGGAATCGAAACCGCATTGGCGCACGCTGGTGCGGGTTCGTTTGTGTTTTGGCTGGTTTGTGGTTCGCGCCCGTCATGCTTCGCAGCTTGTGCCTACGAAGTGATGAAGCGCAGCGCTCTCGTGGCTTGGTTCTGTGCTGAGACCGAAGCCGTGTTGACCACGTCACCCAGGTTGTCAAGCGACACGGTTCGCGCCAGGTCGACTGCGTAGGTCTCTCCGTCGTGGTCGACTCGCCACGGAAACGGCTCCGCCTGTTCTCTCGGGGCAACCAGCGCCCGCCCTGTCAGCTGATGAAACCGTCGGTTGCTCAACACGAGCACCGGGAGTCGGACCTCTAGGTTGAGGTCGGCTATTGGAATGTCGCCTTGGTCGATCATCGACCCGAAAAAGCCTGATCGACGGCATCGTGTCGGGCCCGACGCTCATCTCGCTCTTCGGCGGTTAGCGACTCGAGCCATCGTTTGCCCTCTTCTGCTTGCGCCCAGAACCGCGCCGCCTCGAGCAGGTCAAGAGCTTCTGTCAGCGTTTCTTCATATTTGCCGCCGAGGTTCTTGATGCGGTCCCGCGTTTGCGTTGTCACTTTGATGCTTGTGTGCGGCATACCTTTAGCATACCTCTCGGACTCGAGCGCTAAGAGACGTCTCTAGCTGAGCAATCTCAAACGCCTATTGAGTCCGGGGTTACAAGCAACCAGCCTGCAAGCCCCTGCCAACTTTGTGCTAACCATTTCAGGCGATGGTCACGTCAACGCAACCGATCCGCATCGCTCAACTGTCCGACACGCATTTCCTTGAGCCCGGCGAGCCCGCCCAAGGCACCTTCGCGTATGACACCAGTGCGGCTTTCGACGCAGTTCACGCTCAGCTCGAACAGTTCTACGTCGACGAGCCAGCCGACCTTGTGGTCGTGACTGGCGACGTTGCCGACCACGGTAGGCCAGCGCAATATCAACAAGCGGCCGCAGCGTTTGCAGCGTTTCGCTCCCCTGTCAACGTGTGCCCCGGCAACCACGACCAAGCGGTTGCGTTCACTGCCGGCATGGGCCGCCCAGTCATTGGTACCTCGCGAGTAATCGAACTGGGCTCGTGGTGCTTCCTGTTCGTTGACTCCAACGCAGGAGCAATGGTCGCCGACGCTGACGGCCGTCTAGTTGACCCCGAGCTCTACGACGATCGCCTGCACTGCAACGGATCACTCGGCCCACGCGAAGCATCGTGGATCAAAGACATCTGTGCCGCCACCACAGCAGAGCACGTCTTCATCTGGCTTCATCACCCGCCCGGCGCCCCGGTCGGGCTGTCACACGACCCGGCCTACAACGCCGAATGGTCAGCGCTGCTATCCGACGCACCCAAGGTGCGCGGCTTGGGCGCTGGCCACACCCACGTACCCGACAAGTTCGTCTTCGCGGGCCAGCCCGTCTTTGTGTGCGGCTCGCTCAAGAACAACCTTGACCTGACGGCAAAAACCATGCTTCCACCCGGCGCCCGAACCTACGAGTTCCACGCCGACGGCACGGTGACCAGCGAAACACAACTCGCGAAAGACGACGACCGCTGGCCGCGGCGCCCCCTCGGAGACGCCGTCACGAGCCTGCTCACTGGCGAAATCACCTGGGATGAATTCGGCACAATCATCACCCGCAAATAAGCCTGACCCGCGACCGCTCAGAGTGTCACACCCCTCTGGCAATGTGTATCTATGGAAGCCGACCTCGTCGAACACAGCCTGCAGCGGGTCGACGAACTCATCGCCGGACTAGACCACGCCTCGTTCGATGTTGTTCGCACGGTGTGCGCTCGGGGTCGCGCCAAGTTCGATGCCTTCGAAGCGCGCTGTCTTGCCGCAGCCGCCGGCGACGATGAACCTCGCGCCCGCCGCATGGCCGGTGCGGGTCAGCGCCGATCCAAGCGTGCCGCCCGGGCTGCCGCGTCACGAGCTGCAGCCGTAGCCAAGAATCCGGTGCTGGCCGACGCAGTAGCCGACGGGGCATTGGCACCCGAACAGCTCGACATCATTGCCGATGCAATGAAGACCGATCAGTCCGCAGCGACCGACCCCGATCTGATCCAAGCGGTATCAGGCGCAACCGTCGACCAGGGCCGCAAGATCGCTTGTGATTGGGCAGCAGCCAAAGCCAACGCCGACGATGCGACAACAGAACACGAGCGTCAACGCCGGGCACGACGCATGTTTCGTTATACAAATCGTCGAAGTGGGCTTTCGGCTATGACGCTCGAGGGCGACCACACCACCATTGAAGAACTGTGGAACACGATCGTCGGGCGCGAGCGGGGGCTCTACGACAACGACGGTGGCCGTGACTTGAGCTTCGACAAGCATCCGCGGACACGAGACCAGCGCATGTTCGATGCCGCCGCGGACCTGATTCGTGGCCTCGGTACATCGTCTGGGCGCGGGCGTCCGTCGATCGTGTTCGTCGTGCCCGTCGACGGCACCGCTGTGGCCCGCTCGGCCGGGGGATCAGCCGTGAGCGACCGGGTGCTACAAGACGCTCTCAAGCGTGCAGATCTGTCTGTTGAGTTGGTCGACTCGGTCACGGCCGTACCGCTGGCATGGGGCCGAATCAAGCGGCGAGCCACGCTCGATCAATACAAGGCGCTCGTCGTGCGTGATGGCGGCTGCGTGCTGTGTGGCACCCACTGGCTGCACTGCGAGGTCCACCATCTCACCCCGTGGAACTCCCCCGCCGCAGGCAAGACCGATCTGGGCCAGTTGGCGCTGTTATGCGCCACCGATCATCACGAGCTGCACGACACGCACCGCACACTTGTTCATCAACCTGACGGCACCTGGACAATCCGTCGAGCCCGCACCGAAGAGATCGCACCAGCTGGTCTCCATCGATCCCGCTCAACCCGGCGGCGACATGCACATCGATCGGCGACTCGTACGCCAGTGGCGCCGATCGCACGCCATAGATCACGAGAAGCTGCCGCGAATGTCGAAAACCCAACCTTGCGACTGCAACCAAACCCGAAGTCGCCCAATCGACGCGACCCGGTCGAGAACTCGCCGTCGACCGCAACCGACGAAGTGCAGCAAAGAATTGACGTCGCGTGATGATCGGCGACTTCGGTCCAACAGTAGATGTTGACCACGTTTTTCAGACTGGTGCGGCAGCCCAGCACGCCAGTTACTGTCGCTTTCCCCTGCCGACAAATCACTCAACACCTGCGGCACCGTCATGGTAGAAACGCAGGCAATGGTCCCTTCTACGCACACAATCCGTATCGCTCAATTGTCTGACACGCATTTCATCGAGTCTGGGGAGCCGTCCGAAGGTGGGTTCTCCTACGACACCGACGCGGCGTTCGAAGCGGTGCGCGATCACCTTGAGCAGTTCTACGGCGACGAACCCGCAGACCTTGTTGTCGTCACCGGCGATATAGCCGATCACGGTCGACCAGCGCAGTACCAAAAGGCCGCAGCTGCGTTCGCTTCGTTTCGCTCCCCCATCAATGTCTGCCCCGGCAACCACGACCAAGACGTGGCATTCGCCGCGGGCATGGGGCGCCCGACGATTGGCACCTCGCGAGCCGTCGAGCTCGGTTCTTGGTGCTTCTTGTTCGTCGACTCCAACGCGGGTTCCATGATCGCCGATGCCGATGGCCGTCTGGTCGACCCCGAGCGATACGACGACCGTCTCGAAGCTAACGGATCCCTTGGCGCACGAGAAGCGTCGTGGGTCAAAGACATGTGCGCCACAACCACTGCCGAGCACGTTTTCATCTGGCTTCATCACCCTCCGGCACCGCCAGCTCCACTCTCGTTCGACAACGCGTACCTCGCCGAATGGGCAGCCCTTCTCGCTGATCTTCCGAAGGTACGCGGTCTCGGCGGCGGGCACACGCACGTGCCTGACGAGTACGTGTTCCAAGGTCGGCCAGTGTTTGTCTGCCCGTCACTCAAGAACAACTTTGACATGACCGCCAACACAATGCTTCCGCCCGGCGCACGCACCTACGAGTTCCGCCCCGACGGTACGATCGCCAGCGAAACGCAACTCGTCGAAGACGCCCGTTGGCCCCGACACCCGCTCGGCCGCGCCGTCATGAGCTTGCTCAACGGTGAACTCAGCTGGGAACAATTCGACGCCATCGTCGCTCGCAAACGAGCCTGATTCACACCACAAGTGGGGCGCCGAGGCAGTCGCTAGTTCGGTACGGTCGGCCGAATGGGAAACCGGGCATACCTGTTCGCATCTGACGATTCAGAACTGTTCGAATCCAACAACACGCTTCCGTCGTTTTGGCTCGCCATGCTCGACGCGCCGTTGGTCCGTTCCTATGAGCCGATCCTTCGTGGCATCTTCGCTCACTACGAGGCCGTTGACGCCGGCGAGGTTGGTCAAGATGACTTCACTGAACCCGACTCGCTGGTCGTCGGAACCCAAACTGCCCTGGCCAATCTCGCAACGGCCCGACCGCACCTCGAAGCCTCGTTTCCCGAGCTCACAGCGCTCTTTGACGACTTCACAGACCACGTCGAAACCTTCGGTGGGCCGACGCTGACGCTGCATCTCGATCAGATGGCCAATTTCTACGAAACGACTGATGAGTTCATCGAGACGCTTCAAGACGAGGTGCTCGCATGGACCACCGGCGTCGGCCTCGGCACCGGGCATTTCCGGCCAACCGACCCCGTTGGCACCGGGACCGGCTTCCACCGCTACGACGATGCGACGTTTTCCGAACGTTCGGCTGCGTATCGACACTTCGCCGAGCAGCGCTATATGGAAGCTGTCCGCAACCAACCCCGCAACATTCAGGCCACCGGCAAGTCAATCCTTGCAAGAATCGCGCTGTTTGCCTTATGTCCAGTATTTACGTGGATCGCAACTGTCGGATACCGAGCCGAGGGCTGGAGCGGCATGGTGATATTCCTCATCGCCAGCAACATCATTTTCTACATCTGGATCGGCTACGACTTGTGGGAGCACATTGTCGACTGCTACCGGCGCCGCCGTGGCCGCGCGGACTGACCAATCGGTCGGCTTGATCGATCCGGTTCATGCCTTCGCGGCGATAAGACGCGTGAGGCAACTGAGCAGCCGCCTGGGCCGACTGAGCTGAACACCGGCACTGTCGGCCCGCCGTGCCTGGTCCTGCATCTCGGCGAACGATGCAACGGATTCAGGTGAAGCGCCATCAACCGCCTGCTCCGCGGCACGATCACTGGGATGGTGCTGGTGACTTCCCTTGGCCTTCAGCATCTCCTCAGCCAACGAGTTCGGGTACGACCTTCCAGTGACCATGAGCCAATCTATATGCAGTCACAACACGCATCTGCGTTCAACAGATCACGACAGCACGGCCTGCAGCAGCTCGGTGAGGAGCTCTGGTGTGGCGGCGGCGATGGGCGTGCGCCGGTCATGGTGCTCCACGGTGACGAGCTGGCGCCCGCGCAGATCGACAATCGGTACGCCGGCTTCCTGACAAACAAGCCAAGCGCCTAGGTAGTCCCACGCCCCGTGCGCATCGACCGACAGGTCCGCAAACGCATCAAAAGTGCCATCGGCAACTGCGCAGATATCGAGCGCAGCTGCGCCGTAGCAACGGAACTGACGCCAGCCGAAGTTGCGGTCAGGCAAACCCGACACGGCCACGAACGCATCAGACATGGCTGCCACACCCGATGGGGCAATCGGCGAACCGTTCCGCAACGCTCCGTCACCACGAATAGCCGAATAGCGGTCACCCGTGGCCTGATTCACAACCAGCGACGCCAACGGGCCATCGGCATCGACCGCGCACAAACTCGTCGCATACCAAGGCAAACCAGCAGCAGCATTTGTTGAACCGTCAACCGGGTCGACAACCACCATGACTGCTCGCCCTGCGCCGTGAACACCCGACTCTTCGCTCATCACGCCGAGCCCCTCGGCAACGAGGCGATCGGTCACAACATCGTCCGCGATCACATCAAACGCATACTGACCTTCACGAGCCCCAGTCAGGCCCGTGTCGGTCGCCTGCTCGATGCGCACCCGCACATCGGCGGCGACATCTTCAAAGAGCTCCAACAGGTGCCGCGCATCCACTCTGCAGACCGTATCGTAGGTGCCATCTTGCACGAGCGCCGACAAAGGATCATTGGTGGCTGTCGTTGACATCGCGACGTTCGTCGCGGACCTGAAAGACCTGGCAGCTGATCATGGCTTCCACGTACACGACGAACGCCATTTCGTTGAGACCTACAGCATGCGTCAAGCATGGGAAGTCGACCTTCACCCCGCCGACTCCTGCGGCGGTCCGCTCGACATGCACATCGCGCTCGAAATCGAACCGCGAACGATGCTGTCGTTTGAGGACGTCGTGGTCACCCTCGCGGAAGGCGACGAACCACCAGATGATCATCTGCTACCGGTGACCATCACGTGGTCGATGCCGCCATTGCAAACAAGTCCCGATTTGCTGGTGCTCGCCACCGAACTCGCCGGGGTCGGCGGTCCTGAACTGGCACTTGAAATCTCTGCCGCCGACTCGTATTCAGGTGTAATCGACGCCCCACAGCGGTCAATCAGCATCGTGTGCAGATCGTCGACCTCACTCGCCCGGCTGTTTATGGGCCGCGAAGACCTCACCGATCTGCTGCGGCGGCTTGCAGCTGTTTCAGAGTTCCTGATCAACCGGGCTCCGGCTTGGCTCGGCGAGGCCTGATACTCGGTCACAACCAGCTCGACTCGAAAGTCTGATTGGCCGACGTAGCAACGTAGGGGCGGCATCGTTCGGCGTGTCTACGACGTGGCTCATACCAGGCGCAGACCAGAGGCCAGCCGCAAATGGCTCTGGACCTGCTCGGCATTGACCGACTAGAGTCACTTTATGACGCAGCGGCGTCTCTGGCGCTCAAACGGCGGCCGCAACGACGGCCTGAACCCTCAACTAGGGTCGATTCGAGCTGCCATCGGGAGTCCTCAGCAAAAGGTCCACCCCCGCTCCTGGTCCGGCATCGGTTGGCAGTTTGTGCTGCTCACACCGCCCGTCTTGCTGTACTTCCTTGTGCGCGATCTGAGCGCCGATCAGCGCACCGAAGCGTTTCGAAACGCCGAGTCAATCCTCGATGTTGAACGCTCCCTCGGCCTCGACTGGGAAGCAGCGCTGCAGCAACGAATCCTCGACTCAGACGCAATCTTGACTGCCGTGAACTGGTTCTACATCTACGGACACTTCCCGCTGCTTATCACTGCGCTGTTTGTTTTGTTCCGCTGGAGTCGTGGCAACTACCTGCTGTTCCGAAATGCCCTGGTGGCATCGGGAGCGATCGGCCTCGTGTGCTTCGTGCTGTATCCCGTCGCCCCACCTCGGTTGTTCGACCCAACAGCGTTCTTTGACAGCCTTGGCGAACTCAGCACCGGCTACAAGATTCTGCAGAACCCCAACCTCACCAATCAATTCGCTGCCGTCCCTAGTTTTCACGTCGGTTGGAACCTGCTCGCGGCAATCGCCGTCTGGCGCGCCAGCCGCTTCCGGCCCGTCAAGATCCTCGCTGCCTTGTCGCCGATGCTGATGGTCGTCGCTGTTGTGCTCACCGCCAACCACTGGCTGCTCGACATCTTCGCCGGTATCGCCGTCGCCCTCGCTGGCATCGCTATTGCCGTGATCAGTCAACGGATCTACGACAGCGTTGGGCGAGCCGCTGCAACCCGATGCCCGCGCCAAGTCGCAGAAGCCGCCCTAAACGCCGAGCAGTGCGAGTCTCGGTGCCCCGAAATGGCGTCTTCGTAACGCCAAGGCATCGCCCGGCGCGGGCCTGTTTCACGGCCTCGATCGGCCATGAAACAGCGAAGAATGAGTGGGGCCGGTGGGGCTCGAACCCACGACCGAGCGATTATGAGTCGCGCGCTCTGACCAACTGAGCTACAGCCCCGAGAAACCACACCGTAACAACGCACGAACCGACCCGTGACGACGCTAAGGTGTGGCCTTCCTTCCGGGGTAGCTCAGCTGGCAGAGCATCGGACTGTTAATCCGCAGGTCGTGGGTTCGAGCCCCACCCCCGGAGCGTGAAGGATCCTTGTTTCCTCGGCTTTGCCGGGGCGCAGGGATTCACTTCTTTTTGCCACGATCTCGTGACCTGCGCACGGGACGTCCGTATGTCAATCGGCAGAATCAGCTGGCGTCGAGGTAGTCGCGGAGCTTTGCGCTGCGTTGCGGGTGACGCAACTTTGCCAACGTCTTTGACTCGATCTGGCGAATGCGCTCACGGGTCACGCCAAAGGCACGACCGACTTCTTCGAGTGTGCGCGGTCGACCGTCGATCAGGCCAAAGCGCATGCGTACGACCTCTTTCTCACGGTCACTGAGTTCGTCGAGCGCTTCGAGCACATCATTGCTCAACATGGCTTTGGCGGCGACATCGGCCGGCTTGTCGGCGTTTTCATCTTCGATGAAGTCACTCAGTTGCGAATCGTCTTCGCCAACAGGAGCCTCGAGCGACACCGGGTCGAGTCCCATCTGTAAGATCTCACGCACCTTTTGCGGTGCCATATCAACTTCGACGCCGAGCTCCTCAACAGTCGGCTCGCGCTCGAGCTTCTGCACCATCTCACGTTGCACACGGCGCACCCGGTTGATGGTCTCGACCATGTGCACCGGAATGCGGATCGTGCGAGCCTGATCGGCGATGGCCCTAGAGATCGCCTGGCGGATCCACCAGGTCGCATACGTGGAGAACTTGAAGCCCTTGGAGTGGTCAAACTTCTCAACCGCACGCATGAGCCCAAGGTTGCCTTCTTGCACCAGATCGAGCAGTGGCATTCCACGGCCCACGTAGCGCTTAGCGATCGACACCACAAGGCGCAGGTTGGCCGATATCAGCTCACCACGGGCCCGGTCGCCATCACGCACCTTGCGCTGCAACCGGCGACGTGTAGCGAAGTCAAGGTCTTCGAGTTCGCCGGTTGTGTTGAGTCGGGCCAGTTCTTCGACGGCCTCGTGGCCGGCTTCCATTCGTTTCGCGAGACGGACCTCGCCTGGGCCCGTCAGCAGCGGCACGCGGCCGATCTCTTTGAGATACACGCGAACCGAATCGCCAGACCCGGTCGACTCAAATGACGTGGCCCAACCCACTGCTTCGAGCCGTGAGCGACGTGCTTCGCGGCGTTCTTCGCCTGTTGTCGGCACTGCGTCGAGCTCAGCCATGAGCTCAGTAACCAGCTCGTTGGTCGTTTCTTCATCGTTGAGCGGAAGCTCGCCGTCGACTTCGGGGTCACCAATTAGCGCTATGCCTCGGTGACCAAAGAACTGGCGAATTCTCGTGATGTTGTCAGGATTCAGTTCGATATGGCCAAATACCTTGAGCACGTCGTCTAGCGAAAGCTCACCTGAGGGCGTGCCAGCCTCGATCAAGCTCGCCACTGCGGCGTCGTCGACACCGTCGGGCGGTGTCGGCACTGGCTCTTCTGCGCCATTGGACGGCGGTAGCACTGCGTCTTCGCTCACTGCTGTCCCCCGATCTGCAGAAATGGTAGCAATTTTTGGGCCTCGGCGAGATCGAAACTCGCTTCTCGCACAGACGCTAGCAAAGGGTGGAGATTTGAGATCGTCGCCATCAACGAAGCGTCGCCACTTCGTTGCGACAGGCCCACAAGTTCTAGGCGGCGGCGCTCGCCAGCGTCGTACACAAACTGCCCAACGAGCTGGTCAAAGTGCCCTTGCGGCTCATCCATGACAGCGAGCTGGCTCAATGCCTCGGCGACGTGGGCTGGCGCATCGAGCATGATTGCTGCCAGGTCGTCGCTCGGAGCCTCGATGATCTGGGTAAATGTCTCACGCAAAATCGTGTTCGCGAAAAGGTGCTCTTCGATCCAGAACGGCACCGCATCGGGCCGGTGCATACACAACAGCAACATCTGCGTTTCGGTGCTGTCGACAATCCGAACGATCGGCGCATAGTCAGGTTCGTTGGGCACCCATTGGCGATCGTCGACCGGCGCGGTATCCGGGCGCTCAAGCATGACCCGCAGACGTTGGGTATCAACTCCGCAAGCATCGGCCACTTGCATCAAATATTGATCCCTGACCAGGTCGCTTGGGTGCTCACGCACCACGCGGATGGCCTGTTCGGCGGTGCGAGCTCTTCCTTCAGGGGTCGTGAGGTTGCCGCGATCAAGCACTCTCGATAGGCGGAAGCCAAGAAACGGCTGCGCCTGCTCAATGGCAGCCCGCAACGCTTCGGGGTCAGATGCCGCCAAGTCAGCCGGATCAACACCATCGGGCATTCGAGCCACGGCGACGTCGACTTCGAGGCTACGTTCCCACTCATAAATGCGCTCAGCGGCGGCTTGACCGGCAGAGTCCGCATCGAACGCCAACACGATGCGGCGGCCGAACCGCTTGAGAATGCGAACATGGTCCTCAGTCAGCGCAGTTCCGCAGGTCGCCACTGCCCGTTCAAAGCCGATGTTGGCAAAGCCGATCACGTCGGTGTAGCCCTCGCAGACAATCGACTCGTCGCTGCGAACAATCTCGTCTTTGGCCTGATGCAGGTCATAGAGCAGCCGGCTCTTGGTGTAAATCGGCGAATCGAACGAGTTCTTGTACTTAGGACCCTCATGGCCAGGCATGATTCGCCCGCCGAAACCCACGCCGACCCCGTTGACATCAAAGATAGGAAACAGCACCCGGGCTCTGAAATGGTCCTGAACCCGGTTGGCTCGATTCACAAAGCCCAGGCCAGCGGCCACAAAGGTCTCGTCTTTGATCTTGAGAGCCTTGTAGAGCGAGTCCCAGTCATCTGGGGCCCACCCGATCTGGTACTTGCGTACCTGGTCGCCGTCGAGCCCACGAGAACGCAAATAGCCCCGTGCGTGCGCTGCGTCAGGCGATTTGAGCAGACGGTCGTGATACCACTCAATGGCGGCCTCAACGGCGTCGGTGAGCTCTGTGCGCTTGCGGCGGGTAGCTCCCTCATTTTGGGTTGTGTATCGGAGCTGAATATTGGCCTTGCTCGCGAGATGTTCGACGGCTCCAACGAAATCGAGATGTTCGATCTCGCGAACAAAGGTGATCGCGTCGCCGCTCTTGCCGCAGCCAAAACACTTGTAGAAGCCAAGCTCGGTATTCACATTGAACGAAGGCGTTTTTTCGTTGTGGAACGGACACAAGCCGACGCTTCGACGGCCAACACGACGGAGCTGTAGATGAGAACTGATCAAGTCGCCCAGATCGGTTGCTTCGCGCACCCGAGCCACATCGTCGTCGTGGATTCCCACGGTTCAGCCGCCTGCTCCCAGCGCCTGCGCGACCGCCAAACGAGCAACAGGCACGCGATAGGGGCTACACGAGACGTAGTCGACTCCGGCTTTGACCAGAAACTGAATCGACCTCGGATCGCCGCCATGTTCACCGCAGATACCGATCTCGAGATCGGGGTTCACATTGCGACCAGCGTGGATCGCCATAGCCACGAGAGCGCCGACGCCGAGGGGGTCGAGGTGTTCAAACGGGTTGTCGTCGAGAATGCCGAGCTCGCGATAGCGGCTGATCACTCGAGCCTCGACGTCATCGCGGCTAAAGCCCCACGTGAGCTGGGTGAGGTCGTTCGTACCAAACGAGAAGAACTGAGCATGAACAGCAATGTCGCCGGCAGTGAGCGCAGACCGAGGCGTTTCGATCATGGTGCCGACCGTGAGTTCGCCAAACGCACTCGCGTCAACCAGCGCCATGATCTCTTCGTCGATCCACTGACGGACCATCGTAAATTCAGCAACGTCGCTCACGAGCGGGATCATGATGCCAATGAGCGGATTTCCACCGGCCGCAAGGCGCTCCTGCACCGCTGCCAACAGCGACTTCACCTGCATGCGGTACAAACCGTCGCGCACAATCGCAAGCCTGACGCCGCGAGTGCCCAGCATGGGATTCTGCTCGCTCCAGGTACGAACCGCGTCGGCGACGTTGCGGCCGAGGTCGTCAAGTTCGCCTTTGGCGTCTGCGACAGCCAGTTCGACCCGGTCGGGAAGAAACTCATGTAGCGGCGGATCTAGTAGGCGAATCGTCACCGGCAGCCCATCCATCGCCGTCAGCAACTCGACGAAATCGGCTCGCTGCATAGTTCCGAGCTGCTCAAGCGCATGCGTCGCGTCGGCGTCGGTTGCCGCCAAGATCACGTTTTGCACGAGTGGAAGCCGATCACCCAAAAACATGTGTTCTGTGCGGCACAGGCCGATGCCTTCGGCACCCAGCTTGCGGGCCTGCTCAGCGTCGGCGCCGCTGTCGGCATTGGACCGCACACCCACGCGCCCTGCCCGCAGGTCGTCTGCCCACGTCAACAGGGTGTCGAGGTCTTCGCTTCCGCCGCCGCCTGCTGCGCCAAGATCTCCGAGGAATATTTCGCCGGTTGAACCGTCGATCGAAATCGTGTCGCCCGCACGAACCAATGTGTCACCAATATGCATGCCGCGATCGTCAAACGTCAGCGAGTTTGCGCCACACACGGCTGGGATACCCCAACCACGGGCCACAACCGCTGCGTGACTCGCCGTGCCGCCTTTTGCCGTGATGATTCCCTCGGCGAGACGCATCGCGATCTCGTCGGCCGGCGAGGTTTCGCCGGCAGCGAGAATCACCAACTCGCCACGATCGCCAGCGTCGAGACAACCATCGACATCGAAGTACACCTGACCCACCGCAGCACCCGGCGACGCACCGATGCCCGTCGCAACGGAAGTACCAGCACTATCAAACTGTGCGTGGAGCGCCGCTTCGACTTCAGTCGTCGAGGCCGCCATCACCGCTTCGACGGCGCTCATTTCACCAGCGTTGACCGCCGCGACCAGTTCGTGGATCCCCCCAGATGCCACTACTTGCCGATCTTCGGCAACAGATACGCCAACAGCCCATCGATCGGGACACGTTCTTGTTCCATGGTGTCGCGATCGCGCACGGTTACGGCCTGGTCTTCGAGCGTTTCGAAGTCGACGGTCACGCAGAACGGCGTTCCGATCTCGTCTTGGCGCCGATAGCGCTTGCCGATCGCCTGAGTGATGTCGTAATCAGCCATCATGTGCGGTTGTAAGTCGGCGAGAATTCGCTCGCACGGACCAATCAGGTCTTCCTTTTTCGACAGCGGAAGAATCGCCACCTGATACGGGGCCAGTCGCGGGTCAAGGCGCAGCACGGTTCTTGTCTCGTCGTTGACCGTTTCTTCGTGATACGCGGCGATCAGAAACGCCATCATGGCGCGAGTCGCACCCGCGGCTGGTTCGATCACATGTGGCACATAGCGACTGTCGGTCGCCTGATCAAAGAACTCGATGCGAGCCCCACTGTGCTTAGCGTGCTGCTGGAGGTCGAAGTCGCCACGATTGGCAATGCCTTCGAGCTCACCCCAACCCCAAGGAAACAAAAACTCGACGTCAGCGGTGCCCGATGAGTAATGCGAAAGCTCGTCTTCGTCGTGATCGCGCATGCACAACATCGACTCGGGAATGCCCAGATCGAGATACCACTCGAAGCGCTCGTTACGCCAGAACTCGTACCACTTCGGCGCCTCTTCGGGCGGTACGAAGTACTCCATCTCCATCTGTTCGAACTCACGTGTGCGAAACACCCAGTTGCGAGGCGTGATTTCGTTGCGGAACGATTTGCCGATTTGGGCAATACCAAATGGCGGCTTCTTGCGTGTGGTCATCTGCACGTTCATAAAGTTCGTGAACATGCCTTGAGCGGTCTCGGGTCGCAGGTACACCTCGTGCCCTGAGCCTTCAACCGGTCCGGCCTGGGTCTTGAACATAAGGTTGAACTCACGTGACTCGGTGAACGAGTCTTTGGAATCACAGCTCGGGCAGACGTTTTCGACTTCGAGCTGGTCGACACGATGACGGCTGTTGCACTCGCGGCACTCGACGAGCGGATCGCTGAAGTTGGCAAGATGGCCCGATGCTTCGAAAACTGCCGGTGGCCCCATGATTGCGGCGTCGAGGCCGACCACATCGTGGCGCATCTGCACCATCGACCGCCACCAGGCATCTTTGACGTTGCGAAGCAACAACACGCCAATCGGTCCGTAGTCATAGGTCGAGCGTGTACCGCCATAGATCTCAGCGGATTGGAACACAAAGCCCCGCCGCTTCGAAAGGTTGACGATCTTTTCCATCAGCTCGTCGCTGCTGGCCGCATCGACAGGAGTCTCATTGTCAGTCACCCTGCGACTCTATCGGCGCAGGCTGATCGGCTTCAGCGCAAACTGAGTGACTTCAGTCGCCGGTCGGTCTGATGCTCGACCATCGAAGCCGCCATTCGGTTCAACTCTTCAAGCACGGGGCTCTCCGGAAGCTTGAGCGCGGCGGCTAAGCCACCGGTGAGGATCAACCTGGCGATACGCAAGCCCTCGTCGGTGATCGGCAGGCCTTGGCGACATGACGCGCATCGGGTGCCGCCTGTTAACGGGTCGATTGCCACAAGCGGCCCCGTTTCGTCACAATTCACGCACCGGTCGAGCACCGGTTCGAGACCTTCGAGGGCAAGCAGCTTAAAGAAGAAACCCGCCGGGGTGAGTGTCGGGTTGTCGCCTGCGACAAGCCGCAAGGCGCCAACGAGCATGGTGTACAAGCGCGGATGCGGCTCACGATCGACTGTCACGTGGTCAACAGCCTCCACAAACGACATTGCCCTCGTCAACCGGTCAAAGTCACTGCGAACGGCAGCAAACGTGTCGAGCGACTGCACCTGGGTGACGGTGTCTAGGTCGCCGCGACCGCGGTAGAGCTGAATATCGACGTGGCTCGTCGGTTCGAGAATGCCACCGGATCGGCTTCCGGACTTGCGGGCGCCTTTTGCAACCGCCCGTACCTTGCCGGAACCTTCAGTCATCAGCACCACGATGCGATCCGATTCGCGCAGTTTGTAGCCACGTAGCACTACCGCGCGCTCGCGGTAGGACCGTGGTGGGCGGCGCTCATCTGTCGACTGTGGTGCAGCAGGCTCGTTCACGTCAGACGCCACCGAAGCGGCGCTGGCGACCCTGGTACTCGACGATGGCGCCGTATACGTGTTCGCGCGTGAAGTCGGGCCACAAGACATCGGCAAAAAGCAGCTCGGTATAGGCCAGTTGCCACATCAGGTAATTCGAGGTGCGGCTCTCGCCTGATGTTCGAATCATCAGCTCAGGGTCGGGCATATCGGGGGCGTACAGATGCTTCTCGATGGCAGTCTCGGTGATCTTGTCGGCTGGGGTGCCGCTGGCAACCAGGTCACGAACTGCGTCGACCACCTCGGCTCGGCCGCCATAGTTGAACGCGATCGTGAGCGTGAGGGTTCGGTTCTCAGCCGTCAGCGCTTCTGAGGTCTCAATCTCGTTGAGTACCCCACGAGGCACTCGCCAATTACGCCGACCGATGAAGCGAATACGAACTCCGCGGTCGTTGAGCTCGTCGCGGCGGCGACGCAACAGGCTGCGGTTGAAGTTCAGCAGGAACCGCACTTCGTCTTTGGGTCGTCGCCAGTTCTCGGTCGAGAACGCGTACACAGTCATCCACTGCACCCCAGCAGCCAGACAGCCTTCGACGGCTTCGAACAGCGCATCTTCGCCGGCCTCGTGGCCCTTGGTGCGAGGTAGGCCTCGCGCTGTCGCCCACCGACCGTTGCCATCCATGATCATGGCAATATGAGCGGGCACGTTTGTCAGGTCACACGCGTCGAGCGACGACACCAAGGTCATCGCATCTGTTTACACCGGCGAGACCGTCAGATACGTCACCCTCGGCCTGCCGCTCATTAGTCTGCACCCGTGACGCTTGTCGATGATGCCGCCGAAGCGCTGGCCCACGTGGCCGCTGCGCTCCCCCACGGCGGCGAAGACCGCCCCGGTCAAGTCGAAATGTTGCGGGCCGTAGCCGAATCAATTCAGTCGGGATCCACGCTGATTGCGCAGGCGGGCACCGGTACGGGCAAGTCGCTCGCGTACCTCATTCCTACAGTGCTCAGCGGCAAGAGAGCCGTTATTGCAACCGCCACCAAGGCGTTGCAGGACCAGATTGCAGCGAGCGAACTTCCGCACTTGCGCAGTCAGCTCGAGCACCCGTTCACATGGGCGGTCCTCAAGGGCCGAAGCAACTACATCTGCCGTCAGCGCATCAATGAAATCGCCAATGACTCACAGATGTCGCTTGAGGGCACCAGCGGCGTCGACGACAACGACCTCGAGCGACTCGTTGAGTTCAGTGACACCTCCGAGGTCGGTGACCGCGCCGAACTGAGTTTTGAACCGTCAGATGCGACCTGGTCAGCGGTCAGCGTCACGAGTCGCGAATGCCCTGGCCGCGCCCGGTGCCCGAGCGGCCCGACCTGCTTTGCCGAACATGCCCGTGACCGCGCCAATGCCGCCGACGTAATCATCGTGAACACCCACCTGCTGGGCATCGACCTCATGGCCGACAGCTCAATACTGCCCGAGCACGAAATCGTCGTCATCGACGAGGCCCACCAGCTTCAAGAAATCGCCACTAACAGCTTTGGCGCCACCATCACCGGAGCACGGCTGCGGTGGTTTGCTCGCAGCGTCGAACGTATTCTGGTCGACGGCAAAGCGGTCGACCGACTGCGCGATGCCGGCGACGATCTCACCGACGTGCTCGCACCGCTTGTCGGCGAACGCCTTCCGATAACCGGCGACGCCGGTGTGCAAGCCATGTTGACGGTCGCCCGGCAGCGCATCAACGACACTGTCGAAGAGCTACGTAAACTCCCAAAGGGAAAAAACGTCGACGCAGACGCACGCGCTTCACGAGCGCTTCAGGCTGGCACCACGCTGCTAAGTGAACTCATCGGCGCCCAGGCACTCGACGAGAATTACGTGTCCTGGGTCGAGCGGGGAAATGGCGAACCGACCTTGCAGGTCGCGCCGCTCGACGTCTCGGAGCTTCTCGGACCAGCCCTATTTGACGAGCGAGCCATCATTCTCACCAGCGCGACCCTTGCGCCCAACATCGCGCAGACGCTCGGCGTAGCCGAGGCCGACCATCAACGGATCGACGTCGAAAGCCCCTTCGACTACCCCACCAATGGCCTGCTGTACTGCGCCACAGGGTTGCCCGAGCCAAGGTCAACGACCTATGACGACCTTATGGTGGAACATCTTTGCGAGCTGATCACCGCCGCCGGCGGGCGCACGCTGGCGCTGTTCACCAGCTGGCGCATGATGGATGCCGCTGCCGAATATCTCCAAGACAACCTCGGGCTTCCGATTTTGACGCAGCGGGACCTACCAAAGCCAGCACTTGTCGAAGCCTTTGCCGCTGCCCCCGAGGTATCGCTTCTGGCAACACTCGGCTTTTGGCAAGGCATCGACGTGCCCGGCCCGGCTTTATCGCTCGTCACAATCGACCGCCTGCCCTTTCCCCGCCCCGACGATCCGCTGCTGTCAGCGCGCCGGGACCTAGCGGGCCGCACCGCGTTTCGCGATATCGACTTGCCCCGTGCGTCGACGTTGCTCGCTCAGGGCGTCGGCCGACTCATCAGATCAACAACCGATCGAGGTGTCGTTGCTGTGCTCGACCCACGTCTGTCGACCAAAAAGAGCTACCGCTGGGAGCTCATCAACGCCCTCCCGCCATTTACGCGAACCAGCGATCGCGAACAGGTCTTGACCCGGCTCCGTGAACTCGACACCGCTGCGAAGGCCTCTAACGGATAGGAGCGTCGGCTAGTAGCCCAACTCTTCGATTCGCGCTGGTTTGCGTTGCCAATCGCGATCAACCGACACGTGCAGCTCAATGAATACGCCTTCGGGTAGCTGCTCACGCACCGCGATACCGACTCGCTTGAGCAAGCTTCCGCCCTTGCCGATGACCATGCCCTTTTGGCTGTCGCGCTCGACGAGAATCTCGCATCGGATCTTTGGCCACTCCCACTCGGTGACCCGAGTCGCAATGGAATACGGAAGCTCCTGATGCGTCAGCGCAAAGAGCTGCTCACGCACCAGTTCGGCAACATGCACCGGCTCGGGCATATCAGTGATCATGCCGTCGGGGTAGTAACGGGGCCCTTCGGGCATGCGCGAGATCAAATGGTCGACAAGTGCGTCGACTCCCTTACCGCTGCGGGCGCTAATCGGAAAGTACGCTTCGAGATCGAGTTCAGCAGTCGCTGCCAACTGAGTCATGACTTGTTCGCGATTGGCCTGATCGAGTTTGTTGATCACCACAACTGAGCCAGGCGGCAACTTGTCGGCCACGAACTGATCGCCCTTGCCGAAAGGCGCCGTTGCATCAACAACGAGCACAGCGACGTCGACGTCGCCGATCGCGGAACTCGCTGTCTCGTTAAGACGCGTGCCGAGTGGTGAGTGCGGTTTGTGAATGCCTGGCGTATCGACGAACACAACTTGCACGCCCGGCCGATGCAGCACGCCGCGGATTTGGGTGCGAGTTGTCTGCGGTTTGTTCGACACAATCGCCACTTTGGTACCGCAGATCTGATTTAGCAGTGTCGACTTGCCGGCATTTGGCCGCCCGACGAACGTCACAAATCCGCTACGAAACGACTCGCTTGCGTCAGGCTGCGTAACCAGTTGTTCTCGCAAGGCGAGCTCAGGCGCGTCGACCGCGTCGGTGCGTGGCGTCGGCTCGCTCATACGTTTGTCTCCTCGACAACATCGGGTCTGATAGGCATCGAGAATGAGTCTTCGACCCGAATCAAAACGTCAGCGATGCGGCGACCCTGCATACGCAACACCTCAAGTTCTACTCCATCGAACTGCAGCTTGCTTCCGACCTCGGGCACTCGGCCAAATCGGCTGAAAAAGCACCCTGCCACAGTGTGATAGTCACCTTCGGGAAGTTGGCACGCCAGTGCCTGCGCAACCTCGTCAAGTTCTGCACGCCCGTCGGCGCGCGCTGATTGGTTGTCGATGATCTCAAGCGGCGCTTCGGCAAGGTCGAATTCGTCTTCGATCTCACCAACAAGTTCCTCGAGCACGTCTTCGAGCGTGACCGCACCTGCGACTCCACCGTGCTCGTCGACCACCATCGCCAAATGAAACCGTCGCTCTTGCAACTGCGGCAGCAGGTTCGAGATGCGCTGGGTCGTCGGAACTACGGGCATGTCGACCATCAAGCGATCAATGTCGGCGTCAGCCTTGTTGCCGAGCATTGCCAACACGAGGTCCTTCACGTGGACCGCTCCGATCACATCGTCGACGTCGCCCTTTGCGCCAAGAACTGGGATACGACTCAACCCACTTTCCGAAGCAATCTGCAGGGCTTCGCGTACCGACAGCCCTGAACGGAACATGACCAAATCGGTTCGCGGCGTCATGATCTCGCCCACGGTCGTGTCGTCGAATTCGACTACTCGCTTGATCAGTCCGGCTTCTTCATGGTCGATGTCTTTAGCCCGATCAGTTATGGCAAGCAACTCTTGCTCATCGACGTCTGGAGCGGGTGCTGGCTCGGTCGCGGACCTGCGAATCAGCCGCACCAGCCCCGCGCTCATCACACCGAGTGGCCCAACGACCCGAAGCAAGGGAACGGCTTTGAGCGCCGTTGCATCTGGCGCAATCAGCGCTCGACCTCGACCTACCAGGACCGCGATTACCAGAACCAAAGCACTCACCGCGACACCGACCGCCGCACCCCAGCTGTTACCCAGTTCACGGCCCAGCACGAAGCCCATGGCGACGGTTGTGATCTGGCAGGCGATTTGAAGCATCGATAATGATGCGAGCACCGTGAGCGGGCGTCGACTAAAATCGCGCAGCTGTTCGAACCGCTGATCCGG
The DNA here is from genome assembly GCA_937991435.1 of uncultured Acidimicrobiales bacterium. Lineage (GTDB taxonomy): Bacteria > Actinomycetota > Acidimicrobiia > Acidimicrobiales > UBA10347 > UBA10347. Next base: position 23,510 of record CALKPY010000042.1, read on the forward strand.
CTCATGGTCAATGGTTGAATCTTCGTTTTCTGCAGCTGCGAGCGCTTCAGCCCGAGTGCGGCTGACACGGGTGAAACCAGTTTCGGCCGCCGCTAGTACAGCCGCGCAAAATATCGCCATAACCATCGCGAGAACGACCAGCACGATAACGGTAGTACTCAACGTGGGGTTCCCCCAGATCGAAGGCCCCCTGGCTCACTCGCTGACTCACTCTGGTAGCCAGTAGCGAAGCTGCTCAGCAAGTGTTGTTCGAGCTTCTTCATCTCGGCGGTTTCGGCCTGCTCGCGGTGGTCATGTCCCAACAGATGTAGCGCGCCATGCACAACCAGCAACGCCAGTTCCGCCCCGAGTTGCTGCGGCGCTTTGGCGGCTATTGCCGGGCAGATGACGATATCGCCGACGAGTGCGGGCTGATCGGAGGGGGCGGAGCTGGTTCCATCGATCGGAAATGCCAGCACATCAGTCGGACCGGTACCACCCATATGTTGCCGATTGAGCTCCTGCATCTCGTTGCTGTCGACGAACGACAGTCCAACTTCTGCCGGCCAGAGAATTCCTTGATCGCCAAGGCACAGGCGTAACAGCTGAGCGAGATCGTCACTCGCAACGCCATAATCAGTCTGGCGATCGTCGACCGCCACAGTGATTGATGCCAATGGTCTATCTGTCACGAATCTTTACGTTCCGCGTTCTGCTGGTCGCGCGTCTCATACGCGTCGATAATGTCTGCGACGATTCGGTGCCTGACGACGTCGCGGCTGCCGAGCAGTACGAATTCGAGGCCGGGAATGTCCCGCAAGAGCGGTTCTAGCCGGCTGAGACCGCTTCGACCGTCGGGCACGTCAATCTGTGTTGCGTCGCCGGTAACCACAACCTTGGCGCCGAAGCCAATTCTTGTGAGGAACATCTTCATCTGTTGCGGCGTGGTGTTCTGCGCCTCATCAAGAATGATGAAACTGTTGTTCAAGGTGCGCCCCCGCATAAACTCCAGCGGCGCCACCTCGATAATGCCGCGCTCTTGAAGCTTGGCTACCCCGTCGACATCGACCATGTCGTACAGCGCGTCATAGAGCGGTCGAAGGTAAGGGTCGATCTTCGCCATCAGGTCACCAGGCAGGAATCCAAGCCTCTCGCCAGCTTCGACCGCCGGACGGGTCAAGATGATTCGCTCAACTTCCTTTTTTTGCAAGGCCTGGATCGCCATCGCAACCGCGAGCCAGCTTTTTCCCGTGCCGGCCGGACCGATACCGAAGGTGATCGTGTTGCGTTCAATGGCGTCGACGTAGCGCTTCTGACCGGCTGATTTTGGCCGTATACGGTCGCCATTAGCGGCGCGCAAGATGTCCGAGGTCAGGACTTCACTCGGCCGTTCGTCGGCCGCGACCATATCGATCGAGCGGCGCAAGCTCGGAGCGTCAATGCGATGGCCCTGCTGCACCAGCATCACCATCTCTTCAAACAAGCGGCCAACCACGTCACACTCTGCGCCGCTCACGGTGATTTCGTTGCCGCGGACCAAGATGTCGGTCGCGGGAAATCGGCCTTCTATTTGGTCGAGCCATTCGTCATGCTGGCCCAACAGGCTCGGCATGAGGTGATTTCCGGGAACCGTTACCCGAACGGGTGCGACCGTCATTGACACACGCCGGCGCTCATCGCTGGCGAATACAGGTTTCAGCCTGCGTCTGATGCTCCGTTGACCGCTGCGGCGTTATCACGGAGGTCGACCGTACTCGCATTTGCAGCCAGGGAACTGTCTGCCCCGAGTTCACCGTGTTCTTCTGCCCCCTTGGGCGTTGGATACAGGTGGCTGAGCGATCCCGGAGAGACACGACACTCCGTAATAAAAGACTCGACGTCATCGGCACGAAGGCGGAACACTCGACCCATGCGATATGAGGCGATGTCTCCCTGGTCCATAAACCGGTACAGCGTTCTGGTGGTGATACCCAGTCGGCTGGCGGCTTCATCGGTGTTTAACCACAGCTTTTCACTCACATAGGCCATAGTAACCGCCGACACCCTTGAGTGCGCGTATTTCACGGGATTTCTGACGACTTTCATGCTCTTTCTCGTCCTGAAGTCACACGGTGCGTGGTCGTGCGACCTGCACCGGCGTCACGTTTCCCGCCCGAATATGGTGCCCGCTACCAGGTGTTTTTCGAGTCTCTTCGAGATCGATGCGCACCCGAAAAAGCGTTCCATCGGCTGGCTCGGCGTCGAGGAGCAGCGCAGTCGCATCTGGCCAGTTTCGCAACATCGACGCAGCCGGCGCTGCTATCGCCGAAGGGCTCAGAGCAACCGCAAAGGCTTTGTGGGGTTGCGAATCTCGAAGAGCTGCCAGACGAAGCCACAGCGATTGCGATCCTTGAGTACCGCCGAGGTCGACCAGAACGAGTTCTGAACGGCTTGGAGTTGCAAGACACTCGCGGTGCGCTGCACTCGCTTCGGAGTCGTGGTCGCATCGAGTTGAGGCATCGATCCAACTCACTGCGAGGCCGTCGAGAGCTCTCGCTTGCTGGGCAATTACCTCAAGGACCTGCCCTGGTTCGGTGCCGACCCGACCGCACACAATCAACAGCTCCCCTGGATAGCCGTGCCACCACACGGGCTGCGCTGTTCGGAGGCCAACCCCAAAAGACACACGGAGCCCATCGCTGTCGATCGAGGCCGGGGGCAGATCGCCAATACGTACAAGCTGAGGAGTTCGCTCGACCGCAGCCGGAGACTTCCTGGTGTTGTGTAACGATCGCGCTCCTCCAATCTTTCGAACAGTCGGCGGAACAGGTTCCATGAGCTGCACATGCAGGCCACTAACCGCGTCAATCGCACGCATAGGCGGCAGGCCTTTGGTCGCGCCGAGAGCCAGCCCCAGCATCAGTCCGGCTGTCGGGTCTGCAAGAGCGAGCACAAGGCGTTGACTGCAATGGTGTGCCAGGCGGGTCGGGACGTCTCTGCTTGTCGCAGCTCCGATCATCAACGTCACCCGTGACCTCGCCGCATCTCGCGCAATTCGTGTAAGCCGCTCCACGATCTCGTCACTGCGACGATCGCCCGAAGCCGCGAGCAGTTCAGCGAAATTGTCAATTACCACCACGAGCCATGGCAGCTCGGATTCAGTGCCAAGCGATGGCCGATGTTGCTCCACCAGGTCGAGCAACCGAAGGACGCGCATCGTGTCGTCGGGGTCAACCCAACCTCCAATATGACCACCGGGAGCAGGTTCGGCGGCGCTGACGACGTAGACATCATGAGCGCCATGCGGCTCTGAAAGAAGCTCGACTGCAGCCAACGCAGCGGCCGACACACAGTCGCGTGACCCGCCGACGACGAGAAGCGGGCCCGTGTTGAACGACCATCGCCAGATGCCCACGGAACGCTCGACGACCTCGTCGACGAAGCCAAGCGGAACCTCGCCGCACTCGAAACCATCGGCGCCGAGCTGGGACCGCAATACCTGAGAGCTCAGGGCAGCTGGTAGCGGTTCAGCCCAACAGGGCGAGGCCGGATCGACATTTTGGACCTGGCAGATGGCGCTTGTTAGGCGATCGAGCTGCGTTCCGCATGTCGCCCCGCTCGCTTGGTTGGGTTGGCGCAAGCGGGCGGTTGCACCGCTCAACTGAAATGGTCGGATATCGATGCTTGCAGACGTTCGGTACGGCGCAGCTGTATAGAACACGTCGGCGACCTTTGGCGCCGAACCACCGACGATCACGAGAGAGCGACCGGGGTTCTCCCGGCTAATGTGCGTGGCGCGGTCACTGCCAATCACATCGATCGAGTCAAAGGCATCCTCAACTCGCAGAGCGATGCGGATAGCGGTGTTCGCCCGAATTTTCTGGTCAACAACTCCCGCTGGCCGCTGGGTCGCCAACACGAGGTGAATTCCTAAACTTCGCCCGCGGGCGGCGAGGTCGATGAGCGAGCTCAAAACGTCGGGATATTCCTGCGCCAGCACAGCAAATTCGTCCACAGCGACGACAAGCCGAGGCGGCGACGTTGGGTCTGCAACCTTCGCTGCGTCGTAGTCAGCCACTCCAAGCCTCTGGAACAGGATTTCCCGCTCCACAAAATCGGCGCGCAAGCCGGCAACAGCGCGTTCGATCATGTGTGGATCAAGATCGGTCACCAACCCAGCGGTGTGCGGCAGCGAGACAAAGGGGCCAAAGGCGCCCCCGCCTTTCAAGTCAAACAAGGCAAAAGCAACGTCGGCAGGCGAATACAACGCAGCCAACGAACCAACCAACGTGCGCAGCAATTCGCTCTTGCCGCTACCGGTTGTGCCAGCAATAAGGGCATGAGGTCCGTCTCGAACGAGGTCGACGATGACTGGACTACCTTCGAGGCCGAGGCCGATAGCAATCGGAAGACCCGTTCGGGCGGTTTGTGACCTGTCGATCCACGAGCGTTCGACCGCACCCGGTGTCGATGGCACAAGGTCAACCATCGATAAGGGCTCCCCGGGTGGGCTTGGTGACAACGGATCGCTCAGTGGCGCCAGCGAGCGCGCCCAACGCAAGGCTGATCTTTCAGAAATTCCAATCGGGGCTATCTCGGTTGTTCCGTCACCTTTCAGCAGCGTTATCTGATGCTGCGATTGAGAGATCGAGATAACCCGACCACACGACGCTGGAAGTTCCGATTCGCTATCTGCGAGAACAAGGGCAATGAATCGAGCTGGATCTTCTTGCGCTGCGCTCCAACGAACAAAAGCAGCGGTCGAGTCGTTGTGAGACCCATCTACGACAACGAGGCTTATGCGTTCGTCGGAAAACGTGGTGTCGGAGTTGGCACGACAACCGTGCACCACGAGTTCATTGGGCAACCACTTGGCCCAGTCCCACGGACCAGCGTCGTCGACAAACAGCTCGAGTCGCACATCACTGGGGCCGAGGCGATTTACGAGTTGCAAAACGACGGATCGAGCCAAACTGCGACGCTGGTGCTGCAGTCCGCAAACCCCGATTACGGCCACCGTGGCAAAGTCGACATCAATCGGCACCCCGCCAACGCTGAGCCTTTCGCCGGCCGCTTCGGCCAGACGCGAATCGATCGACCGTCCCTCATGCTCGGTTTCTATTTCGACCAATCGACTTCCGACCCCGACAGCGACTCGAAGCGCTTCGGGGTCACTGAGCCGCGACCGCCACAACGCCACCGATCGTTGCTCGGCAATGGCCATTTGAGCGGACAGTGGCGGATGCATTGCCCAGCAACTGTGCGCAATGTCGTTGGCCAGCTTCAGCCGCCGGCGACCAACCTCGGCGCATGCGCTGCTGACCTGTTGCTCGTGGGCCGTCGCAGCGCGACCAAATCGGTGCCGGTCTTCAAACCATCGCCCGACCGCCATCACAGGACCAAGCGCAGCGAACAAGGCAAAGATTGGCCTGTAGAACACCGCCATCATCACGGCGATGGGGAGAGGCGCGAGTATCGCCACCCACGACAATCGCGCTCTGTTGGCGGCAAACATTTCGACCGCAGGAACCTCGACGGTGCAAGGAATCTCTGGTCGCGTCGGACGGGGAGTTCGCCAGATTTCTGACGACCGGTGGGAGGGCTCGGTGTAGACCGGCGCAACTGCGACCCAGTCGTCGCCGTTTCGATGGAGCTCCATCTGAGCTGAAGCGTCATGCCACGACCCACGATTTGAGGCGCTCGGCGTGACCCGAATGTGCCAAGTCGATTGCCGGTCAGCACCGGCTGTGCCAGCCCGCTGTATGACCCAATCTCCGCGCGGCACCACCACCCGGTTGCCGCAATCGAAACCGGAAGCCGGCATCACGAATACTGAATCGGCGTCGGGCGTGGCGTTGTTGGTTTGCTGCGGCGCAAGCGGCAAGAACGTGTGCGCAACCTCGACGCCGTCGGTGAGAATGTCTTGAGCTGGAGTATCCATGACGCTGACGGCCGTGACGTCACCAACCATTGCCGACGAAGGGTTCATGCCAACTGCCCGCAAGACGGCGCCAACAGTCGAGTCAGCCGAGTACTCAGCTACGACGTCGCCAGCGACGCTGCCGTCTGACCGAATGGCTAGTCGAACAGACCGTCGTGGCTGGCGATCGACGTTCGCGAGCAACAGTGTGTCGTCAGCTGCCATGGCTAAGTCCCCATCTGGCTACTGAAGCGCGGCTCGTCAGGGGGCACGGGAGGAATCGGCGCTGGGCTCTGCATCGGTTCGCCAGTCGCCGCCGCCATTTGAGCCTCGATTATGTGCATCACCATTGCCGTTTCGTATGCCGCCAAGGCCTCGTAATACGCGGACAGGGCCCGCTCATACGCCTCGAGCAACGCCAGCCTGCGTCGACATTCGTCGGCTGCACGACCGAGCGTCGAGACCGCACCTGTGGCATTAAAGGTGCAGTTGTCAACGATCGACACCAGACGACCTGTCAGCAATCCATCGACCGCTGCGTTGACCTGCATCGACATCAGATCGTCTCGCACGGCGCTCATTGCCGTGGCCGACGCATCGAACTTTTGCAGGGCAAGCGCAAGTTCCGCGATGCCACTCATCGGCCAGTCATCTCGTTGGATCCGCCGCGGTTCGAGCGACAGATCAGACCGTGGCGCCGTTCATCGCCGAGTCCAGGTTGTCGTGTTGCATGATCACCGCCTTGCTCATATTCGCCGTTGACTCTTGAGCGTGACCAAGGTGAGTCGAGAGCTCGACTTGGAACTGGGCAAGTAGCCCCGACATGCGCACGACTTCATTATTGAACGTCGTCCAGGTGTCGCTGATCGAACCCTCGAGCGCACTCATCGAAGAAGCAAAGTCGCCGCTCGCGGCGTCGAACTGTTGGCGATTGCCGCCTGTCCACACAGTCGAGTCAAGACTTGCTTGGCCTTCGGTCACAACCGACCGCATATCGGCCATCGTCGATTCAACCCGACCGACCGCAGCGCTGAACGCTGCTTCCATGTCGCCGCATATCGACGTTTGGATCTTTTGGCAGCTGTCATTTACCTCGCCGAGTCGACCAGTCGACGTTTCAAGCTGGCTGGCCAACGCGTTGAGGTCTTCGAGTTGCGCTCCGAGCATTACCATTTTTCATGTCCTTTCATGCTTTTTCAAAGCATGTCAGAATCAGACTCAGTTGTCAACGAGCGCGCGAAGATAGTTCGAAGCAGCGGGCGTGAACTCTCTAGAGCTAGACCGCGAGTTAGCGACCGATATAGGTCGGGTTTCGCTTCTCGGCAAACGCGGCGATGGCCTCGGCAGTGTCTTTGCTCGACAACGCAATCGTTTGAGCAGCAGATTCTGCATCAAGCGCTTCGCTCATCGACCGAGACAGACTGTCGTTCAACAGCTTCTTCGACAGGCGCATTGCGAGGGGCGGCCCGGCGGACAAACGCGACGCGATGTCGTCGACCGTTTCGTCAAGTAACTCTGGTGCAACAACTCGATTGATCAGACCGATTTCGCGAGCTTCCTCAGCAGACAAGATGTCACCAAGCAGTGCGAGTTCTTTCGCCTTATGCATGCCTACGAGCCGAGGAAGCAACCACGAGCCACCAAAGTCGAGTGCTAACCCGCGTTTGACGAAGATCTCTGAGAACCGGGCTTCGGTACTCGCGACGATGATGTCGCAGCCAAGCGCGAGATTGACACCTGCGCCCGCGGCCACACCCTGCACCCGAGCAACGGTCGGTTTTGGGAATTGATGGAGAGCGAGTGCGGTTGCGTGGGTGCGGCGCATGCTCTCTAGAGGGTGCCCGGGCCGATTGTCTCGCTCGGGGTCCCAAAGGTCAGCCCCAGCGCAAAAGCCGCGACCGTTGCCCGCCATGACCAACGCCCGCACCTCTTCATCTCCCGCCGCGCTGGTGAAAATGTCTCCGAGCTCGCCCCACATGGTCGATGTGACGCCGTTCAGTTTGTCGGGTCGATTGAGCGTCACCGTCATCACGCCGTCGTTGAGCGAGGTGAGAATCGAGTCGGATTGTGAAGTTGCGGCCATCAACCAACGGTAGCGGCAAGCACCTCGACGGCCAGAATTGGCTACAGCGTTCAGGCATCGCATGTGGGCCTGCGACGAAACCAAGCGCTGACGTGCGATCATCGTGGTTGTGTCTCGTCGCATCACGTTGCTCGCAACCACCCTTTTGACGCTCGCAGGCTGTTTCGCCTCCTGCTCCACCTCGACTGACGATCTCTCGATCGCGCTCACGGCCCCAACCGAACGGGGACTTCCAGCAGGAGAGCCTGCGAGTGGAGACCCAACCAACGGTGGCCCCGGGCTCGAAGCAGATGCGGGCTCAGTCGGCGGCCTAAGCGGCGACGAGGCTGCAACAAGCCCAGATGCAAACGCCAACGATCCTGTGGAAGCTGACGATGATGATTCAGCGATCGAAGCGTTCACCGGCGCTCCTGGAGCAGGTGACCGGTACTACCCCGGCTTCGGCAACAGCGGCTACAACGTGCTGCACTACAACCTCGATATCGCCTGGGACGACGACGAAAGGGTGATCGACGGTTTCGCCACAATCCTGCTCGTACCGGGCGTCAACCTTGCCCGGTTCAATCTCGACTTGATCGGATTCACCGTAAGTCTGGTCACGATCGAGGGCGAAGAGGCCAACTGGACCCGCGATGGCCAGGAGCTGCAAATCAGTCCCGTTGCGCCGTTATTGTCTGGAACGCCCGTATCGGTGTCTATTGCCTATAGCGGAACGCCTGAAGCGCTTGTAAGCGTCGGTGCTCCATTCGATACAGGGTGGATAGACCTAGGCGACACCGTGATCGTCGCTGGCGAACCCGATGGTGCCGCCAGTTGGTACCCCGTAAACGATCACCCGACCGACAAAGCCCGCTATTCAATTACTGTTACCGCAGACTCAGACCTCACCGTTGCCGCCAACGGCATGCAGATCGTGGCGGTAAATGACGGCGACAAGACGAGCTGGACATACGAAACGGCCGACGAGCAAGCGTCATACCTGACCACCTTGGCGATCGGTGACTTTCGCTTCCACACGCCAGATCCAAGCGCAAGCGGAGTGCCGATACGACACGCTTTTCACACATCGCGCTTTGATGACGCCGTGGCGACCATGGAACCGACTGCCGCAATGATCGATGCGTTCGAAGGCCTGTTCGGTACGTACCCGTTCGAGGCGTACGGAACGGTGGTGGTAGACGATGACCTTGGCTTTGCGCTTGAAACGCAGACGCTGTCGGTGTTCGGTGGCGATCTCGTCGACCAGGCAGGTTCATTCGAAGACATCGTGGCCCACGAGCTGGCCCACCAGTGGTTCGGGAATCATGTCAGTCTTGCCCAATGGTCTGACATCTGGCTCAACGAAGGTTTCGCTACGTACAGCCAGTATTTGTGGTTCGAAGCCGCCGACCCCGGCTACGACATCAACGCGGCCATTCAAGAGGAGTTCGACAGCGTTAGGGGCCTTCTCAATGTCGCACCCGCGACTCCGCCGCCCGATGACCTCTTCCACCCCACCGTGTATCTTCGAGGCGCATTCACCCTGCATGCTCTTCGCCTTGACATTGGCGACGATCTGTTCTTTGAGCTCGTTGAGGCCTGGGTCGCAACATACGGCGGGCGCAACGTCACGACCGCAGCGTTCGTCGATCTTGCCGAGGACGTATCCGGCAAAGACCTCACCGACTTTTTCGATTCCTGGTTGTTCGAGACAGAAATGCCGGCCCTACCAAGCTCGGGCTAGCAGAGAAGCTTTAGCGACAGAGTCCGTTCGCACCTATCCGATGTCGCTACCGTCGTCGCTGTGGCCGTTGTACTCGCGCTGACTACGGCAGCGCTGTACGGCACCAGCGATTTCTTTGGAGGCAACGCCACCCGCCATCGCAAGGTCGCCGAGGTCATGCTTTGGGTGCACGGAATCGGGCTTATTGGCGTCACTGCGGTGGCACCATTACTTGCCGACCGGCTGATCGTTGCTGACCTCGGCTGGGGCGTGCTCGCCGGACTCGTTGGCTTGATGGGCTTGTTGATGTTGTATTGGGCACTCGCCAACGGACCCATGGGTGTTGTCGCTCCGCTCGCCGGTCTCATGACAGCCGTTGTTCCGGTGGTTTGGGGGCTTCGACCACCCGCAGATCCAATCTCGTCGGTCGTCGCAACCGGCATGGGCCTGGGACTTGTTGCCGTTGTCGCGACGAGCTGGCCGACAGGCAAACGCGACGCCGCACTGCCAATCACTCCCCTGCTGATTGCCGTCGCAATCGCCGCGGGATCGTGTTTTGGAGCGCTGCTGCTGATCTATGACGCAACCCAAGCAGATGGAGCGCCATGGCCGATCGTGGCATCGAGGCTGGCGACCACCAGCCTTCTGCTCGCTTATGCGCTCACTCGACGCGCCCAGTACCGAGCCAATACCGCTCTGTCGCCAACACCAGCGCTTGGGTCAATGGCGATTGCTGGCGTGGGTGACGTCTTTGCCAATGTGACGCTTCTGGCCGCTAGTACCACCGCCATTGGTGCTACGGAGCTAAGCATCGTCGCCGTAGTGGCGGCGTTTTACCCAGCAGCGACCGTCGTCTGGGCGCGGGTGTTGCTCGGCGAACGCCTCGGTTGGGTTCGAACAGCTGGGCTGGTCTGCGCGTTTGGAGCCATTGCCCTTATGACGCTGGGCTGACTCAGCCCAGCGTGGCGACCAGTTCAGCAAAGCCAGCGGCACCGATATTTCCCGACGCTCTGCGAACAACTTTGCCCTCAGCGTCGATGGCGATAAACGCAGGGAATCCGTTGAAGCCGAAGGCCTGCAATAGCGAGACGTCGCCATCATCAACGAGGACCTCGGCCGGCCAGCCCTCGCGATTGAACCACGCGCTCGGGGGGTAGTTGTCACGTTCCGGAACGACCACGGTCGAGACACCGATGAGCTCCACCGAGGGCGGCACATCGTTTTGGCTCAACCACTGCACAAGTTCCGGAAGCTCCGCTTGGCAGTGCTCACACCAGTGGGCAAAAAAGGCGAGCACTCGCGGGGTTCCCGGTTCGAGCGACACGGTGCTTCCGTCTCGAAGGCTGCTGGCGGTTACCGCTGGCGCAGACGTGCCGACAGCGGTATCTTCGACCGCTGGATCAAAGGCGCCGAGGGGCGCTCCCACGACGCCGACGACGCCCAATTCGACGGCCCCGGCTTGGCCAAATGTGTCACCGGCGCCTGGCGCAGGCGCAGCTGCGAGACCTGTCGTGTCATCTGATTCGGGCGCGTCGGCTGCCGGTTGTTGTTGGACCGTGTCTGCGACGTCGGCGTTGTCGACAACAGCGAGGTCGGGGGCGTCGGCCGTGTCGTCGCCACCGAGCACCGACACCACGACGAAGGCGACGATTGCCGCAACGACCACCATGATGGCAATCGCTCCAAGCACTGCTTTAGAAGCGCCCGAGTCTGGCCGATCGTGTTCATAGCCGGTCGCCTCGTCATAGCGCGAGCGTTGATTCGAAGTATTCATTGGTGATCCTCAGGCACGGGCTCGTGCCAGCAACACGATGATCAGCACGAAACACATGCCAGTCATCTGGGGGATGGTCAAAAATCCAAAGGCCTCGACAAGTTTCGACGAACAAGGCGCCGAAATACCGCACGTGCCTGAGTCGTCAGGAAACGATTGCAACCAGATGTGCCTTGCGGCAACACCCAGGCCGATAAACGCCAACGGAAGCGCATAGCGGCGAATCGATATTTCACGCCTGAAGGCGGCTATGAGCAAGATAATCGCGAGCGGGTACATAAAGATTCGTTGCCACCAGCAATATCGACAGGGTGTGAAGTTCGCAATCTCACTCAGGTAAAGGCTCGACAACGCGGCGGCAACGGCGACCGCGGCCGCCACATGTAGACCCGCACTGGCCACTGACTGACGAGCATTAGCGTTGACAAAAGACGCCGCAACCCCGAGCAAACCCATGATGACCAGCGTGGCCATAAACGTGGTGACTAGTTCGGTGGACACAGGATCAATTGTGGCCCGGCTCTCGGTCAGATAGGCGTCGGCTGGCAAGATCTGGTCGGTACACGCGATTCTTGGGTCGTTAGGTCTGAGCGAGGTCGTGTTCGGTGAAGGCTTCGACAATCCCGAAATGGGCCATGAGCGCCTCATTCCACTCGGCGGCGGCAATCGGGACTTCCGAACGGGAAGCTGTGCCATGGGTGATGAGGCGGTCGCGAGCCAAGGTGAGTCGGGTGCCGTTGCCATCGACCAGGCGCGACGCGAACGGCGCTTTTGACCACACCAATGTTCGGTCGGTCTGTTGCAGCGTCGACGAAGCCTCGAAGTCGGCCTGCTTATGGTTCACGCGTTTGAATCGGTACCTGGCCTCGGGCACACCGTCGACGATCTCGGCAAGGGTCGAACCAGCGGGGCTTGCGATCACCTCAAATTCGCCCGCCCGGTCGCGCACGACATTGCGTTGTTGCAGCGGCAAAGGTGCGATCGGCGCCCCTGAGCCAAAGCCCACGTCAACGAGGTATGCCTGGTCGAGGACTACTTCGATCATCAGATGGTCGATTCTGTCATTCGGACCAGCGAGTAGCACCGCAGCGCCAAGTCGTTTGACGGTAAAGCCGAGTGATTCGAGCAGACCGGCAAACAAGCCATTGAGTTCAAAACACCAGCCGCCTCGGCCCCGTGCCACCACCTTGTCAAACGACGAAGTGACGGTGATGTCGACCGGGCGGCCAGCGAAGACATCGAGGTTTTCGAAGGGCACTCGTTGCATGAACAACGATTGCAGCCTTGTCAGACACAAGAGGTCTAGCTCAACTGGGCCTCGCCAGCCGATATGGGTGAGACAGGCGTCAATCTCGACTTGGTTCACCGCACCGGCTTAGCCGAAAAAGCCACCACCGAGGATTCGGGTTCAGTCGAGTGACACAGACGCTGACGCCTGAAGCAAATTCGTACCGCATGGATAGTCGGTGTAGGTCTCGCTCGACCATAGGAAGGTGGCGCTGAGTTTCGAATTCGGCGAGTCGTAACCCGATACTGGGTTGCCGTCGATCGGGGTTTCTCCAAGCGCGACCCGCAAATCCCAAGTCGCACTCGAGCCGTCGACATGCATCGCCGTCGGTGCCGGCTGCACGTCACTAAATCCGAAAATCAGAAACTCTTCCTCCGATAAGCCGTCGATTTCAGGGTGTTGCCAGATGAGTGGTTGCCCCTCTTCGATGTCCCAGTTGCCTGTGACTGGTGAGATCTGGGTGATGTTGTCAGAATCGGTGAAGAAATTCTGCTTCATTGAGAACTGCATGTTCTCGTTGATGGTGTCTGGCATCATGCCGATGACTTCAAGTTGACCTGACCACGTGAGAACACCATCAGCATTGGTGACCCGTGGGTCGACGATTCTCGCGGTGCATTCGGCGATCGCTTCGACCGCAAGGGAGCGCGCACACGGTGGACCATACGCAGGTTCTACGTGAGCTGTAATCACGATTGCATCGCCGTGATCAAGATCGAGCGCTGCACGCCTATTGATCTCGTACAACACCCGAGTATTGGCTTCGTTGGTGGTGTAGTCGTTTGAATCGAGGGTGATCTTCTCGACGCCGTTTGGCGCTTGCACATAGAGCGACACCGGTCCGTTCTCAATCTCAGCTACTCGATTCGCGCTGAGACGCCCGATCACGCGCCACTGGCCGTCAGCTGGGTCGAGCGCTACGCGCGCGTTGAACTCGACTGTCATGCAGGGAACCACGATCCAGTCAGTGGCGATGACGCCGCGAGGTGACTGCAGGGTGCTAATGGCTTGGTGCACGCTGTTCGCTGATTCCACCGTTTGCGGGTGTGTCACCTTTGCCGAAGGTCGGGCCGACGCTGGGTTGGCTCCTGTTGGTAGAAGCACTGCGACTAGTCCTGCAATGAGCGCTACGCACATCGCATAGACAGCCTTGGCGGATCGGTTATACAACAAGGTTTCCTCGTACTTCGTCGACTATCGCTTACCTGGTGGGGGTGCTTGGCGGTCTCACCGAGACGAGCGCCCTTTATATACACACCGATGTCGAGGGTTTTGTCAACTTCGGGAACGAGACGAACGATTTTTCGCCACTGTTGGGTAGCGGTGTCAAGCCACGATAGGTCGCACAGCCAAGTCCGTACTTTGTGGAGGTTCTTGCTGCTTGATCAGTTTCTCGATGACGTCAGCCTGCGCCGGACGCCCGAAGTGGAATCCCTGGAAGTAGCGCACCCCGACTGCTGTCATTGCATGCTGCTCGTCGACCGTTTCGATGCCCTCACCGATCACACCGATTTGGGCCTCGCGGGCGAAGTTGACGACGCCACGCACGATCTCGCCGAGTGGGCCTCGGACGGCCGTCGTCAGTGCCCGGTCGAACTTGATCACCGATATTGGCAATTGTGCGAGTCGTTCGATGTTCGAATATCCAGCGCCGAAATCGTCGATCGCAAGCCGAACGCCGATCGCATCAAGTTGCTCAGCTGCGGTTTCCCATGCTGACATTCGTCCGAGGCTTTCAGTCTCGGTAATCTCGATCATCAGCCTCTTCGCATCTACCTGAAATTCAGACAAGAGGTCCGAAACGATCTCGACGAGGCCGTTCCACCCAAGCGATCGCGAGCCAATGTTGACGGCCACGAAAGGGGCATTGTCGAACCCGTTGAATCGCGATGCGAACTCAATTCCTTTGGCGAGCATGACTTCGTTCACAACCGGCATCTGACCGCTCTCGACGAGGAACGGAAGAAACTCCGCCGGCGGAATCACGGTGCCGTCAGGTTCACGCCAACGAGCCAACACCTCACAACCAACGATCTTTTCGTCCTCATCAACGACGATCTGAAACTCTGCTTGTAGTGACGACGACACGAGATCGTTGTCTCGTTTCGCGCTCATGGCCATCATGCGGTCGAAGCGATCGTTTAGCTCACCATCGAAGTATGTCAGCCCGCCTGAACCTCGCTTAGAGGCTCTCATGGCGTAGCCCGCCTTGGCAAGCAACCGATCAATGGTTTGAGGAGTTTCCGAATGAGCTGCCCCGCCAGACAACCCAACCCGCAGCATCGACGTCGCCCCGTAGATTGACAATTCGCATTCGACGGGTTCGCAAGTGCCAGGCGGCAGTTTCTGCACTTGGTGCGCAACGGCCACAAATTCGTCTCCCCCTTGGCGCCCCAGCTGCCAGTCCTCGCCAAGCCGTGCCGTCAGAGCGTCTGCTACTTGTCGCAGAACCTGATCCCCGACTTCATGGCCATACCCATCGTTCACGGACTTGAATCGGTCGGCGTCAATCATGACCACGGTGTGAGGCCCACCGCTGACCCGGTTGATCTCGGCAGCGATGCCCCTTCGATTGAGAAGGCCGGTCAATTCGTCACGTTCAGCGACCTTCTCGAGTCGCCTGTTCGATCCCTTGAGCCGGTCGGCGTTCCTCACAATCGTGGCAACGACGGGGACCATAGTCAGCGCAACCCAGCCAATATCCACGAGTCCGGCAACGGTTGTCATAGCCGCACTTATGGCGACGCCGAATCGCCACTCGCCAACGGGAACGTGCGGCAAGGTCGAAACATCGGAAGCGATTCCCGCCAGAACAACCATCGCGCCGATGAAGTACGCCTCGGTTCCAGGGTCCCAGTACGCGGCCGTCACCGGCAAAAACCCGAACCAGATTCCCACCGCAAGCGACCAAGCGCTTTCGACCGCAGTACGTCCCCGAAGCAGAAGGATCCAGGCGGTAACGGTGATGGCGACATAGCCAGCCGCCCAACCTATGACCGCTGACGCTGGCGCCCAGGTAGACATAAAGATTGGAATGCCAACCAGACCGGGAATCACCGCAGTTGCCGATGCGGTGATCCGCTCGCGCGGACCCATGAACTCGTTAGTCCCCATGAACTCAGTAGTCCCTATGAACTCAGTAGTCATTGTGGCTCGATTGCGGTCCAGGGATTCAACGCGTGACAATCATGGCCGTTCGGGCTCGAAATCGTTCAGTATCAGAGCTGTTTCACTAAACAATAGGTTGTATGGCCCGCTGGGTAATCTGGTAGTTCGCCATAAACTCGGTAACCCAATTTTTCATAAAACGGCTTCGCTTGAAAGCTCAGCGTCTCGGCACGCACCGAGTGGGAACCACATTCTTTGGCGTGACGCTCGGCCTCGAACATCAGTTAAGCACCAACACCGCCGCCACGAGCCTCTTCTGATAACCACAACAGCTCGATGATGCAATAGTTCCAAAAAGCGTTAGCCCTGACGCCGCCAACAACGTCGCCATCCTCGTTTCGGGCAAACACCGCGAACTGGTTGTCGGGTTCAGACACGACGGCTTCAGGCAAATGCAGTCGATTAAATGACTGAATACCTTCGCTCAGGGTCTTCAAATCTTCTGCGCTGGGCGCTACTGCTAGCTCAATGATCATCTTCATCGCTCCCACAAGATCAGTGTGCGCTCGGCTGAACTCGGTTTGGATTGCTGTGAGTAGCGTGCGCACATGGTCGTTCTTGACCCTATCTCGCAACGATTTCGGCTCAAGTCAAAATCGAGTCCATCAAATTTCACGGGCAGTCCGACATGACCTCACGAGACTTCTCAGGTCAGCGATCCGCCGTTCTGGTCGTCCGCCTTCTTGCCTCGGCAAAATGACAGCCGGACTGATGACGACCAGCAGCGACCACAAGACATTCATCCGAATTCGAGCGCAGAGATCGTCTTCGCCGTTAAGCGATGAGGAAAGGAATACAAATCAACGCTGCACCGAAAACAAAAAGCCCAATCCTGAACAGCTCGCCCACTGTTCCACTCCCATTCCATCTACTTCCATCTACACGAATGGTAAGTCACCGACCGGTTGCCAGAAGAACGAGTCCTGTCCGAGCTAATCGCCCGAAGGCAACGATGCTGAGGGAATGGCGTATTCTCTCCACTTGAGAAGCCGCGTCGAACCGATAGCTTCCGTACCCTGATCAACCAGGCATCACCGCATTCGTGAGCACATTCCCCACCACAACCTCCAGCGCCCCAGTGGCAGCAGCGCCGTCGGCCAGGTGGCGGCTCGTCGCGCTATTCGTCGTGGCAGCGACGATGGCTGTCTCAGTCCTAGCGGTGGTCGACGTGCGCCGGGGTGGCGACCTCGCATCCTCGACAGCAGCGGGGCTTGATCTTGATGACGTAGCAGTGTCAATTAGCGGCATCGCCGCCCCCGATGAGATCACCTTCTCGTCGCTGTCATTGGCTTCCTCCAACGCTTCAACGGCCGGACAGGTCTCGATCAGCGATAGTCGAGCAACGTTGGTAGCCGCCCGCAGCGAATCGGCCGGCTTGATTGGCCTGGCCATCGTGTCCCCCGGCCGGCAAGGCGAAGCGGTTGCCATAACACCGGAAACCACAGCGCGAGCGCTTCTCGCTCTCTCACCGGAACTGCTGACCCCGAATCTTGCAGTCACCCTCGACAACGTCAACATCATCGCTGCGGACCCCTCGTTTGAGGCCCTTGTCAACGCCGTAGCCGTGCAACCAACGTTGACCGAACCAAATTCACCCGTCGAAGAGGCACTCGCCGCGATCCTTGCCCGAGTTCCAGTTGCCGAACCTCGAATTGATCAAGGATGCGATTCGATCGCCGACACCAGCGCCTACCCCGCTACCGGAACTTGCGTCAGGCCGCTGACCGAGACGGTCGAAATAAACAACGAACAAGATCGATGGGCCCTGATGTTTAGCGGCCCGTCGTTGACGTCGCCGTGCGCAGCAATACCGCCGATTACGCGCACCGTGGAACCGGCGCTCATCACGATGCAGCAGTGCCCCGGAGAATCCCTTCTTGTCGCACCCGGTCCGGCCGTAGTCCCCGACGGCGTCGATGCACGAGTGGTTGCTGACCGCATCACGATCGCATCGATCTTCAACTCGATCGACACATGGCTTCTACCGTTCGCCGACCTTGCAGGTCAGCGGGCCCCTGCATCATCAGGTTTTACCGCCGAGATAGTCGACAACCCAGGACCGCTCGTCTCAAATATTGATGCCCTTCTCGACTCATCAAGTGGGTTGTCTTCACTCGCGAACGCTCTCGGCGGCGGGCGACTGCCGCCCGTCGAACGACACGTTGCCACGATCAGCCTCTCCCAGGAAGTAATCGGTTCCGATCAGCTTCTTGACACTCTCAAGATTCCGGTCGCTGCGCGCAACCAACTGAACTCGCTGCTTGACCTCTATGACCGAACCGGTCAGCTCATACCCGAAGCAGAGCCGGTATTCCGCTGGGATGCCGCCGGAGCCGCTGCCATCGACATAGGCGGCGAATGATGAGCCTGCAAACCGGCACTGTTCCGGTCGCCATCGACCATGCCTCCACAGAAACCATGGATCGACCGTGGCGCCTGTTCTTCATCGGACTCGGAGCGGCCGGAGCTCTCGCAACCCGACTACTCGCTGCGAACAGCTTCTGGGAATTCAACTCCACCAACGCCACCGTTGGTCTCGCCGTGTCCGCCGCGATCGCCGGACTCGGCCTGCTGCTCGTGACCGGCCAACGAGACAACGTCGGCTGGCAATCAGGCGTTCTGGCCGCGACGACTGGCCTTGCGTTCGCTGGCCTCTACAGCCTTAGTCCGGGGGCCGCAGCTACGGGACTCAGCGAGACTGACCAGACCCTGCTCGCCTTATCTGGCGCAAGCGCCGGGATCCTTTTGGCAGGAATACTCGCACTCGGCCTTGTTCGTCGCGTGCCCACGTTGTCGATTGTTCTGCTCATGGTCGCCGGACTCATGTTGTTCGCTTCGAGCACATTGCTTCGGTTCGACACGTGGCCATCTATTGGGCTTACCGCGACAAGTTTCGCGGCAACACTGTTCGCGTGGGATCGAAGCCCAAGGCGCGAACCTCGCTATGTATCGAGCCAGCAGCCAGCACGAACGATCCGCTCCGTACTTTGCCTCGCGACAATCGCTATCGGTCTGACTTCGGTGCAGCTCTGGTACGCCGATGGTCGAAATCTACCCCGTGCGTCAATCGTCTTGGGCGTCATCATCGTCACCGTGTGCGTCGCAGCCGGACTCGCAATTCGTCTGTTATCTGAGACCAAGCGAGAACGAGTCACGACCGGCGAATGGTCAAGCTGGTTCACACAGATTCGCGCCAACCAATTCGATGCGATCGACTATCCGACTGCTTCCGCCAGCCACGCTATGGCAGCTGCCGCTGTTGAGGCTCAGCGGCCGACAAGTGCTCGGGCAAAAAGAGGTCGGCCAACCCGCAAGGGCAAATCGAGGCGGGCCCGGGCCGAGCAGAAAGAGCAAACAGAGTCGGGCTTTGACTGGGGTGACACTGATCCCAATCCGAACTGGACACCTGCTGACCTCGCACCGCAACCCACTCCTGGTCCCACTGCGGTATTCGGCTCCTTGACCATGGCCGTCGATGCGACAGACGCTGCTAGCTCAGCTGCGCGACTCGAGGCTCTGTGGGGTACCAACACCCCCACCCCCGTCGTTCACGCGGAACCACAAAAACCACTCGTCGAATCTTCGTCTCTCTTCGCAAGCGCTACCCCTGCTACAAGCACCAAGCCTGCACCTCGGGCGTTCACCAACCTGCTCAGCGCAGCCAATTCACCTGGCGCAACCGTCAAGCCTGACCCCGTGCCTGGAATCGCTGGCCCCGACGAATTCGCGGCTTGGCTCCAGTTACTGCAAGATGCCCCCGATCAATGGGCCCGGCGTATGTTCATCGCCGTCGAGGTTGTGGGTATTCACGAGTACGACCAGTTCACCGAAGCACAACGCTCGGCAACGGCTATTGCGACCATCGGCGCACTGAACGAGTTGCGGCCCGCCCCAGCAAAAGTGGCGCGCATTGACGGTCCGTACTTCATCTTGATGATCGAAGACTTGACCACGAACCAGATTGTCGACATCAACCGGCACCTTCACCATCTGTTCAAGGGCACGATCGCCACCAACGATGGGATTGTGCAACTCGACGGCACCCTCGCGATGTTGCGCACCGCCGGATCGGTCACGTTCGACAATCTCGTGGGCGATGCCGTTGAGGGGCTCGTGCAAGCGCGGCGGCTCGACAAGCGATTTTGACTGTTGCGATCGCTCACGCAAGCAATGTTGCAGCGAGACGTTCCAGGCCAGCCACACGGCTTCCTTTGATCAGCACCGCGATGCCGGCGTGAAGCGGCCCCAAATGCGCCACAACGGCGTTGAGGTCACCCAGCACTTCAACGCCGTACGCCGATTCGCCAAATGCGACAAGTTCAATTTCGAGGCTTGAGCACAGGTCTGCGATCGCTTGATGGTCTGCCTGATGGCGGTCACCCAGCTCAGCCATCGTGCCGAGCACTGCTATCCGACGAGTCGCATTGAGAGCAGCAAGTGACCGAAGCGCTGCCGACGTCGAAATCGCATTGGCATTGTAGGAGTCGTTGATGATCGTGGCGCCATCGCCGGTGACGCCAATCTCCATTCGCCAAGGCGAGATGGCGGCATCGCCAAGGGCGCCTGCCGCCCGCTCCATCGGCACTTCAACGACCGAAGCTGCAGCCAGCGCCGCGAGCGCGTTCGAGACTTGATGGGCGCCGCTCACGCCGAGCTCGACACCGAAGACAGCGTCGCCCATGTGCAGGGTGAAACGGCCGCGCAACCGATCATCGAGCACAAGACCCGTGGCCTGCAGGTCAGCTTGAACTAGTTCGCCGTAGGTTACGACTCGGCACGGGGCGCAGTCGGCCATCGCCGCCACCTCGGCGCAGTCCGCGTTCAAGATTGCCACACCATCTGACGGAAGCGAGCGAACGAGTTCTGCCTTGGCCGTAGCCACCGTCGCCACGTCACCGAACTCGCTGGTGTGCACTGCCCCAACCCAGGTCACAATTCCAATAGTCGGTCGAGCAATCTCACAAAGGTGCGCGATATGGCCCAGTCCGCGAGCTCCCATCTCGACAATGAGCACCTCGGTGTCTGCGGGGGCGTTGCAGATGGTCAACGGAACACCGAGCTCATTGTTGAATGATTTGTCACTCGCTGCGGTGATCCGATTGCCCCCAATAGCGGCGGCCGCCAGATCCTTTACCGAGGTCTTGCCTACCGAGCCGGTAATCCCGATCACAACCGCCTTGAGCCGCCCACGGGCGTGACGGGCGAGGTCAGCGAGTGCGTCGGTGGTGTCGCCAACAACGATCGCTGAGCCCGCAGCGCCAGGCATCGGGACGTAGTTGTCGTCACTCGTGAACCAAACCGTCGCTCCGTTGGCGACAGCTCCGTCAATCCAGTCATGGCCGTCTCGGTCTGCGACAATCGGCACGAACAACGCGTTTGGCTCGATGGATCGCGAGTCGATCGACACGCTCGTCACCAACGTGTCGGGACCGACAAGTCGACCTTGAACTGCTTGGGCTATTTCCGCAGCACGAAATTCCACAACGCAGTCTCGCGCCCGCGATGGTCGTTGGCGCGGAGCCGCCTGAAACAACGAGGTGATCAGGCACAGCTCAACGGCCCGTGTACTGTCGGCCCATGGCCGCTCGTCATCGTCTCGTTGTGCTCTACGGCGGGCAATCCGCTGAACACGACGTGTCCTGTGTGACCGCTCGGCACGTGATCGCTGCCGTGTCGACCGACCGCTACGACGTCGAAGCCATCGCCATTAACCGGGACGGCCAGTGGAACCAGACTGACCTCGCCGCTCTACGAGCTGGCGGAAGCGGACAATTGCCAGCGAGCTTGCCGACGCACGGCGTCGAAGTCAGCCCGGGAGCCACCCTTTCGTCTAACCACATGCCGACCGTCGTCCTACCGCTGCTTCATGGCCCAATGGGCGAAGACGGCACGATTCAAGGACTGCTCGATCTCGCCAGTGTCCCCTATGTCGGCACCGGAGTGCTCGGTTCTGCTTTATGCATGGACAAGGCAATGGCCAAACAGGCAGCCGAAGCTTTGGGCATTGCTCAAGGACGCTGGATTTCAGTGCATGCCGATGAGCTCGGATCAATCGAGTCAACCAAGATCCTTCGTGATCTCGGTCCCACCGTTTTCGTCAAGCCAGCCAATATGGGATCCTCTGTTGGAGTCACCCACTGCACCAACAAAGACGAACTAGGCGACGCGCTGCGAGTTGCCGCCACATACGACGAGTGGATCGTCGTCGAAGAGGCAATCGCAGGACGCGAGATCGAAGTCGCTGTTCTCGGCACTCGAAGCTTTGAAGCATCAGTACCCGGCGAGATCGTGCCGGGTGACTCGTTCTACACCTACGAAGACAAGTACCTCGACGGCGTCGCCAACGAGATCATTCCAGCACCGTTGAGCCCCG
>CALKPY010000043.1 GCA_937991435.1 uncultured Acidimicrobiales bacterium
CGACCAAGCCAAGCAAAAGAAACGTACGACGAATCATCAGGAATCCCCTTTTCTCCTGCACCTTGAGAAACTCGAAGGTGCGACGAGCCGACATTAGGGCGAAACGGCGTTCCGGTCAACGGAACAGTGTCCCGAACGAGCAAGAATACTCCAGACTCTCTTTATTTTCCAACCGACCACTTGCCGACCAGGGTCAAATAGCAGTAGAACGAAACGATGTTCCGTTCAACGAAACAGCCCGCCGCGCTCGCGTCGCTCACGACACGATTCGCGCGCGGCGCGCTGTTCGCAAGCCTGCTTTTGGTCGCCGCGTGCGCCGGCACCGAAGCCGAGCCTGCGCAACAAAATGATGAGCCCGAACTTCTAAACCAGTCTGAAGTACCTCAAGAGGCGACCTCGCAGCCCGAGTCTGACGAAATTGAAGCAGCTGCGCCGACGGTTGAAGCTGCTACCACGGTCGCGCCCGAGCCCGAACCAACGGCCGCGTCACAGACACCAGAATTGCGTGCACCAACAACGCCCGCCGATGATCGCTTCTCCGTCATCACGGTGACCGCCGACGGCAATGGACCAGCGGGCGCAGAACCAGCAGACATGGACGGCGACGGAGACCTTGACTTGGTCATGAACTTCTTCGGCGACCGAGGCGAGAATCCTGGGCCAATCGAGTTTCCACCCGGCGGAATTACCATCTTCTGGAACCAAGGCTCCCTTGATAGCTGGATCGCTGAGCCCGTGATCGCGCCCGACGATGGTGAGTACTTTCCCAATGAAGCGCTTCCTCGCGACATGGACAGTGACGGCGACCTCGACATCATGGTCGGAAGCGGATTCTTTGTTTGCGAACTGAACCCTGAAATCGGGCCGTGCGGCGCGCTGTTCTGGCTCGAGAACGCTGACGGAGATTGGATCCGCAGAGATATTGTCCCGGCCGGCTCGACCGGGTTTTACCACCGATCAGAGTTCGCCGACCTTGACGGCGACGGCATCGACGATCTGATTACCGTTGCCGAGTTTCAAGCCGACGCTCAAGCCGAGTGGTACCGCGGCACAGGCGAGGGAGTGCAATTCGAAACCGAGGCGCGCGTCATTGGCCAGGGCGGCGGAAGCCTTCCGGTAGCCCACGATGTTGACGGCGATGGCGACATCGACCTCGCCAGCGGCGAGTTCTTCCTCGAGGGCAGTTCGTACGCGTGGTTCGAGAACCTCGCTCCGCCAGACGACGCGAACCCCGCCGGGTCGTGGGCTCGACATGAGATCGACGCGTCGGTCGGCCGAACGATTCAGATTGCAGCGATCGACGATCTTTACGGCGACGGAACGGTTGGTTGGGTGGGGTCAAATCACGTGCCCAATCGTGAAGGTTCGCTGCCTGCGAGCATTCACCTGCTCACTCCCGCGGAGGACCCACGCGACCACTGGGAAGTCACGCCGATCAGCGACAACATTTTGTCGCGCGAGTCCGTCGGTACCGCGTTTCAAGCAGCACCGGGCGTTTTCTCATGGGGCGATGTCGACGATGATGGAGACATTGATCTGGCGGTTTCAGGCGACGGCGACAACCGCATCTTCTGGTTCGAACAGACCGCACCCGGCGAGTTCGAGCAGCACGTTCTCGCGGAGAACCTCGGTCAAGCAGGCGGGGGCATCGTCGAAGACCTTGATGGTGACGGTGACCACGAAATCGTGTTCACCAGCTACGAGACCCACGAGCTAATGATCTTCTCACTCGATAACCCCGGGGCTTCGTCTGGCGACGCATCGGCTGGCACCGCGACTGCTCCCGCAGGGCTTGAAGAGTCCGGCGCGGAACCGGTTTGGCAGACTCAAGTCGGCTCAGAGGCAGCCGATACCAGCTTTGGCGTCGCGGCACTCTCGACCGGAGACCTGGTTATCGCAGCAGCTACCGAAGGCAGCCTGGCGGGCCCGAACCTCGGCGGCCGCGATATTTTCCTTGCCCGCTACAACAGCACAGGCGCCGAGCAGTGGGCGTTGCAGTTCGGCAGCGAGAAGAACGAGTCACCCTTGGGCGTTTCGGTAGCTGATGACGACACGTTCTACGTCGCTGGCTTCACCGAAGGCGATTTTGCATCGCCGAACCAGGGTTCGGCAGATGTGTGGCTCGCCCGATTCGATGCTGACGGCGAGGAAATCTGGCGTGCTCAGTTCGGCGCCGATGGATGGGATCGCGGCTTCGACGTGACGGCCGCGGCCGACGGCGCCTATGTGACTGGTTACTCCGCGAGCGTGCTTGATCCCGCGAGCGACCTCGAGGGATTCGACGGCTACGTGACGCGTTTCGATGGTGAGGGCAACCAAGAGTGGCTTCGTCACATCGGCACCGACGCCACCGACTGGGGGCAAGGTTCGGCGCTCGCACCCGATGACGGTGTTTACGTGACCGGCTACACAGAAGGCGATTTCGACGGTGTGAACAGCGGCGGCAAGGACATCTTTGTGACCCGGATCTCCGCACAAGGAGACACCGTGTGGACCCGCCAGATCGGCACTGATGCGCTCGACTGGACCCAAGGCGTAGGTCAGGGGAGCGACGGTGGCGTGTTGATCACCGGCTCGACCGAGGGCTCTCTCGCGGCGCCGAATGCGGGCGGCCGAGACCTTGTGGTCGCGTCGTTCGATGCTGACGGCAACGAACTCTTCGTGTCGCAAGTTGGAACCCCCGAGCTCGATACAGGCTTTGAAGTTCGCCTCATCGGTGATCGAATCGTCGTTTCGGGAAACAGCGCAGGTGACTTGGGTGCACCTGCTGGCGACCGCGATGGGTTGCTTGCGTGGTTCACCCTCGACGGCACACTGCTTTCCATCGACCAGATCGGCTCAGAAGCGGTCGATGACATCACCGGCATCGACATCGCAGATAGCACCACCTTGGTATGGAGCGGCTATTCCTACGGAAGCCTGTTCGGCGACAACGCCGGCGATGCTGATCTACTGGTTGGAGCCCTCGACGCTTCGGTCAACTAGGAAGTTGTCCTGGTGGTCCATCACAGCGGCGGGTACATACCAATTTCGGTGAGTTCTTGCTTCATGGACTGCACCGCGGTAATCATCGACGCGGTGAGCAAGTAGTTCCGATGCTGCTGTTCATCGTCGCATCGGGCCTTCATTTGCGCCAGCGCTTGTGCTCTGATGTTCGCATCTGGCGTCGCCAGGGTGACAGCGTTCGCATGGGTGTGCCGCTTGACGAAATCGATCGCTAAGTCTCGCCGAAGTGATGCGTAGTGGTCGAGGCGTTCGGTCGCGATCGTGCCGTCAAGCCAGCCGGCGAGACCGGCGCTAAGAAGCACTGCGTCGTGCACCCCGCCGTTCATGCCCATGCCACCAAGGGGGTTGTTGATGTGCGCGGCATCGCCCACAAGCAAAATACGACCGACTCGGAACTGTTCTGCTACCCGCTGATGCACCCGATAGATCGTGCGATGTGCGACGTCGTAGTCATTTGACCGTGTGGCCACCCCTTGCAAGCGACGTTGGGCGCTCGCATCGCTCAACGCTTCGTCGTCAGTTTCGTTTGGGGCGATGGGGAAGAGCGCCCGCCAAAGCTCGACGGTGCGCAAAAGCACGAGCCACTCGTTCGGATCCGAGATGTAGTTCACATAGCTGAGATTGTCGAGGTGGTCTTGTAGCTCGACGGTTGTCGATACAACGAGGTACCGATCTTCATAGGTCATGCCGGGGAAATCGAGATTCAGGCTCTTGCGAATCGCGCTCGACGCGCCGTCTGCGGCGACGACCGCATCGCAGCGAATCGACTCGCCGCCGTCGACGTGCACGATCGCGTGATCGTCGTAGCTTTCGGCGCCGGACACTGACGCGCCGAACTTGACGGTCACGAGCGGGTTGTCTTTAAAGCGTTCCAGCAAGATTTCGCAGAGCTTGAACTGTTCGCATTGCAGGCGAAAAGGGAAGCGGGTGATGTCGCTGAGTCGGTCGAGGTCGAAGGCGGCAACGACTCCTTCAGTGCGCTCGCGATAGGCGAAATGGCGAGCGACAAGCCCTCGCTCAATCATCGCGGGCACGACGCCGAATGGCTCGAGCAGCTCGAGGGTCGCCGGATGAAAGGTCGATGCGCGGAGTTCTCGGGGCAGGGTTGGTGCCTGTTCCAGCAGCGTTACCCGGATCCCGTTGCGGGCCAGCGTGGCTGCGGCGACGCAGCCGACGGGGCCAGCGCCGGCGACTACGACATGTTGCGAGCTCACGAATTCAGAACTCGCGCAGCATCATGCCGTGGCCTGTAAACTGGTCCTCGATTTTGAGGGCCCGCAGAGCGTGCCACAGGCATATGGCGTTGATAGCAAGAACGGGTTTGCCGAGGATCTGTTCGGCCTCGTCGGCCACGCTCACCATCGACAAATTGGTGCCGCACTGCACGATGGCGTCGATGTCATCTCCGTCGAGGCGCTTGAGTTCTTCAAGAAGTACTTCGCGTGGCACGTCGGCGATCGATGTGGCAGTTTTGCACTTCAAGCCGCTGACTCGTTTGACGTCGAGACCCGATTCGGTGAAGTACCCGTGCACCTGCTCGTCGCCAACTGGCTGGTATGGGGTGATGCACGCGATGCGCGAGACCCCCAAGCGTTCGAGCGCTGCGTTGCAGGCATCGGCACCCGATGTGATGCCAAGGTCGCCAGAGATCTCGCGAACCCTCGCTTCGAACGCAGCGTTACCTTCTTTGCCACCCCAAAACGTCTCGGCCGACATACCCATCAAGATGTAGTCCGGCTCACAGGTCATGATGGCGCGCACGGCCAATGGAATCGTGTCTCGGATCAGGTCCAAGAAGTGCAGGAAGGCTTCGTCGGTGCTGAGGTCGGGTGCCTCGACGAAGAACCGCCCGCTGTGAAAGGTGACCCCTGGGGGGCGAACCTGATTGAGGTCGTGCTCGACGACCGTGTTTGTAGACGGCAAAATCACGCCGATCTTGGCTCGGTATCCCACGACATCAGGCATGGCGGCTCCCTGGTTAGAGGCGAATTGACAAGGTTCGACGCAGTTTGCTCGAAAGCGAAACACCGTTCCACTAGCCGGAACACTACACGAGGGTTGACGGCTGCTCGAGGTGATGGCGAGGTGTAGATTCGCATTCGTGACCGATCATGCAGTCCGCCGCGAGCCATATGTGCCGCCTCCGTACCCGTACGACCGGCTCAATGAACTGAAAATTCATGGTGATCGATTCGACGGCGGGCTGATCGACCTGTCGATCGGCACGCCCAAAGATCCGCCTGCGCCAGTTGCGCTTGCCGCCATGGCCGCGACGCCAGCTGTGCGGGGCTACCCGCCTTCGATTGGGTTTGCCGAACTGCGTGCCGCCGGCGCCGCATGGCTCAACCGAGAGTTCGGTAGTTCGATTGGTGCCTCCAGTGTGGCCAGCACGATTGGCACCAAAGAGTTCGTCGTGTCAACTCCGAAGTTCCTGCATTTACGGCGCCCTGATCTCGACACAGTCCTGTATCCAGCGCTTAGTTATCCGAGCTACGCCATGGGCGCTGAGCTTGCCGGGTTGCGAGCGATTCCGGTGCCCGTCGATGATGAATGGCGGCTCAATCTCGACGGTGTGGATCGCGCCGATGTAGCACGTGCGCTCTGTCTTTGGATCAGTACGCCGGGGAATCCAGCGGGCCAGCTCGAGGATCTGAGCGGCACGGTTGAGTGGGCTCGTGAACACGACATCACCTTGATAAGCGATGAGTGTTACATCGAGTTCACGTGGGAGCGAGCGCCTGGCGCCGGACCTGCTGACCGTTTGGGCGCAACGGTTCTCGCTCACAGCACTGAGAATGTGCTTGCGCTGCATTCGCTGTCGAAGCGGTCGAACTTCGCTGGCGCCCGGTACGGCTTTTATGCTGGCGACCCC
Organism: uncultured Acidimicrobiales bacterium; assembly: GCA_937991435.1. Taxonomy (GTDB): domain Bacteria; phylum Actinomycetota; class Acidimicrobiia; order Acidimicrobiales; family UBA10347; genus UBA10347. The sequence continues at coordinate 5,879 of CALKPY010000043.1, forward strand.
GACCTTGTTCACTACCTGTCGGAACTACGCAAGCACTCGGGCTACATGGTGCCGGGTCCGGTCCAACACGCCGCCATCGCTGCATTGAGCGACCAGAGCCATGTCGACGTGCAGCGCGAGCGGTATCGATCGCGGCTTGCGGGCCTGGCCGACGTACTGACGGCGGCGGGACTCGACGTTGGGCTTCCTCAGGGAGGGTTCTATCTGTGGGTGCCTGCACCTGAGGGCGATGCGTGGGCACTCGTTGCCCGGCTTGCAGAGCAGGCGGGCGTGTTGGCCAGCCCCGGCGAGTTTTACGGCCAGGCCGGCGCTGGCCATGTGCGATTTGCCGTTGTCGAGTCTGACGAGAGGCTGGCTCTTATCGGCGACCGACTTGCTGCGAGTGGTGGCTTGTAGCCACGTCGAAGAAAGCGGTCTCGCCGCATGGCAACACCGCCGAGCTTACGAATTGAGTTCGCGAGCCCACACGTCGCTGGGGTGGCCCGACAGCGGTTGCACAATGCGCGCGATCTCGCCCGGCCGTGGCTCGATCGCTGTGCCATCACTGGAGTAGCCCGGGTATTTCGGAAAGAGCAACAGGCCGCTATGGGGCGCATGAATCGGTGGTGTGTCAGCGGCCGAAAGTTGTTGACCCTCGGTGACTTGTTGGAAGTTCGTTAGGCCATCGATAAGGCGCATGCGAGGGTTATCGAACGGCTGCGACCAGGTGGTGTGAACAAAGTCCAGTTCTGGCGCGTCGGAAGCGATTGAGGCCAGTGTGTTGGGGCCGGTGGCGACGGCATCGGAAACCGCAAGAAGCTTGTCAAGAGCTGTGGTGGCACGTTGTTCGGCGTGTAGATGAAATCCCTTGGGGCCGAGTTCAAGCGTGAGACCGGGTTTGCCCCGGAGCCGCACGTACTCATCGGAGCAGCACGTACCTGACGAAAATGACGCAGTAGGTGCTCGGGTGACCCAAGTCGACGCTGCGCCGATCGCTCGGGCCCACTGCCAGCCAGGCTCATCGAACGGAAAGATGTAGAACGCTCGGTCAGTATCAAGAATCGTCTGGTGCAGGTCGACGAACACATCGGCGGCATCGAGCATGGGCTTGAGTTCGCGGGCTCGATGGCCCTCATGGCATGGCGGGGGCTCGTCAATGAACACTCGATTCAAGTCAGCATCGAGAAACCGTCGATCTGCTGCGCTTGCTTCGGGGTTGCCGAGAAAAATGGTGAGGCGACCGCCGTAGTGTTTGGTGCCCGTATTGAGCGCTTCGATTAGCGAAACGACTGCGGGAAGGCTGCCTACTTCGTCGCCGTGAATAATTGCACCAATCACGAGATGGTGGTCGTGGCTGCCGCCGTCGTGGTGGTGATGATGGGCGTACCCAAACCCGCCCGGCCGTCGCGCCGCCTCGAACCGATCGAGTAGTGAGTGAAGAGGCTCCACGATCAGAGTTTGCGTAGCACCGTTACGACTCGCCCGAAGATCGTGACCTCGTCAGGAGCGAAGGCCATTGGTTCGAGCACAGGGTTGTGGGGAGTGAGAACAATCTCGGTAGGAGTTGAAGCCGTCAAGGTCTTGACTGTTCCTTCGTCGCCGGGAATTCCAGCGACAACGATGTCGCCAATCTCTGCGGTGGGTTGCACGCGCACGACGACAAAATCATTGTCGTGGATGCCAGCATCGATCATTGAGTCGCCGCGCACCCGCAACATGAACAGTTCGCCGTCACCCGTGAGGTCCGCTGGAAGCGGCACAAGTTCCTCGACGTTGCTCTGTGCTAATACGTCGGTTCCGGCGGCGACATCGCCAACCAACGGCACGTGGCACACGGTGGCTTTATCCCCAACTGCGCCCGAACGAGGGTCGTAGCGAACCTCGATTGCGCGTGGCTTGTCGGGGTCGCGCCGCAAAAAGTCATGCTTTTGCAGGGTGGCGAGGTGGGAGTGAACCGTCGAAGGCGATGTCAGCCCCACAGCGTCGCCGATTTCGCGCACCGACGGTGGAAAGCCGCGCTCGCGCATCTGGTCCGCGATGAACACGAGAATGTCTCGTTGGCGCTTGGTGAGCTGATGTGCGGGAAGCGACTCAGAGGTGTTGGTGCTCATTGCGGGTCTCCTGCGAGGTTGTGACCTGGTTGCGGTTTTCGCTGTTCAAGGTTGCAATCGAACAGGTGTTCGATTTAAGGTGTTGATCTATCGAACGTATGTCCGTCGAATGCATGTTCGCCGAACGGGCGTTCGATGTCAAGTATTCGCTTCGACCCACCACAGCCTGAAGCGCTAGTTCGCATAGTGCCGCACGAGCGAATCGGCACTGTCACACCCCTCAGAAAGACTCCCAGCATGACCGCAACCGCCTTTGCCCCTTCAATGCCACAGCCCGATCCGCTGCTGCCAGCTCCTGCGCCTCGGTTGCGAGTAGTCACTGCTGAGTCGTTGCGCGACGGCAACCGGGGCACCGTTGGTGGTGAGCTGGCGACAGTCGTGGAACACCCGTCAGCCGTCCGTGCCGCCGCGACCCACGCGGATCGGGAACTGTTTCGTCGTCGTCGCTTCTTTGCGGCACTTGCCATCACCATTGCCGTGCTCGCCATCGTGTGGCAAACCGGACTGTCGTTGACGTCGTTCCCGGCGGCAGCAACCGCGCCGGCAGATTCGCTACAGACACCAGCTGTTCACACGGTCGTCCCCGGCGACACCTATGGCGCTATTGCCTCGGCACTGGGCGTCGATAGCCCGGCGTCATTTGCCGAGCAGTTGCGAGTCGCAAATGGCGGCGGTGACCTCGTCGTCGGACAACGACTCGTCATCGATCTCAGTGCGATCGCTCAACGCAACCGATGATTGCATACACGAGCTGATGGGGCAGTAAGAACATGATCAAGAGCAGCGTCAGGGCGTCGAGGTTCTTGGTCGTAACCAGCGGGTAAAGACCAAGCCGTCACCGAGTAGGACTCGGTCGATTGAAAACGGTCGTGTCGCCGATAGTGGGGCGGCGCTGGTGATGCTGGTCGGAGGGCCGCCGGCCACGTTCGGTGAGGTTGATAGCAGCAGTTCGTCGACGAGGTCTGCCTCGAGGAACAAACTGTTGAGTGTGGGTCCTCCCTCCAGGACCACATGCGAGCACCCTCGCCGCCCCAGGTCAGCAAGTACCCCGGCAGCCGATACCGAATCTCCGAGCGCACAGACCTCGGAGATGCCGGCAAAGTCGGCAGCCCGGGTGCCTGCTGCCTGTGAGGTGGTGTACAGCAGTGGTTGTCGCTCGACGTCACCAAATAGGCGAGCTGTGGGATCCAGGCTTAGACGAGCGGTCACTACAGCAATAAGCGTGTCGCTCGGTCGATAGTCCTCAACGCGCGCGGTGGTTGCGCCCACAATGATCGCATCGGCATGGCGTCGCATAGCCACGAATCGTTGATGGTCAGCCGGGGCGCCGAGAGGCCCTGAAAGCCCATCGACCTCGATGCGACCGTCGATCGACGCGATCATCATCAAGGTGCACCACGGCCGCCCGGTAGCGCTCGTGCGCCGGTCTGCCCGCAACCTGGTATCGAGATCAAGTTCTTCACACGGCGACGGCCATAGCTCCTGCACAAGCGCCAACCTAGCGATTGTGGCCGCTCGCAGGTGCCCGCGACACGGCGACGTCAGCCTGCCAAAGGTCCAACGTGAAGCCACTTGTCGGTGCGTAGTCGCCACAGCAAGGTGGTCAAGCGCACCGCCAAGAATGCGAACAGCGCCCACCAGAGCGCGTTGATTCCGCCATCGAGCTTCCACACGATCGCGAGCAGGGTCGCGAAGGCGATGGCAGAGATGACCATGGCCTTGGCGAGATAGCGCAAGTCGCCGGCGCCGATGAGGATTCCGTCAAGTGCAAAAGCGGCGCCGGCAATGGGCTGTGCCAATCCTAGAACGACCAACACGCCGACCGAAGCGGTCGCAACGGCGTTGTCGTCAGTAAAGATGCCTCCGAGCCACGGACTGGCCAGGAGCAGTGCAATACCCGCAACGACACCAAGGCACGCGCCCCAGCCCGTGAGTCGTTGCCCAACGCGGCGCGCCTGTTCAACATCGCCCGCTCCGAGCAGCGTGCCGACCATGGCTTGGGCGGCGATGGCGACGGCGTCGAGCGACAAGGCGACGAAGAAGAACACCGCCATGGCGATCTCGTGCGCTGCTAGGGGCACCGAACCCAGGGCAGCTGCAAAGGCCGCGGCTGCCAGGAACGTGCCACGCAGCGACGAGGTCCGCACGAACAAGGCGAACCCGTCTCGACCGAGTTGGCGCAATGTCGAAAAGTCGGGGGCCCAACTGATCGAGTGCACCCGCACGCCTGTTGCGATCCACCACACGTAGAGGCCAGCGCCACACCACTGGAAAATGACAGTCGACAGTGCCGAAGCTCCCACGCCAAATCCGAGACCGAATACCAAGATGAGTTCGAGTACGAGGTTGCCGAGAGCAGTCGCTAAGGCGATGTACAGCGGCCGTCTCGTATCTTTCATACCTCGCAGGTAGCCAACGCCAGCCAGCATGAGCAACATTGCGGGAAACCCGAAAACTGACACTCGAAGATACCGCTGGCCGTGTCGGGCAACCTCAGGTTCGGCCTGCAGCGCGTTCAGCAGCGTCGGAGCGAGAACAAAGCAGAGAACCGAAAACATGAGTCCTGCGACAAGGGCGATCCAAAGTCCTTGCACCGCCTGGTGGGCCGCGTCGCGATCGCGTCCCGCTCCTAGCAAACGTGAGACGGCCGATGTGGTGCCATAGGCCAGGAAGAGGGAAACGGCGACGACCGTGCTGATGATCTGGCTCGCAAGCCCGAGCCCACCAAGCTCCAACGTACCGATGTGTCCAATAACAGCGGTGTCGGCGAGGACGTAGAGCGGCTCCGCGATCAACGCTCCAAGGGCCGGAACCGCAAGTGAGAACATCTCACGGTCGAGCGGCGAGAAGGCAAGGCGCGACACCGCCTCATTGTGCCAACGATGACTCGTCCAAAGCGTGGCTCAACGCGTCTAATGTGGCCACCATGACGACATCGATCCCGACGCCGGCCACTATCGGGACCAAGCGATGGCTTAATGGTGCGGTTGGGTATGAGGTCTACGTGCGGTCCTTTGCCGACAGCACAGGCGACGGTATTGGCGATCTTGCTGGCGTCACTGGCCGACTTGACTACTTGCGATGGCTCGGCGTCGACATTGTGTGGTTGACCCCGTTCTACCCGTCGCCTGGGTTCGACCATGGGTACGACGTGTCGAATTACTGCGACGTCGATCCCAAGCATGGCTCACTCGATGATGTCGATGTTCTGCTCGAACGGGCCCATCAGCTGGGTATGCGGGTGGTTTTCGACATCGTGCCGAATCACACCTCGTCACATCATCGTTGGTTCCAGAAAGCGCTGGCTGAACCCTCAAGTGCAGAGCGTGACTACTACCTGTTTCGCGACCCGGCTCCAGGTGGTGGGCCGCCGAACAATTGGCTCAGCCATTTCGGTCCATCGGCCTGGAGCCTCGACGAGGCAAGCGGTCAGTACTGGTGTCACCTTTTTCTGCCAGAACAGCCCGATTTGAATTGGCGCAATCCCTCGGTTCGCGCGGAGTTCGATGCGATCTACAAGTTCTGGTTCGAGCGCGGGGTCGATGGCTTCCGTATCGACGTGGCACACGGCCTGCTCAAGCACCCGGATTTCCCAGACAATCCTCAGATTGAACGGGTTGCGGACACTGCAGGTCCAATAGAGCGGTTCTTTAGCTTTGAACACAAATATGACCTCGACCAAGAGGGCAATATTGAGATCTTCCAGCGTTGGCAAGATGTCGCTCGACCGTATGACGCCGTGCTGCTCGCTGAATCAGGTGTTGACGACCATGCCCGTCTCGCCCGCTATGTCAGCCCGGGGGCATTAGATCTCACGTTCTTCCTCAAGCCAGGTTGGATGGCGTGGGATCCCGAGAAGCTGATTCGTGAATTTGTTGGGCTCGCGACGACTGAACCCATGCGAATTGCCTGGGTAATCAGTAACCACGACCAGGCGCGACCAGCGAGCCGTTTCGGCAGTGCTCACCGATCGTTGGCGGTGACCACGCTGATGTTCGCCCTGGGTGGCGTTCCGTTCCTGTACCAGGGCGAAGAACTCGGTAGCCCGAATGGCGAGATCGACCCCGCTGATCGCCACGACCCAATCTCGACTCGCAACGCAACCGATGAAGGTCGCGATGTGTGTCGCACACCAATGGCGTGGAACAGCGACCGCTTCAACGGATTTAGTGCGGTTGAGCCGTGGATCAAGTCGGCGCAGCGCCCGGCCGAAATGACCGTGGCGGGTCAGCATGAGAATCCTCGATCGGCGTTGCATCGCTATCGGCGTTTGTTGTCGATACGCAAACATCACCCTGATATCTGGCAAGCCGACCCTAAGTTTGTCGCTACTGATCGAGCCGATGTCGCCGCTGTGCAACGCGGCCGCACATTGACGGTGGCCAACCTTGGTAGCGAAGCATTTTCGATCAACCTGGGCGACTTGCGTTGGCGGGTGTTGTTCGCCTCACAAGGTGGCGACGGCGAATCCGCTCGAGGTGTCGTCAACGTGGCTCCCGAAACTACGGTGATCTTCGCGGTTGACCAGTAGCACGTTGTCTGGCTGCCTATCGGGCGCTGGTCAACGGTCCGTGAGGAATACGAGGAAGCACATGTTCAGCGACGAGGTCACACTCGGCGAGGTGCGGATAGCCGCTCAAGATAAACGAGTCGACTCCGGCTTCGATGTACTGTTCGAGCTTGGCGACCACTTGGTCGGGGTTGCCAACAATCGCGGCACCAGCGCCTGATCGAGCGCGGCCGATACCGGTCCACAGGTTTGGTTCGGCGTAGCCGTCGTTGTCTGCAGTGTCGCGCAGCGTCGTTTGCCGAGCGACACCGACCGACGCAGTGTCGAGCGAACGGCTGCGGATCTTTTCACCAGTCTGGTCATCGAGACGGCTGACAAGACGTTGAGCAGCAGCGCGGGCTTCGGTTTCGGTTTCGCGCACGATCACATGTGAGCGAAGTCCGTATCGCAACGTGCGGTCAAATCGCTGCGACCGCGTGCGCATGTCGTCGATCGTGGAGCGGACAGCATCGACGGTGTCAGGCCACGTCAGGAAGACATCGGCTGCCTCGGCGGCCGTTTCTTTGGCCGCCTCGGAGAATCCGCCGAAATAGAACGGCGGGCAAACCCCGGACTGGGTGCGTGCATTTGGCGGATCAAGGTCGAGTTTCACGAAATCGCCGTTGATGCTCACTGGTTCACCATTGAGGAGAGAACGAAGCGTGTGCATCCACTCAATAGTGCGCCGATAGCGGGGCGCCGACTCAAGCGATTGGCCGGGAATATCGCTGCTAATGATGTTGATAGTCAGCCGGCCGTCGAGCATCTGGTCAATGGTCGCGAGCTGGCGGGCCAACTGGGGGAGCCACATCTCGCCCATGCGTACAGCGAGGAGTAGTCGCATGCGCTTGAGCTGCGGTGCAATACCGGCCGCAAACGCAACGCTGTCGATACCGAGCTGATACCCAGATGGCAACAAGATGTTGTCGAACCCATTCGACTCTGCCCGCAGCGTGATGTCTCGACAGTGCGGCCAGCTGCTCTGCAACATTGGATCAGGGACACCAAGGAACTCATAGTCGTCGTCGCACAACGCCGCGAACCAGCTGATTTCGGGAAGCGACGAGGTCACGGAAGCGGCACGCCTTCGCTGGCCTGCACGATTTCGTAGACATCGGCTCTGTCGAGTTGCACGGTGAGAGCCTGTCGCGTTGCAGCAATTCTGTCGAGATTCTGGGTGCCGACGATGGCGACCGGTCGACTCGGATGAGCGAGCACGAAGGCCACGGCGATAGCGGCCCGGTCGACGCCTTCGCGTTCAGCAAGACGATCGAGGACTTTGACAAGCTCGACCGGTGGGCCGTCGCCGCCGGTCGAGAAGAGCCGTCCGCCGCCGAGCGGGCTCCATGCCAGGGGAGTCACGCCATCGCTCATGGCACGATCAAAGGTGCCATCGCGCAGCGGTCCAAGTTCGAGAACCGAATACTCGGGCTGAGTTGTAGCGATAGCGAACGGAAGATGAGCAGCGAGAGCGTCGTGCTGGGCAACGGTGTGGTTCGAGATCCCTACCTCGCGGATCTTGCCCTCAGATCGCAGCGCTGCGAGTGTGCCGGCGACCTCGGCGGGGTGCGTGAACATGTCAGGACGATGTACCTGGTATAGGTCGATCACATCGGTGTTCAATCGTCGTAGTGAGCCTTCACAGGCTTCGCGTAACCATGGAGCGCTTGAGTTGTACGGCGTCGGCGGGGCGATGCCGCCTTTGGTCGCCAACACCATGTCGTCGCGCAGCTTGGGGTTTGCCGCGAGCACCGAACCAAGAAGTTCCTCGACCATGCCGAACCCGGTGCCGCCCCAATCGAACCCGTACACATCGCTGGTGTCGACAAGGTTCATGCCATTGTCGAGAGCTGTTTCGATCAGCGCGGTCGACGTTTCGAGGTCATCATCGGTGAAGCGCCAAAGCCCATAGGAGATGGGCCCCACGGTGAGATCGCCGAGCGTTCTTGGCTCAACGTTCACGAGGTTTTGTGGTGTTGCCGCACGGTCAGAACTCATAGATGGCCTCCATCTAGCTATTGATCTAGCTATTGATCTAGCCCTTGACGGATCCCGCCAACAGGCCGCGTACGAAATAACGCTGCAGCGAAAAGAATACGACCAGTGGAACAAATGCCTGCGCGAACGCGCCTGCGGTCAACAGGTGCTCGGTGCGCCCGAAATCTCCCGCCAGGTTGACAATACGCATAGTGGTGGGAATCACATCGGGATCGCCCCCCGAGAGCATCGTTGCCGCGATGAGGTAGTCGTTCCACGTCCAGAGGAACTGAAAGATCGCAAACGATGCCAGGGCCGGAACCGACAGTGGCAAAACGAGCTTCATATAGGTGTGGAAGTGGTCGGCGCCGTCGACCCGAGCTGATTCCATGAGCTCGCCAGGTAACTGCGAGATGTAGTTGTGTAGCAAGAAGATGGCGAACGGAAGAGCAAATCCGGTATGGCTCAACACGACGGCCCAGGTTGAGCCGGCGAGATCGAGGTCCGGAACCAACGAAAGGGTTCGGTTACTGAAAGGAAGCGTCAAATGGGCGCCGCCGAGATAGGTACGCAATAGCGGAATGAGGGCGACCTGCATTGGAATCGACATGAGTGCCACGGTGGCGATGAACAACGGCTTTCGACCTTTGAAGTCGATCCAAGCAAACGCATAGGCCGCAAACGAGGCAATTGCGATTGGGATGATCGTCGACGGCACTGCGATCGCCAATGAACTGATCAACGATTGAAGCATGCCGTTGGTGGATTCGGTTGACAGCACAACCTCATAGTTGTCAAACACAGAGAACCCTTCGGGATTCTCGTCCCCAAACACTCTCCAGAAGCCCGAGTTGCGTTGGTTGTCGCGGCTGCGAAACGAGTTCACCAACAAGCTGAGCGTCGGCAAGGTCCATATCACGACGAACACCCACAATGCCCATAACGGCACATTGGTGAGGGAGCGGTACAGCTTGTCGATCACCGATGCAGATCGGCGCGGCACACGAGCTGTCATGAGCTGTCTCCCCGCTGCATCTGCCACACGTTGAAAATCATCACAGGCGCAACAGTCAGCAAGATCAAGACCGCGATGGCTGAACCAACTCCTCGGTTCAGGAACGAAAAGGACTCAGTGAAGAAGTCGTTCGCCAGCACGTTGGTGTCGAAGTTGCCGCCGGTACTCACCTTGACGATGTCGAACACCTTGGTAACGGTGACGATGAGGGTCGTAACCACCACGCCAACTGTTGGCATGATCTGGGGAAGCACGACCTGAAAGAATTGTTGGTTGGTGTCAGCCCCGTCGATCAATGCTGCTTCGAGCAACTCGCCGGGCACGGCCTTAATCGCCGCCGAAAAGATGACCATGGCGAACCCGGTTTGGATCCAGATCAAGATCACCATAAGAAATACGTTGTTGAAGGGCGCATGTTCTCGGAAAAGCACTGTCTCTGCGATGATTTCGCCGTTCGGCCCAGTTGTGAAACCTCCAAGGCTGCGCTGGTAAAGCTCAACGATCAACCAGAGCAGGGCGATCGACACGGCGGTGAAACCCGCGAATGATGTACGGCTTCGAGCCCGGCGCGCGATCGTCAGGAGCGAACCGGCCAACAGCAGTGACAGCACGAGCAGCACTACGACTCTGGCAGTTCCTGACTGGCTCAATTCGCCAAGTTCGATCCACAGTGCATTGAGCACGCCCGTTTGATTCTTCGTGACGTTTCGGGCCTGGTATTGAAAACGCCAGATGATCGACGCCCCGACCATCGAGATGGCCATCGGCATGAAGATAAATGCCTTGGCGGTCGATTCGAGACGCCCCGCGCGTTCGGCGAGGACCGCAATGGTGAGGCCCAGCACAGTTGACGCGGTCACGACGGTGACTACCCACCACAGGTTATTGATGAACGTGCCCCTAATCGAGGTGAACACCGCGAACAAGAAAATGAATGCGCCGAGGAAGAGCGAACCAATCGATCCGCTGGTGCGTTCGAATCCGACTTGCCGATCGCGAATCCATCGAACAGAGACGCCTACGAGAAATCCGGCGCCGACGAGCACGAGCCCGATCCAAAAGAGCTGGCTTCCGAACATGTTGGTCCACTCAGAAGCATCGATCGAGGCAGGGTCGTTCCACAGTTCTCGAAAGTTGTCGAGACCGACGAACTGTTCGCTTTCCCGATCGAGCAGCGATGTGTACAGCGTGCGAATGGCCGGAATGATGAGGTTGACTGCTAAGAACCCGAGCGCCGGCGCCAGGAACACGACCGCGGAGGCTCGCCTTGTGAAGTTCGCGAGCTGCGAGGCTGAGCGCGCATGGGGCCACGCAACCCGAAGAGCCAACAGCAGCATTGGAATAGCGATCGCGAACTGGGCGGCCCGAGCCGAGCCGGTGCCCAGCATCTCGGGGGTCAACCAGGCACCGGCAGTTGCACCAACTGCTGCGCCGAGAAGGGCACGCTCCAAGTGGTGCCGTCGCGTCGCAATGCCAACCAGGCCTCCAGCGGCTGCTCCAACGATCGCGGCGATGAGGATGGTGTTCAGCGAGACATCGGGGCGGTTGCGGAACTGAAGCCGGTCGGCGATCAATAGTGCAGCGCCTAACCCAAAAACCACGCCGACGCTGCACCGTGCGAGACGAGACGTCAAAGCTCCTGAGGCCCACGCGGCGACGCCGACGACCACACCACCAACGATCGGCCACTCGGCGTGACCCAAAAGGCCGGTTCCGACGGTGAGTAGTTCCGGGTCAGCGAAGTCAGTCAGCAACTCGATGAGCCCGGTGTCATCGATTGGAGTAGTTCCGGTCTCGCGGACGAGAAAGTCTTGTTCTTGGGCGAGGATTGCACGCACGGATTGGTTGCCGCGCAGCACGCCACCTGCGGCCGCTCCAATTACGACACCGGTAAGGCCGCGGAAGCGACCCCAGCTCACCGTTGCTTGGGCAACAAGCTTGTTGCCGCCGATGAACAGCGCAGCGCTCCCGGCGAGAACGGCAATGATGGTGACGGCGATCCAGCCGAGACGGCCGAGCTGGCCGGTGCGATACGACGCGATCACCAGTAGTGCAACGAGGCCGCCGATGAGCAAATAGCCAATCGCGGGGCCCGCGCGTCTCGGGCCGTCAGCATCGAATCGGGTATGTGCCGGACCCTGGTGTTCGAGAGTGTCGCTCACGTTCCCCCTCGGCGCGCGATCTGTAACTTGGTTGGTCAACGCGGCCAGGGCGGAAGCTGCGTTAGCAGCAACCGCCCTGGAGGCGCCTTAGTAATTGACCCAATCGGCGCAGCCGACGACGGATCTAGTTTTCAACGGTCAGCTTGGCCAGCTGCTATCGATTGCGGCGGTGCCATCGGCCACAGAAGTATCGCCGTTGACCATCGCCGTACCCTCGGTCCAGAAGGTTCCAGCGCCGACATCGGCGGGCATAAGGTCGGAGCCGTCGAAACGAAGTACCTCGGCGTCTGCGAGGATCTGCTGGAACGACTGCTCAAGCGGAGCCCAAAGCGAACGGTCGCTGTTGGTATTCGCCGTGTTGAAGCCCGACAGATCGCCTCCCTTGAGTTCAAGCTGAACTCGTTGGCGGGCGTTGGCGAATTCTGGAGACCCGAAGTACTCCATCACGGCCCAGACTTCTGGGCTGTCGTTGAACGCTCCAGCGAGTGTGCCAGCGGCAAGAACCGGGCGGCCAGTGCTTCCCTCGGGGAAGTAGAAGACATCGACCGCTCCTTCGCTGCCATCGGCAGCTGGCGTTCCTTCGGGGAAGAACGCGGAGAAGAACGATGCTTGACGGTGCATCATGCAGTCGCCGTTGACCAGAGGTTCACCGTTGGCTTGGAATGCGGTCGAAGCAATCGAGCCACCGTCGGCGTAGACCATGCCCGGCGTGTTCCACAGGGCAAGAACCTCTTCGATGACGCCGCTGACTTCGTCGCTCGCGAACGGCAGATCGCCGGCGACCCACGCGTCGTAGGTGGCGACATCGTGACGGCGAAGCATCATGTCCTCGACCCAATCGGTAAATGCCCATCCAGTCGCCTGGCCCGATTCGATGCCTACACACAATGGGGTGTTGCCGTCTGCGATCATCTGCGTGGCGAGCTCGACGAACTCTTCGAGCGTGTTCGGTATTTCGTATCCGTTGGCCTCGAAGCGGGCTGGTTGGTACCAAACGAGTGACTTGAGGTCGTTCTTGTTCGGAACTCCGTATTGTGCGCCGTCAACGATGCCAAATTCGAGAGCGGGTTGGTCCCAGTTTGACTGCACCGAAGCGAGCACGTCTGAAGGCAGTTCGAGTACATAGCCCTCGCGAGCGAAGTCGGCGAGCTTGCCCGGCTGCGGGAAGATCGAAATGTCTGGAGGATTGCCAGCCTCAAGCTGCACATTGATTTCGGCTTCCCAGTCGGCGGAACCGACGTAGAAGATCGTCATGTCGTTTGCGTCGCCGAACTCGTCAAGTGCGGCCTGCAACGCGCCAGCCTCTTCGGGTGAGCGTTCGGGGCCGGTTACTCGCACCGCTGTGCCGGCGAGAGGATTGACCTCTGCGTCGGTGCCTTGAGATGCGGCCGCTGCCGCATCTGCTTCTTCTCGTGCAGCGGCAGCTTCGGCCTCGGCATTGTCCTTGGCCGCGGTTGCCTCGGCTGCGTCTGCCTTGGCCTGTTCGACCTCGGCTGCTGCGTCGGCTGCTTCTTTCTTCAGCGCGTCGTTTTCAGCCTGAGCTGCTTCGAGCGCCGAGTTGTCAACTGCAACGTCGGCAGTGTCGCCGTCGTCGCTGCCACATGACGCGGCAAACACTGTCAGTGCAAGAAACATTGCACAGAGCGAGAATACTTTCCTCACGGATACCCCTCCTGAGATAACTTTCACTTGACCATCGATGATCGTCATCAGCCTAGCTCTCGACGGCGACGAGCGCTAGTCCACGAATTCCCGTGATGCGAACCGGGCAAGGGTTGAGGCTCAGTCGCGAATAGCGAGACCAGAATCAGGGTCGAAGAAGTGAGCATTGTCAATGTTCACAGCCACCTCGATGCGGTCTCCGACCCGGGCTGCGGTGCGAGGGTCAAACCGGGCGGCGATCAGTGTCGTGTTGCCGTCGCCCACCGGTGCCGCAAGAGCCTCGTCGGCATGTAGATCAAGGGCGTCGGCGCTGATCACGGGCTTGGCCGCAACATCGAAATAGGCGATGACTTCGTAGCCGAGAGCCTCGGTGTTTGAGATTGTCGCGGGAATGCTGGGGTGGCGTTCGCTGTCAAGCGAGGCGTCTTCGAAGTCTTTTGGACGCAGGCCAACAACAACGGTGCGGTCGAAATACTTGCGCAGCGCCGGGCGCTTGCGAATCAGCTCGGCGGACAGCTTGAGACGATGCCCGCCGAGCGACAATCCGAGTTCTTCGCCGACCGAGTCGGGGGTGATGGTCGCTTCCATCAGGTTCATTGACGGAGATCCGATAAATGCCGCCACGAAAAGATTTTCGGGCTCGTCAAACAGCTGCTGCGGCGGAGCGACCTGCTGCAACACGCCCCGGTTAATGACCGCAACACGGTCGGCCATAGTCATGGCTTCGACTTGATCGTGGGTGACATAAAAGGTGGTGACCGCCACATCGCGTTGCAACTGCGTGATTTCGCCACGCATTTGCACCCGCAACTTGGCGTCGAGGTTCGACAGCGGCTCATCGAGCAGGAATAGCTGCGGGCGACGCACGATCGCTCGACCCATAGCCACACGCTGACGTTGCCCGCCAGAGAGCTTTGCTGGCTTGCGTTCAAGAAGCTCGTCGAGTTCCAATATGCGTGCGGCGTTGCGCACCCGGTCATTAATCTCAGACTTTGGCATTTTCTGCAGCTTGAGCGCGAATGCAATGTTGTCGAACACCGTCATGTGTGGGTACAGCGCATAGTTCTGAAACACCATGGCGATGTCGCGGTCTTTGGGCGGCAGGTCGTTGACAACCTGATCACCGATGCGTATTTCTCCGCTCGTGATTTCCTCGAGGCCGGCGATCATGCGCAATGTCGTTGACTTGCCGCAGCCCGATGGCCCGACCATGACGAGAAACTCGCTCTGTTCGATTTCGAGATTCAGGTCAACAATGGCCTCGAAGCCATTGTCGTATTTCTTGCCAACAGAATCGAAGGTGACGTGCGCCATGGCGGCTGACGCTAGGCGATCTGATCGGTAGTTGCCAGCCCAGTCAGCGCGAAACGTGACAGGTTCAGCGCTTCTTGCGCTTCTTCGTGGCCTTGGTTGAGCTGTTGACGCCGCTGCGGGTACTCGACTTGCGGCTTGCCCCCTTGACCGGGCGTTCGCAGAACCAGAAGTTGCACGCCCACTTTTCTCCGCTCCATACCGGGTTGCCCGCATGTACCGCTCGCTCATCGGGTTCGGTCGTGCCCGGTATCACGAGGTCAAAAAGCACCAATCGGCCGACAACTGGTTTGACCTTGGCTTTGACCTTGGGGAAGCTCGTGGATCCGCCCTTGCCCGGTTCCTGCAGGTACAGCAGACCAGTCTTGAGCCGCTGGCCGGATCGTTTGAAATGTGGGTTCGATGGGTCGGGCTTAAACGTGTCGAGGTGCGGTGTGTACTTACCGCCGGGCTCGTAGTGCACGACCTGGATTCGTTCACAGTTTCGCGAAGCGTGCCCAGCTGCCGCTGACGCTCGAGTGACCAGGTTCTTGACCGTCGGGCTCTGGTCGGTAAAGACCCACCCAATGTTCGATGTTCGCCGCAATGTGCTCTCAACCTCGTCGCCATCAGACGTTGCGATAGCGGCTGAGCTCATGTCGCCGCGTGCGAGATCGATCATGTGAGCGCACTCTTCAGCTGACGCGAAGTCGTCGATGACCTCGATCCGGGGTTCGGTCGATACAACGCCAGTCTCTGGCGATTTCCTCAGCAGGCCCATGAGGCACAACGGTAACAGCGCCTGAACCGGCGCTCGGGGCAGACCAACCACCGCGCCGGCGACGTTTCCGCAGTAGCGACGCGTTTGCGCGTCGGGTCGGTGCGTGCAACGGTGCTTCCATGTTCTCCGTGCAACGGTGCTGTCATGTTCAACGAGGGTGACGTGCCCGAGTCGTCGGGCACGTCACGGCAGGCCATAACTACAGCTGCGCGAGGTTCGATCGTCGGCGAGGCTCGCACCTTTCGGTCGCGATCTACGAATCGTCGAGCGGCAGCCGCGATGCTCGCGGGCCTGGTGTTGTTGGCCGTCGTTGTGGCTCTCGCCACCCGCGTTGGCTGACGCTCGGTAATGCAAGCGCGAATGCTCTTGTGGTCAGCTTCCCCAAATGCCGTTGGCCTCGGCTGCTCGCCGGGCCGCGGGCGTCATCCAGCCTGATTCGCCCTCGCGGGCACCCGACGACGACACATTGGCCAAACGTTCAGGAAGCTCAAAAATGATCGCATGGTCCGGAAGCGGCGGTGCCCCCGGGCGGGTGGTCGCCGCAATCTGGGGTAGCGCGGAGACCGCGGCGTCACGTGCGGGTTCGTCGCCGTAGAACGCCACGTCGCAGACCTGGGCCCATTTGTCGCCACCCATGATTACGACGTCGTATCCGTCAGCAATGTCGGTGATGAGCTGTGCATCGGTGACGTGCACCGACAACCAGCTTGCATGGGAAATGCTGGCCTCGATGACCTTGATGCGCAGATCGAACGGCGCATGTTCCTGCTCTGGTTTGCCGAGCGCGTGGCGTGAAACCACAAGCTCGACTCGATCGAGATTGCTGGCCCGCCTCGCCCCGATGGCAATAGCCAAATGAGCGATCGTCGGTGGGTCGAAGGAGCCGGGGTAGACGCCCACCCGTTCGTCTTGGCATACTTGTTCGGTCATGATCTCTCGCCTCGTCGTAGTAGTTATCTAGCGCACAGCTAACCCTGTGCGCGTTTGACCTCCCAACTGGGAGGTCATTTCACTTTTGGGGCAGAGACCAGGACCGAACAGATCAGGTACGTCAAATCGAAAGGCAGGTGAATTGCAATGCAGCTGAACGGAGCTCAGGCCGTAATCAAAGCGCTCGAATATGAGGGTGTTGACACGGTATTCGGCATGCCTGGTGGGGCAATTCTGCCCGTCTATGACCCGCTGATCGAGTCAAGCATTCGTCACATTCTTGTGCGTCACGAGCAAGGCGCCGGTCACATGGCGTCGGGGTATGCCCATGCGACGGGGCGCCCCGGAGTCGCCATCGTCACGAGCGGGCCAGCAGCGACCAACATGGTTACACCGTTGCTCGACGCCTTTATGGATTCAATTCCAATGGTTTGCATCACCGGCCAGGTTGCGCTTCCGGCCATAGGCACCGACGCATTTCAAGAAGCCGACACCACCGGCATCACTATGTCGGCAACCAAACACAATTTCCTGGTCACCAAGGCGTCTGACATCCCGCAGGTCATTCACGACGCATTCCACCTGGCGACAACCGGTCGACCTGGCCCCGTGCTCGTCGATATCCCCAAAGATCTCGTCGCTGCAGGAAACCCCAATGCGATGCTCGATTGGTACGAGCCAAACAGTCACGACCTGCCGGGCTATAAGCCGCACCGAGACGTCGATTTCGATGCGATTGCCGAAGCTGCCGAATTGATCTGCGCTGCAGAACGGCCTGTGATCTACAGCGGCGGTGGCATCTTGCGATCCCGTGCAGCCGAAGTGCTGCTGCAGCTCGCAGAAATGACCCAAATTCCTGTCGTGACGACCTTGATGAACCGCGGCGGGTTCCCAGACAACCATGACCTGTGCATCGGCATGCCGGGCATGCACGGCAACTACACAGCGGTCATGGCTATGCAAAACGCTGATTTGCTGATAGCTCTCGGCGCACGATTCGATGACCGAGTAACGGGTGACCGCGGTTCTTTTGCCCCAGATGCCAAAGTCATTCACGTCGACGTTGACCCCGCCGAGCTCGGCAAGGTGCGTCATGCACATGTGCCGATCGCGGGCGACGCACGCGAGATCATTGGTGCGATCAATGACTCGGTTGCCTCCTTGGGCGGAATCGATGCCCAAGCTGACCGCACCATCTGGCGTCAGACCATTAGCGGCTGGCAAGAGAAATACCCGTTGGTCTACGGCGATCATGAAGACGGCAAGTTGCTCAAGCCGCAGTTCGTCATCGAACAGCTGCGAGATGCTTCCCCCGAAGACACGATCGTCGTGGCCGGCGTGGGCCAGCACCAAATGTGGGCAAGCCAGTTCTGGACCTTCAATCACCCATACACCTGGATCAATTCCGGTGGCCTCGGAACCATGGGCTACTCCGTGCCGGCCGCTATCGGTGCGCAGGTCGGCATGCCCGATCGCATGGTCTGGGCTGTTGACGGCGACGGGTGTTTCCAAATGACCGCCCAAGAACTCGTCACCGCCGCAATCGAAAAGATCCCCGTCAAGATCGCCATTTTGAACAACGGCTACCTCGGCATGGTGCGCCAATGGCAGGAGCTCTTCTATGACGAGCGCTACAGCGAAACGCACCTTGGCGCCGATCTTCCCAATTTCAAAATGTGGGCTGAATCAATGGGTTGTGTTGGATTCCGAGTCGATTCACCCGAAGAAGTCGGGCCGACGATTCAAAAGGCCAACGAAATCAACGACCGCCCCGTGGTCATTGACTTTCGAACACAACATGATGAAAAGGTGTACCCAATGGTGCCGGCCGGGGCAAGCAACAGCGAATTGATCGTCGATCCAAGTCAGCGCGACGCATGACGACCACCGCACGCACCGACGACACGCGCACGCTCGTTGTTCGCGTTGAGAACAAAGCGGGCGTTCTCGCCCGCATCGCTGGCCTGTTCTCGCGCCGCGGCTTCAACATCGAATCGCTCGCAGTTGCCCCCACCGAAGATGATCGATTCAGCCGCATCACGATTGTTGTTGACGTCAGTTCGGCGACAATCGACCAGATCGTCGCGCAACTCGACAAACTCATCAACGTTGTGCAGATACAACTACTCGACCCGAAAACGTCGGTCGAACGAGAACTTCTCATGGCCACGCTCGATGCCCCAACGCCGGTTGCGCGACGTGAGATCATTGACCTTGTTCAAATCTTCGATGCAAGCGTGCTCAATGTGGGCTTTGACCAGCTCATGGTTTCGGTCGCTGGTTCTCAACAGAGACTCGACGACTTCGAGGCGCTCTTGAGCCGTTATGGCATCACCGAGCTGCAGCGCACCGGCAAGATCGCGCTTAGTCAGCTCGTCAAAGTCGACCCAACAATCGAACAAAACAACAAACCCACTACCGGAGAGAACTGAGAATCATGGCTGCACAGGTGTTTTACGAAGCCGACGCTGACCGATCACACATCGCCGATCGCAAGGTCGCGATTCTCGGCTATGGCTCACAGGGCCACGCCCACGCGTTGAACCTCAAAGAGAGCGGTGTCGACGTGCGGGTCGGTCTTCGCGAAGGAAGCTCGTCAAAGGCAAAAGCCGAGGCGCAGGGTTTGCCAGTTAGGACAGTGGCCGAAGCCACCGCCGAAGCTGACCTGATCATGATTTTGCTTCCTGACACCGAGCAGGCATCGGTGTACGAGTCAGATATCGCACCAAACCTCAGTGATGGCGATGCGTTGTTCTTCTCGCACGGCTTCAACATTCGCTTTGACCAGATCGTGCCACCCGCTGGTGTCGATGTCGCGATGGTCGCACCCAAGGGCCCAGGACACCTCGTGCGCCGCACCTATGTCGAAGGCGGCGGTGTTCCCTGCCTGATCGCCGTTGAGCAGAACCCAACCGGTTCAGCCCGCGAGCTTGCCTTGGCTTATGCCGATGCAATCGGCGGCGGCCGTGCCGGAATCATCGAAACCACATTCACCGAAGAGTGCGAGACCGACCTGTTCGGCGAACAAGCAGTCTTGTGTGGTGGTGCCACGGCGCTGGTGCAGGCAGGCTTCGAAACGCTCTGTAACGCTGGTTACCAGCC
>CALKPY010000044.1 GCA_937991435.1 uncultured Acidimicrobiales bacterium
GTGAGACGTTGGTTGCTGGTGAGACGTTGGTTGCTGAGACTGGTGACACGTTGATCTCTGGTGAGACTCGTGTTGTTGAAACCACCACGCTTGTTGCTGAGACTGGTGACACGCTGGTTGCTGGTGAAACGAAGGTCGCTGGTGAGACGTTGGTTGCTGAGACTGGTGACACGTTGATCTCTGGTGAGACTCGTGTTCTTGAAACCACCACGCTTGTTGCTGAGACTGGTGACACGCTGGTGGCTGGTGAAACGAAGATCGCTGTCGAGTCACTGGTTGCTGAGACTGGTGACACGTTGATTTCTGGTACCACCAAGGTTGCTGAAACGTTAGTTGCTGAGACTGGTGAGACTCGTGTTGTTGAAACCACCACGCTTGTTGCTGAGACTGGTGACACGCTGATCTCTGAAACCACCAAGGTTGCTGTTGAGACACTGGTTGCTGAGACTGGTGACACGTTGATTTCTGGTACCACCAAGGTTGCTGAAACCACACTGGTTGCGGAAACTGGCGACACCACGTTGGTCTCCAGCACGACAGGCATCACTGAAACCACCAGGGTCGCCGTCGCTTCGACTTCGACCACCGGGATTGTGTCAACCACCGGTGACACGCAGGTCGTTGATGCGACTACGACTGGTTCAACAACCAGCTCGACGACTGGTTCAACCACCGGCTCGACGACGACTGGTTCGACAACCGGCTCGACGACTGGTTCGACCACCGGTTCAAGTGCCACTAGCTACATCGCTGGCACCACAGGTGCGAGCAATGGGCAAGCTGGACAGGTCGCCTACTACGGCGGTGGAACCTTGAACAGCAGCTCCTCAGCTGCGGCATCTGCTGCAAGTAATGCACAGGCCAGTGTTGCCAGTGATACGACAGGCGCTCCTGCGCTTGCATACACCGGTTCGCAGACCAAAGTAATGGTCCTGATCGCCCAGATCACGATCGCCATGGGCGGATGTTTCCTGATCGCCGGTCGGGTTGTCCGCCGCCGTCAGAACTAACACCTGACTTGGTGGGATGCCGGTAAGACGGCGACCCGCCAGGACGTTCCGTTCGCAAAACGGTGCGTACGCGATAATCGAATGGATGGCCCGCTTCGTGCGGGTCATCGTTCGTTTTTGCGCTGCATCGCTCGTTGGTGGTGGTCGTAACTTGAGTTGCCTTGGCCGATAGGCGCCAGACTGGCCGAATGAACAAAAGCGTTGCCGCCATTGGAACTTCGATTGTCGCGAGTCTGATAGCGCTCGCCATTGGGTTCGCAGGCGGCGACAATGGTGTCGGTTGGGCGGGATTGCCGCTGATTGTGTGGTGCGTGGTTCTGGCCTTCGGTATCAATTGGATCGCGTTTGTGCCGAGCTGGCTAGGTCGCACGGAGAAGTTCTATGACCTCGTCGGAGCGATCACCTATTTCGTCACGACGTTCATTGCGGTCGCCTTTGGGAATAACTCCGCAACCTCGCTGCTAATGGCGATTCTCATCTGGACCTGGTGCACGCGACTTGGACTCTTCCTGTTCGCTCGAATCCGCGCCGACGGAAAAGATGGTCGGTTCGATCGACTCAAGCAGGATCCAAGCCTTCTCTTTCGCACATGGTCCCTACAGGGCCTTTGGGTTTCGCTAACGGCCTGCGCCGCATGGGCCGCAATGACTGCTGCAGCCGGCAACGAATTTGGTCCGTTGGTTGTCGTGGGTCTCGTCATATGGATCGCAGGCTTCGTCGTCGAGGTAATCGCCGACCGTCAGAAGTCGGCGTTTCGGTCGGATCCGGCAAACCGGGGACGGTTCATCTCGACGGGACTGTGGGCCTGGTCGCGCCATCCGAACTACTTCGGTGAGATTGCACTATGGACAGGCATGGCCGTGATGGCGGTGCCGAGTCTGAGCGGAGCGCAGTATGTCACGCTTGTCTCGCCCGTGTTCGTATTGCTTCTACTCACCCGGATCAGCGGAGTACCGCTGCTGGAGCGACGTGGCATGAAGAAGTGGGGAGATGACCCCGCTTACCAGCAATATGTGGCGTCGACGCCGGCGCTCATGTTACGTCCGCCTCGCAACTAGGGTACGTCGGGCTCAGTTTTCAAGGTGTTCACCAGATCTGCGGAATGTGACCGGCTCCCCGGCGGTTTCTGCGGACATGACTTCTGTGCGGAAACGTTCATTGGCCGCTGTCGGCGGAGCGACATTGCTCGCCGTGCTTGGTTGGCTGGCTTTTGGTTTCTTTGGGGTGCAGACGCTCTTCTTTGACGATGAGGTCAGCGAAGAGAATCCGTTTGCGGCCGCACTCGAGACTTCGGCAAGCGACCCGACAGAAACGGAACCGACGATCGTTGCGGCGACGACGGCGCCAGCAACAGAGGTGCCAGCGGCGCAGGTATCACCGACTGCAGCACCAGCGACCGAACCGGATATCGAAGCCGGCGCCGAAGAAGTCGCCAAAGTCGACGAACCAATTACCGAGCCGACCGCCGAGGCAGAAGTCGCAGAAGCCGTAATCGATGACTCGGAAGCACCGGCCGATCCGCCCGCGACGGCCGTGCCGGTTGCTGCCTCGGTTCCTCAGATCGTCACCCTGGCGACAGGTTCGTTGGTTGACCACGACCACGCCGGCGATGGCTCCGTCACGGTCTTGACTGACGGCACCCAAACGTTCTTGCGATTCGAAGACGACTTCGCCATCGACAACGGTCCCGACTTGAATGTGTATCTCGTGCGCGGCGCCGTGGCAGACGGCGATCCGTCGCTATTCGATGATGACTTCATCGATCTTGGTGACCTCAAGGGAAATATCGGTGCCCAGAACTATGAGCTACCGGCAGGTATTGACATTGGCGAATACGACACCGTTGCAATCTGGTGCGTGCGGTTCGGTGTTGCATTCAACGCCGCGGCTCTTGCCTGAGCCGCCTGGTCAGCTTCCAGACAGTCGGGCAACCACTGGCGCGAACGCGTGAAGGCTCCGTTGGCTCATCGTGACGTAACTGATTCCATATGTTTCGCGGCGTTCGATGAGCGTGTCGCAGATTTGGTTCACGGAACCAACGAGCGCATGAGGATGGGTCGCGAGATCGGCAGGTGACATGCCCATACCGGCTGCCATAGCCGACAGCGTGGCTGCCGTATCGTCGGTCACGGCCGTGAAGTAGCCGCCGATTTCAATCTCGATCTCGTCGAATCGGTCAGCAGATCAATCGTGGCCAGCTGTTTAGCTAAGACGACTGGGTGGTGATAGTCGCAGCACATGACCCTCGCACCGATCTTGATCGTCGATGTCGCGCATGCCGCGGCCATCATTGCTGGGATCGCAGCGACATCTTGAGGGGGGTGGTTGGCTTGAGTTGCCGCCTGTCCCGGACCGAGGTAATGGTCAGCAAGGTGCAGACACGAGTAGCCGAGGTCCTCGGCGGTGCGAGCTGTTTCGGTCCACTCCTGAGCTGACGACGTGGTGAATGCCTGCAAGCCGAAACGAAACGGTCGACTGGTCACGGAAGCTTGACGATCGTCACCTGGCCCGTCGAGCCGTTCACTTCGATTGTGGCGCCATCTGGGATTCGTCGAGTCGCATCTTGCACCGATACCACACAAGGCAGACCTAACTCACGGCTGACAATGATGGCGTGGCTGATTTGGCCACCAACATTGACAACTACTGCACCCGCCGTCATAAACAGCGGAGTCCAGGCGGGGTCTGTTACTGGCGCAATCATGATGTCGCCGGGCTCCAACAACAGCGGGTCCATCGGATCAAGAATCACGCGGGCTGTGCCGCGAACGGTTCCTGGACAGCCCGGAACTCCCTGCAAAAGGTCGCCAGCCGCAACCAGTTCCACCGGGGCCGAACCCTTCCGAGGCCACTGATCGAGAGGCGGAACGTCGCCGTCTTTGATGATGAACGGCGGCTCAAGTTGCCAGAGTTCCAACCATTCGCCGTGCCTGAGCGCCAACGTTTCTGTAAACGACTGGGGGTCAGCCACGAAGTCTTCGAGTTCTGCATCGAGCAGCATGAAAACGTGGTCTGCGTGCCTGAGAGTTCCCGCAGCGACATGTCGCCGTGCGAGCTCAAGGAACACCATGCGGCCTTCGTGAACCGTGCGCACAATGCTCGTCTTGGTGCGCTCACGAAATGCGAGCTGATTCGTCGCGACGATTGCCCCTTCGAGTTGGGCGTTGAGCTCCTCATTGCCAAGAGCAGCCACAGCAGCGCGCACTTCGGCAATCTTCGCGATTCGTTCATCAGATTTCGTTTTGTTGCGGATCGACGGCGACTGATCGTCAGCCTGGAAGCGAGTCCGATCCAGAGCACTCAACGCCAACTCGGGTTGGGTCTCCCATGTCGTGGCGCTGATTTCCCATTCGCTCGGGCCCCGGCTTCCGAAATCGAATAAAAACTGTTCCCAGTGGTCCAGGAAGCCGGCAGCTTCAGCGCTGTCATCACTCGCGAGCCGGTCGAGCAAGCCGGATACGCCACTGTCGAACGCGGCGGTGAGCGTTTCGCTCGCTCGCACGGCTCGGCTCAGGTCCCAGATGCGGTAGCTCGGCTCGGCTGAGTCGACCTCGCCGATGCCCGCGCAGATCACCATCGGCATGGTCGGGTCGCCGATCGCTTCACCAATGGCGTAGAAGATGCCAGGCGCTACGCCTGACCCAGATGAGGTGATCGCGTGATGATGGAAGCCACGTTGTAAAAGCGGTTGGGTAGAGCGGGCCCTAGCGAGAAGTTCTTTGTCGCTTAGTTCCGTCAAGTCAGGCCGCGACGCCCGCAGCTGTTTGGCGTCGGTTTTGTACTGCTCCATCTCGGGCCACTCGGTGGTGGTCAGCAGCCACCCGATGTGTGCAAGAGCTGCGTCGGTCAGGTCTGGTCGAGGGTCGAGCGGGTGCTCAACATAGGCCGGTACGTCGGGGTGGTCTCCAAAGAACGCGAGGTCGAGCTGCTCGATGGTGACCGCCGGGCTGCGCACGCCTTGCATGCGCACGTTGGAAAGATTGATGAAGAAATATCCACCGAAAAAGCCAATGGCTTCAGGGTGTTCGTCGTCGAACTCGTCTGCTGAATAGTTGCCGCTGTGTACGTAACCGTCGCGCCAACCGCGAGCCATTCCCTTTTCCCAGCTGAACTGTTGGCCGAGTGGGCTGGCCGGATCCGGCAACACTTCGCCCGCATTTGCTCGCGTGTAGTGCGGCCATCGTTCACTTGGCGTCCAATCTGTGATCCAACGTTGCTGCACAGTCACCCCCCGGTGTGATGGTCGTCTGACCAATGCGCGACACTATCGCGGGCCCCACCCGTGCTTCCTAGCCGTCGTGACGGGCGACGTTGCCATAGGCATACAAAACGGGAACAACGAAGGAAGATCATGACTGCGCAAGATCTCGGACATACGGTTGACAAGCTGTTCGAAGCCGCCGAATGCAATGACTGGACTGCGTTTGCCGCGCACTTCGCGCCAGGTGCGGTGTTGTACCAAAATGTGACAGGTGAAGCCGTTCCGATTGAACAGGCGATTCCGGGGCTTGCCGCGTTGGTTAGCGGCGGAACCACGCTTCGCTATGAAAATGTGAGGCGGCTGGTCGGAGAATGCACAGTCACTGAGTTTCACGACGCTGTCTTCACCCGCGCGAACGGGCGTGTTGTCATTGCCGACATCTGCGTCACACTGCAGTTTGATAACCAGGGTCGCATTACACGAGCCGACGAGTATCTCGACAGTCGAGCGGTCGCGGGCTTGCTGGCATGAGCCGCAACCAGCACGCCCCAGCAGCGGAAATTCCGACATCAGTCGATGCACTCGGAATTCTCGCGAGCCAGCAGATACAGGTCGCCGCCGGAGTTGAACACCACGAGCACTACACGCAGCATGGTCTCTTGTCGATGCTTTGGTACCCCGCGGATGACAGCGAAAATGCGGTCGTGATGGGTGGCGGCGCTATGGGTGGGCTACTCGGTGGAGCAGGTTTGTATCACGACCTGGGGTTAGCGTTGGTCGCCGACGGCATCGCTGCGGCGAGCGTTGATTGGCGTGCTCCAAACCAGGTCGACTCGTGCACCCACGACATGCTCGCAGTGATGCAGCTCATGGCCCGGCGAGGAGCGAAGCGGTTCGTAACAATCGGCCATTCGTTTGGTGGCGCGATAGCGATCAGAGCAGCGGCGTCGGTACCGCCCGCTGTTGTCCCTGGAGTTGTGACGTTGGCAACGCAATCGGGTGGGTGCGAACCAGCGGAGACGCTCAGCGACCGCTCGCTGCTTTTGTTGCACGGCGACAGCGATCGAATTCTGCCAGCGCAGTCTTCGGAAATGGTTCGCATGCTCGCAGGTACCGGCGAGCTCGTGATTCTGCCGGGCGAAGATCATTTGCTCGCCGGCGCGAAAGATTCGATTGTCGATCGTTTGCGTTCGTGGATTCCTGAAGTACTCGCTTCGGTAAATTAGCGGTCAGCGTTTTGTGATCACACGTTCAAGTGATCGGTGATCCAAACCGCAGGAGATTGCCCCACGGATCACGGTGAGCGCCTTCGCAGATGCCGTAGTCAGTGTCGGTCGGAGCGATGAGTGCCCCTTGTCGTACGCCGAGCCCAGCGTCGCGCCATTCGGTAAATAGCGACCGGGCATCGTCAACGTGCAGGTAGATGGCCGATGTGGTTGTCTTTGGGTCTACGCCGTCGTAGCGAGCCAAGTGCACCTCGATTCCGTCTCGGTTGGCAAATGCGTAAAAGTCGCCGCCGGGGTACGTCTCGACTTCGAAGCCGAGCATTTTGTAGTGAACGATCGCGGCGGTCATGTCACTTACGGGAAGCACCGGTTCGAGCCCAATGAGTTTGGCTCGCGTTGAAAAATCAGAAGCCGTAAACGGCCCAACGCGCACGAGTGAGCGAGCGTGCTCTTCTGAGTCAGCGCTGTGGAGCTCGACGATGAGGTCGTCTTCGACAAACACGACAGTTGTCGAAGGGAACGAGTGACCGCCGGTCGTGGCTTTAACCGTGGCGACGATGCGGTCGTCCAGAGCTTCGATCTGGTGATCGGTGATCTCAACATCGGTATCGCCGAGTTGTTGCAACATCGTGAGCACGTTTTCTGCTCCAGAGCAGTCGCCCCAGATCACATGTGGGTCGAGCACCTTGGCAAGCTCGCTCGTGTCGAAGGCAACGAGTGCACGCTCGATCGCGGAGAGAACAGCAGCTCGCATTTGGTTCGACATGGACACCATGTTCCCATAATCAATTGTTCACCGGTGGCCAACGCGGACTCGTACACCAGGTCAACGGGGGATCGTTTGGCGAAAACTCATTTGCGTCTGATGGGTTCAGCGTTAAACATCGTGAGATGCTGAGAGCGACGTCGATCACGAAGAGCTACGGCGAAGTCAAAGCGCTCAAGGGCGTTGATCTCGACGTTGATCAGGGCAGCGTCGTGTCGCTATTGGGGCGCAACGGAGCGGGGAAGAGCACGTTGTTGTCAACGATCGCCGGGTTACTTGAACCTGACAGCGGCACGGTGATTGTCGACGGAG
This sequence comes from uncultured Acidimicrobiales bacterium, assembly GCA_937991435.1. Lineage (GTDB taxonomy): Bacteria > Actinomycetota > Acidimicrobiia > Acidimicrobiales > UBA10347 > UBA10347. Next base: position 7,516 of record CALKPY010000044.1, read on the forward strand.
TCGACCTGTGGAAGCATCCGAAAAGGGCCGCACCTTTGGTCGGTATCGCTCCTCAGGAAACTGGGATCTACCGAGCGGTGACGGTTCGAGACAATCTGCGGTTCTTCGCCGAGCTTTCGGGGTTGCGCCGCGAAGCATGCTCGCTCCGCGTCGACGAGGTAGCCGAGCGTTTGAGCTTGACTGAATTGCTAGATCGAAAGGCCACACAGCTGTCGGGCGGCGAAGCTCGTCGTTTGCATACCGCATGCGCGTTGGTGCACCGGCCGCAGCTGTTATTGCTCGATGAGCCGACGGTCGGCGCAGATGTAGCGACGCGAAACGAACTCATCAGTGCCGTGCGCGACCTCGCAGAAGAGGGCGCAGCGGTGATCTATACCACGCACTACCTGCCCGAGGTAGAAGCGTTAGCTGCTGACATCGTGATAATCGACAACGGATTGGCGTTGGCGCGAGGCACGCAGAACGAACTGATCGAGCGATATCGAACCGATGGCATTGAGGTCGACTTCGAACAGCCCGTAGACGAGTTGCACGTCGAGGCGTTTCCGGTGAGCAAGGTCGGCCCAGCGACGTGGCGCTGTGTCGGCGTTGATTCGCTCGCCGCCGCGACGGCTGCCCTCGAGCTGATAGCAAACCTGCCACAGGTTGTCAGTGCCCGCCATATCAGGCCTGATCTCGAACGGGTGTTCCTCGAAGTTACTGGGCGGGCACTCGGCGATGATGAAACCCAACCGGGTTCGGCAAGCGAGGGATTGTCATGACAACTGCTATGGCTGTTGCTCGGCATCAGATGCGCATTTTGCGAAGCGATCCGATGTTTCTTGTATTGATGTTTCTGATGCCTCTCGCCCTGATGCCGATCATGAGGCGAGCGCTCGGGCTCAATCTGCAGGCCGCAGGTTTCGCCAACGCCGACGGCGCCGAGCAAGTTGTTCCTGGCCAGATGGTGTTGTTCGGTTTCTTTGTCGCCGGTGGTGTGAGCTTTGCGTTGTTTCGTGAACATGGCTGGCGTACTTGGGACAGAATCCGCGCGTCAGCTGCGGCGCCGGCGGCGGTTCTCGCTGGCTTTTCGGGACCGTGGATCTTGATTCACATGCTGTACCAGGTGCTACTACTCGCAGCCGGAAGCATGTTCTTTGGCCTTCGGCTTAACGGTGGCAGCTTGCTTGGTCTCGCACTTGTCGTGGCGGGTTTTTCGTTTTGCACGGTGTCGATCGTGCTATTGGCAGCGGCCTCGTTTCGCACGGTGAACCAAGTACAGGCATTGGTGAACCTTGGAGCGATGGTTTTCGGCGGTTTGGGAGGCGCACTTGTGCCTATCGAACAGCTACCGGGCTGGGCGCGGGCGATTGCGCCTGTGACACCGCATTACTGGGCAATGAAGGCCCACCGCCGTCTCTTTCTTGAGTCGGCCGATTTTGGCGACGTTGTCGTGCCGGTGCTCGTGTTATTCGGATTCGGGCTCATGGCATCGGCTGTTGGTGTGTGGCGGTTCCGTGCCGATGAGACCAAGGAGTTCTTCGCCTAGGTGGCAGCTCAGGCAATAAGTCCTTGCTCACGAAGCGCCGCGATTTGTTCAACGGTTCGTCCGAGATCGGTGAGAATGCCATCGTTGTCGCCACCGCGAACTGAACCCGATTCGCGAATGGTGGCCGGCGTCTTCTCAAACCGCGCTGCGGGCCGAGGCTGCTGGACCGACCCAGCCAAAGGATGCTGCCAGGTCTGCAGCGTCTGGTTGTGCACCATCTGCTGGTCAGCGATCGCCTCGTCGGCATCAAGAATAGGCCCGCAAGGGACATCAGCGGCGACAAGCCGGTCGAGAGCTTCGGCCATGGTGAGCGAAGCAAATGCGTCGGCCAGTAACACGCCGAGTGCCGCAAAGTTGGCCTCGTTGGACACGGCCATCATCGTGGCAAAGCGTTCGTCGTCGCTCCATTCAGGGTGCCCAAGTGCCTTGTACAGGGCGGTGCGCATGGGGTCGCTGGCGACGAAGTAGACGATCTTGCCGTCGCGGCAATCGGTGAGGTTGTAGACCGACGAAAGCAGGAACCCTGGCGAAACGTCATCGTCGAGGAGTGTCTTGTCCATCATCCCGTCAGGCCAGAAGAAGTACATGCACGCATCGAGCATCGGAATTTCGACGTGTTGACCCTCGCCAGTGCGTTCTCGTACAAGCAGAGCGGCCGTAATCGCCTGCGCGCTCGTGAGCGCAGTGCTCTTGTCTGCGATCAGGTTTCGAATCAGGTCCGGAAATGGAATTTCGGGATTCAATTGGCGGCTGATCATGCCGGTCAGCCCTTGAATCACGGGGTCGAGAACCGGACGGTCTGAGTAGGGGCCGTCGGGCCCGAAACCGCTGATCGTGCAATACACGACGTTTGGGTTAACGGCCTTTATCGACTCGTAGTCGAGACCGAGTCGTGCCATTGCCCCGGGCCGAAAATTCTGCAAGATCACGTCGGCTTCTCGACACACATCGAGAGCGATTTCTCGCCCCTCGTCACTGCCGAGATTGAGGGCGAGTGACCGCTTCCCGCGATTGTTATTCAAATAGAACGCAGACAGTCCCCCCTTGGCAAAGGCCGGGAGACGCGTGACATCGCCGGGGCCGTAGAGAGGCTCGACCTTGATGACGTCAGCGCCCTGGTCGGATAACAACATGCTGGCCAGCGGACCCGAAACGACCTGACTGAAGTCGATGATCTTGTAGCCATCCATCGGACCCGGCATTTGTTTCCCCCTTGAATCGTGCGATCACAGCGCGAGCTGCTATTCGAGTATCGCTCAGATCAGGTGGACAGAGCCAGTGCGCCCGCCGCTCAGGGTTACGTGTCTTCTTCTTCTTCTTCTTCCTCAGCGTCGACCGCCCCTGGGACACCCCAGCCAGGCGTTGGCGCTTCGTCGAGCAGCCTGGCGATGTGTGAAATGGCATCGCCGCGGTTGACGAGCGGGGCCTGTGAATGACCGATCACAAGGCCGTCGTATTTCGATTTGACCTGGCCCTGAACCTTGCCGAAAGGGTCGAAGATGGTGGCAATTCGATCCCCGGATTGCACGAAGTCACCGAGCCGAGCATCGAGGTGAACAATGCCGCTTTTCGATGCGCGACTCCACCACGTTTGGCGTGAGAACGCAGGGCTTGGGGCATCGGCTACGTCGACGTCAGTGACATTCATATGGTTGAGCGCCCGCAATACGCCAGCTGTCCCGTGAGCAATCGCCGCGGGATCGAATCGCGACGCCTCGCCGCCTTCGAACAGCAGCATGATCTTTCCAGCTTCGACCGCTGCTTGGCGCAACGAGCCGTCGCGCAGTCGGGCGTCGATCACGATCGGTGATCCGAATACCTGAGCGAGGGCAAGTGTGGGCTGGTGATCGATGTCGCATCGCACCTGTGGCAAGTTGGTCCGCAAGTCTGAGCCGGTGTGAAGATCGATGCCGACATCGCTTCGGCTCACGACTTCAGCCATGAACAGATGCGCTATGCGCGAGGCCAACGAGCCCCGAGCGGATCCAGGAAACGAACGGTTGAGGTCGCGGCGATCAGGCAGATAGCGGTCGTTGGTGTTGAACCCGTGCACGTTGACGACCGGCGCAGCGATGATGGTGCCGTGCATCGACATGGCGTTGACAGCGTCGAGTACCTGCCGAATGATCTCGACGCCGCAGATCTCGTCACCGTGAATCGCGGCGCTCAACCAAAGAACCGGCCCATCGTGTTTGCCGTGCACGACGATGAGCGGAAGCGCCACAGGGGTGCCGCTCATCAAATTGCCGATTGGCAGCTCGATGCGCATGCGTTTTCCAGCGGTGACCTTGTGGCCGGCCACCTCGAACGGTGCCCGAGCAGCAGCTCGTGGCGACTTCTTCGATGACGCCTTGCGGTTCGTTTGTGCTTTTTTGGGCGATGTCTTTTGGGGCGATGTCTTTTGGGTTGCAGGTCTCTTGGGAGTTGCGCCCTTCGATTGGGACGTCGTGCGAGATGAGGGTGAATTCGTAGCCATAGCAGTCAGAGAATCGGTCGGGGACCAGCAGCGTAGAGAAGCTGAGACGGTCAGTCGGGGAGTGGGTCAGATGGAAGTTTTTCGACTCGGCGTCGCCGCGCCCGGCGCACCGGCGCAAGTGTTCGCATCGCGGCGAGCTTGCCAAAACAGAGCAGGCGATCGCCAGCATTGAGAACACGGTCTGGCTTAGGGTTGGGAGCGACACCGTCGCCGCCCTCGACAACGAGAACCGTGATGTCACGGTCACGTAGCCCGGACTCGCCAAGTGTTATTCCGTCGATGGGGCTGCCCTCGTCGACATGTATCTCTGCTACCCCGTAGCCAGTCGCTTCGCCAAGTCGCTGGCGCACGTCGAGGTCAGGGAACGCAACGTTGGTAACGATGTGGTCCATGATTGCTCCGGCCACATCGAGACCGGTGGCTTGTTCGATGCCCTGCAGCCCTGGCGTTGAGTTGACTTCCATTACGAGGGGGCCGTCATCGCTTTCGAGCATGTCTACGCCGGCGACGGTCAGACCCAGGGTTTGGGCTGAACGCAATGCAACCTCGCGTAGCTCGGGTGAGAGTTCGACAGCCTCGGTGGTTCCGCCGCGGTGCACGTTGGAGCGAAACTCATCGCCGGCCGCACTTCGGCGCATGGCGGCAACGACGCGGTCGCCGACGACGAGTGCTCGAATATCGCTGCCGCGACTCTCGCTAACAAAGCGTTGAATCAGAACGTTCTGATTGCTGGCCTGCAGCGTTTCGATTACGGCCTCGGCAACTTTGAGGTCGGGGGCAAGGATTACTCCGATGCCTTGTGTGCCCTCGAGCGTCTTAATGATTACGGGCGCTCCGCCGACTCGGCTGATCGCAGGGCGAATATCGGTGCGTTCACGAACAAAGGTGGTTGCCGGTATGTCGATTTCGTGGCGAGACAGTATCTGCATTGATCGCAACTTGTCGCGGCTATTGGCGATGCCGTCAGCAGTGTTGGGCGTGTATGCCTGCATTGCTTGGAACTGGCGCACAACAGACAGTCCGTAGAATGTGATCGACGCTCCGATTCTCGGCAAGATGGCATCGATGCCGGTGGTGTCGCGCCCGCGATAGGTGATCGCTGGATCGTCGCGACTCAGATCGATCGCGAACCGAAGCGTGTCATAGACCCCGACGTCGACATCTCGGTCCAGCGCCGCGGCGCGCAACCGCTGCGTGCTGTAGCTCCGAGGAGCGCGCGACAAAATGCCCAGCTTCACGCTCTTATGGTGCCCTGATCAGATAGACACCGCACAGGTCTTCGGCGATAGCCGCAGAATTGAAGAATTGTTGTAGCGCGATGAATCGGCTCAGGCCTTTACTAGGTGATGGTTCCGATTCTTGTTCCTACCGCTCCCCACAGGTCCGCTCAGGGCAGGCGGGTAGGGCGGTGCATGGCCAGTCGCGCCGTACTAGCCGCCGTGATCTTGTGGTTACTGGTGCTCAGCGCCTGTGGGGCGTCGTCGACTCAAGACTCGGAATTGCCCGAATCGACTCGCGAGTTGCGCGACGAGCTGGACAAACGTGTCAGTGCGGAAATGAAAGGAGAAGAAGCAGTCGCCGCGTGCATGGCGCGAGAGGGGTTCACGTACACGCCGTTCACTGAGCCGGATTTCGCCTCGTTCCTTCCTGGCGATGGTGCGAAGGAGCGACCTTCGACGCGCGAGCAGGTTGAGAACGCCGGCTTCGGCGTTACCCACCTGATGCGGGCCCTTGATTTGTATGAGTTGGAGTGGTCCGCAGCGAACCCGAACGATGAGGTGTACAACGAGCTGTCGGCATCAGAGCGCGAGGCCTATCTCGTTGCACTTTGGGGCCGTGACCACCAAAACCTTGACCTGACGGCGAAGACTGAAGGCTGCTCCAGCGAGCGGGTGCAACAAGACGACGTCATCGAAGGAATCGAATTGCTTCTTCGAGACCTCGAAGCCGAAGCTCAGATTCGGTTCGAGGCAGACCCTCGGATCATCGAACTCAATGCCCTTTGGGTCAGGTGCATGGGCGAGGCTGGGTACGAGGTCGTCGATCGCACGACGCCGCTTCATCTCGTTACAGCCAAACTTATCGAAGCAGGAGCGATTCAGGCGGGAGGCTTCGGTGGCGAAGGTGCGATCCAGCCGGTGCGCCCGCAAGATCCTGAGGCTCAACGAGCGGTTGAGGAGGCCTTCGACACGGTCTTTCTATTCGAACAAAAGATGGCGATGACATCGTTTGACTGCGAAGCAGGCACCAACGCGGAGTACGACCTTATTCGAGACAACTACAGCCGCGAGGTGGTGACCGAAAGCAACGACGAACTGGTCGAGATCCTCGGCCGCTAGCCCACGCCGCGATACAGCGTGTGCGTATCGGGCAATCGGTCAGCAGGTCGAGCTGCCCGATGTTCGCATAGGCGTCGCCCGCGCCACCGACCGATCAGGGGCATCGTGCTACGCCTCGATGGTGATTGCCGAGTAGAAGGCCAGGTAGTCCTTGATCTCGGCGGCCTTATCGAGCGGATCGGGGTAGTACCAAGCGGCTGCTTCGGCTGATTCGCCATCGACTGTGACGGTCAGATAGTTGGCCGTACCTTTCCAGCCGCAGACGCTGGTGCGGTCATGGTCGGCGAAGAACCTGCGTTGCACAGAGTCGGGAGGAAAGTAGTGATTTCCTTCGACGATAATTGTCGCTTCGCTCTCCGCGATGACCGTGCCGTTGAATCGTGCCTGTGCCATATCGCTCACCGTAGACCGAACACCTCCGCGAGTAGCTCGTGGCTGCGAACTCTGGCCTGGTGATCGTGAGTGATCGTCACGAGAAGTACCTCTTCGGCGCCGAACCCTTCGGCGAGCTCTTCGAGAGATGCTTTGACTGTTTGTGGTTCGCCATGAAGCAGCGGCTTCTTTGGGCGGGCACTCACATGTGGTGGGCTGCGCACGATTGGAGCGTGGCCGGGTTCGGTCGGTTTGGGAATCTTGCCTTGCAGGCCCTGCTCGCGCCATTCCTGCACGCTTGAGGCGAGCCGAGCGGCCTCGTCGCTCGTGTCGGCGCAGATTGCTGTCGTTGCCAACATGACGACTGGTTCGGGCCATTGCGGCGATGGGCGGTAGTTCTCGCGATACGCGTCGACGGTCGACCTGCCGTCGGATTGTGCGATGAAGTGCGCCCACACCAGTGGAAGCCCAAGATGTGCGGCGATGCCAGCGCTGCCCTGGCTCGAGGCCAGTAACCACAGAGGCGGGGCGTCGTCGGTTGTCGGGGTCGCCCGCACCGACGCGAACGGCCCTGCCGGGTCGGGGCGATCATTGAAGAATGCCTCGATTTCAACCACCTGGGCCGGGTAGTGGTCTGCCGACAGCGCGCCTGGCCCCTTGGCAAGAGCTGCGGCGGTGATCTGGTCGGAACCGGGCGCGCGTCCAAGTCCAAGGTCGATGCGGCCGGGGAACAGTGCATGCAACATGCGGAACTGTTCGGCAACCTTATATGCGCTGTAGTGGGTGAGCATGACGCCACCCGAACCCACTCTGATTGTTTCGGTGGCCGCTGCGATGCGGCCGATCAGTATTTCGGGTGCGGAACCAGCGAGAGCCTGGCTGCTGTGGTGCTCTGCGACCCAATAGCGGTGGAAACCAAATGCCTCGCACCTTCGCGCGAGGTCAATGCTGTTGTTCAGGGCATCGGTTGCGGTGAACCCTGCGGGAATCGGCGACTGGTCGACGACTCCGAGATGTCGGATCATGCTGCGAAGCGTAGTTCCGGGTTCGTGATCACAGCTCAGGCGCGTCTGCACCCGATGGGCGGACTAGGTTTCGTTGATGCGTGACGTACTGATTGGAGCTGTGGCATGAACGTGGTGGCATGGATCGTTGGCTCGATCGCTGTTGTCGGCTTTGCCGCCGCCGGCCTTATGAAGATCGTGGGAGTTGATCCCGATGGCACCCGTTTTCGTCTCGGTTACCGCCGTAGCGAGTGGCGCGCGATCGGCGGTGCCGAAATCGTTGGAGCAACCGGCATGGTCGTTGGCCTGGTGTCGCGCCAGCTTGAATGGATCGGGTTGGCGTCGGCGGTGGCCTTGATGGCGCTCATGGTCGGCGCATTGTTGGCGCACGCCCGTGTCGAAGACGAGACACCTAAAATTGTTCCTGCCGTGGTGATGGTGTTCGTGCTGGCGCTCTTCGCAATCTTCATCGCGATTCGCTAATACCAAGACACCAGTCGCTGATTTAGAGCTTCAAGGCCTGCGTTGCCGCGTTGACACCGTCGACGTACGCCCGGCGCTGTGCGTCTGACAGCGGCGCATATGCAGCGGCGTTCAAGACGTTGGTCTGCAGGTCGATCGCATCAAGTTGAACTTGTGCGCCCGGTGGAATCTCGATGCCGTTCCATCCAAAGGTGTCGATGTCGGCGGGTCGACGCAGTGCGTGGGCGACACCCGGGTGCAGACCTGCGGCGACGATGGCGGCGAGATGTTGGCTTCCTCGTAATTCGCGATGAACGATGAACAACTGCATGGCGCGACCCGCAACGTCATCAGGAAGGGGTTCGGCGGCATAGCCCGCGTACAGCGCCAGCGCGCTGGGGTCGACCGTCGCGATCACTGCTTCGGCGGCTTCGCAAAACGCTTCGAGTTCGGCCACGTCTTGCAACTTGGCGCGGCCGATGTCGGCATTGCACTGCAAATGTCGGGTCGATGCCTGCCGTGGAGCGACGGTGTCACGGGCGGAGTTCCACATCTTGGCGATCACATCGCCGTGGAAGTAGCCAAACGCACTTTGCACCACTGGTGCCTCGACATCGCCGAGCACCCCGCCTCGGCCAAGCACGTACCACCGGAAACCGTCAAGGCCGAGTTCCTTGCCCACCGCAAGCGTGTCGGGATGGAAGTAGTAAACCGCGCCAAGCGAGTTCATTGGCAACGAAGTTTCGGCAACGAGTTGCTCAGGGGTCATTGGTCGGTGCGCTCCGCGACGAAGACGGGAATTTCACGGTCGGTCGCAGCCATATATTCGGCATAGGGAGGGAACGCAGCGACGCTGCGATTCCACCACTCGGCGCGCTCATCGCCGCTGACGAGTCGCGCCGTGGCGTTGAACGGCTGTGGGCCGTCTTGCACCTGCACTGCGGCGTTGGCAATCAGGTTGTGGTACCAACCCGGGTGAGCCGGTGCGCCACCTTTCGAGGCGATGAGTGCATAGGCGCCCTCATGCTCAACACGCATCAGCGGCACTTTGCGCAATAGACCTGACTTGTGCCCAAGCGTGGCCATGATGATGATCGGCAAGCCGGTGTCGCGAAGCGTGGCCCCCTCGGCGCCGCCGGTCGATTCATACAGCTCGACCTGATCGGCGACCCAGCTCCATGTGCTCGCTCCGTACTCGGCGTTGGTATTCAAAGCATCCATGGCCTCAGGGTACGGGTCGCGGTGAACCCGGCCCCAACGGTGCGCGAGACAGTGCCAGCCTCGCGCTGCGCGTGCGCCTAAGGTCACGCATGTGACCTCTGAAGTGGCGCTGCTGATTGGCCCCGGTGTGGTCCATGGACCTGACTCCGAATTGGTAGCGAACGCTGCTGGTTTCGGTGTTGGCTTGGACACCATCACTGAACTCGCGATCGTGCATTTGCGCGGGGTGTTGACACAAGAAAGTCTTCAACTGATCGCCGAACGTCTTCTTGTGGACCCGGTCATTGGCTGGTGCCGAGATGCCGCGATACCAACCAGCGATGGGCCAACCAGCGATGGGTCAACCAACGATGGGCCAACCAGCGATGTTGGTGGCACGATCACCATCGAAACTGGTCTCCGCCCCGGCGTGACCGACCGCCAGGGCGCCGAGCTCATGCGCGCCGCACGATCGTTGAACATAGACCTCACCGCGGCAACTATTGGACGTCGCTGGATCGTCACCCTGGCTGAATCACTTGACCCCACGCAAATCGACGTGCTTGCCCACCGAGTGCTCCACAACGAGGTGATCGAACGATTTGCGGTTGGGCCGCTAGCGCCCGGCTTCGTGGCCGACGAGGGAGCGCCCCCGCCCACGCAACAGATCCTCATTGGCGAGGCCGACGAAGATGACCTGGAGCGGTTGAGCCAGGCGCGGCGTCTGGGCCTGAATCTTGCCGAGATGCAAGCGGTGCAGGACTACTTCTTCCATGCGGGGCGGCCGGCGACCGACGGTGAGCTCGAAATGATCGCGCAGACATGGAGTGAGCACTGTGCCCACAAAACCTTTCGGGCCGCGATCGAGGTGCGCGATGCCAATGGCCAGGTGGTCGACCAGATCGACGGTCTACTGAAGAGCTGCTTGCGAGCTGCCACCGAGGCAATCGACGCGCCGTGGGTGCACAGTGCGTTTGTTGACAACGCCGGTCTTGTTGCGTTTGATGACACCTTCGATATCGCACTCAAGGCCGAGACCCACAACCACCCATCCGCGCTCGAACCGTTCGGTGGAGCGAACACCGGCGTGGGGGGTGTTGTGCGCGACATCATCGGCGTTTCGGCCAAGCCCATAGCGATCACCGACATCTTGTGTTTCGGTCCCGCAGACCTTGACCCGCATCAGCTTCCGGCTGGGGTGTTACACCCTCGTCGAGTCCGTGACGGCGTGATTGCAGGTGTGGGCGACTATGGCAACAAAATTGGCGTGCCGAACGTCGGGGGAGCGATCGTCTACGACGACGCTTACACGACAACGCCTCTCGTGTTTGCTGGCTGTGTCGGCCTGCTGCCGACCGGATCGCACCGCACCGACCCGCAACCCGGCGACGCGATCGTCGTTATCGGAGGTGCTGTCGGCCGCGACGGCGTAGGCGGTGCGACATTTAGCTCCCAGACGATGCAGGCCGAGACTGCCGATATTGCCGGCTCATCTGTGCAGATCGGCGACCCGATCGTCGAGAAGGGACTGATCGACGTCGTGCTCGAGGCCCGCGACGGCGGCCTCTACACCGCCATCACCGACTGTGGTGCGGGCGGTCTCAGTTCGTCGGTTGGCGAGATGGGAGCCGTGATCGGAGCCTGGGTCGACCTGCAACTCGTGCCTCGGAAATACGCGGGTCTCGCCCCATGGGAAGTCTGGCTAAGCGAGGCGCAAGAACGAATGGTGCTGGCCGCGGCCGACCCGCAACCGCTACTTGATCTCGCGGCTCGATGGGGTGTCGATGCGGCGGTGATTGGGCGCTTTACCGACGACAAGCGCATCGTCGTCGTCAACGGAAATGAGCCTGTGATCGATCTAGATTGCACGTTCTTGCACGACGGATGCCCCCGTCTCGAACTTGTCGCAAACGTTCCCGACACCGCACGCCCTGAGCGCACACCGGTCACCATGTCGCACAAAGACGCACTCTTGGCGTTACTCGCTCACCCCACGATCGCGTCAAAGGAAGCTGTTGTTCGCACCTACGACCACGAGATCATGGGCGCCATGGTCACCCGACCCTTTGGCGGGCCTGAGGGTGATGGCGCCGGTGACGGTGCAGCCATGATCCCGCCCGGAACCTCGGGCGAGAACGCGATGGCAATCGGTATCGGAGTCAACGCCGTCATCGGCACGATCGACGCTGCGGCTATGGCCTGGACAGTCGTCGACGAAGCGGTTCGCAATGCGGTGCTCGCAGGCGTCGACCCGCATCAATTGTCGTTGCTCGACAACTTCGCCTGGGGTAACCCCAATGATCCGGCCACACTCGGTCAACTCGTCGCTGCTTGCCAGGCGTGTCGCGACGCTGCGCTGGCTTTTGGTGCACCATTCGTGTCGGGTAAAGACAGTCTGTACAACGTATTCGTGGGGCCCGATGGGGTACCCGATCCCGTCGCTCCCACTCTGGTGATCACGGCCGTTGGCATTGCTCGCAAGCCGGACAACGTGCCACTAATCGGAGCGGTTGAGCCAGGCAACGAGGTTTGGCTAGTTGGCCCCGCAACTGGCTCGCTCGGCGGATCGCACCTAGACCAAATCGCCGGGTATGACCATGGTGGCGAGGTGCCAGGGTTCGATGCGGGTGCGGTCGCTCGGCACCATGAAGTCGCCGCGGCGATCGACAGCGCACTGGTTGTGTCCGGCCATGATCTTGCCGAAGGCGGCCTGGCCGTGGCTGCCGCCGAATGGGCGTTCGCTGGTCGACGAGGCTTGCAGCTAGTTTGCGACGATAACGAAGCCACTCTGTTCGGCGAAGGTTCCGCTCGCTACCTGCTCGAGGTGCGCCCCGACGATGCAGAGCGATTCGCGGCGACGGTTCCTTCGGCCGCTCGAATCGGCACGGTGACGACTGGTAGCGAGGTGGCAATCGGATCGCTTCATGTTTCGCTAGAAGCCGTTCAACAGGCCTGGATTCAACCGGCTCGCAAGCGAAGAGCCGACACACAACACACGGAGGTTGCGACTCGATGATCAGACCACGGGTGTTGCTTCCGGTTGCCCTGGGCACGAACCGAGATCAAGATCTAGCCGACGCGTTCACTGCAGCAGGTGCTGATCCCGAATGCGTACCGATGAGTGCTCTGCGTTCTGGCGATCGAAGACTGTCCGACTATCAGATCCTTGGTATCCCCGGGGGCTTCTCCTATGGCGATGCGCTCGGTGCTGGGCGATTGCTCGGTCTGGATCTGACGGGGTGGTTCAGCGATCAGCTTCGTGCAGCGCAAGACAGCGGTATGCCGATGATTGGCATCTGCAATGGGTTCCAGGCGCTCGTGCGTGCGGGGCTGCTTCCTGGTGAGAGCGACGCGGTTTTGACCGTCAACGCCAGCTCTCAGTTCGAATGCCGCTGGGTGACCATCGCGCCGAACGTCGCTAGTAACTCGGTCTGGCTCAGCGAGCTAACGGAACCAATTCGGTGCCCGGTTGCACACGGCGAAGGGCGTTTCGTCACCTCGGACCTCGCCGGACTGCAGCGCCGCAACGGGGTCGCTCTTACCTATAGCAACGCAGACGGCCTCGCTGGCGAACGGTATCCCGCGAACCCGAACGGTTCAGAAGGCGACGTCGCAGGTGTCACTGACCCCACCGGATTGATTCTTGGGCTTATGCCGCATCCAGAGAATCACATCCGCGCTCGTCAAGATGTCCAGCGAGGGAGGCTGACCGGAGGGCAGGCGCTCGACCTGTTCCGCGGTGCTGTCAATGCTGTCAACTCGTGATCGGCGCGACGTCGCGCCTGTTCAGCCGTCGCGGCTTTCATCTGTCTAGAGTGCAAGCGTGAACGGCAGAGCAGTAATTCTTGCAGGATCACCAAGCGACGGGCCATGGGTGGATCGCATCTCTGGGTACCTGTCTGACCTGGGTGTAGACCATGTGCGTCGTATTGGTTCCGCACACCGGGTTCCGGTGCATGTGCTCGAACTCTTGGAGCGCTATGACTCCGATGAACATCCCACGGTGTTCATCACCGTCGCAGGCATGAGCGACGCGCTCAGCGGGTTGACCGATGCGAACGTGGTGTCGCCTGTTATCGCATGTCCGCCTCGCAGCGAAGAATTCGCTCAGCTCGATGTGTTGTCGAGCCTTCGAACTCCGCCTGGTGTGGCGCCGATCGTTGCGCTCGAGCCAGCCAACGCAGCGCTTGCAGCCGCCAAGATTTTGGGGTTGCAAGACCCGGTGATCGCAGAGCGGGTTGCCGCCAATCAGGCGAAGCGAGCGCAGCGGGTTCTCGACGCCGATGTTGCGCACGACGACAGTAAACAGGCGTCGTGAGCGACGCTCCGCTCAGGCTTGACGGCCCTCGTGAAGAATGCGGAGTCATAGGAATCTCAACCCCATCCGATGACGCAGCTCAGCTCGCGTTCTTTGGTCTGTACGCGTTGCAACACCGCGGTCAGGAAGCCGCCGGAATTGCCGTAGCCGACGGGCAGGCTGTGCGGGTCCACAAAGACATGGGCCTGGTGGCGCAGGTGTTCAACAGCTCGACGTTGAGCCCTCTCGTCGGCGGAATGGCCATTGGGCACACGCGCTATTCGACGACGGGTGACAGTAGCGAACGTAATGTCCAGCCGTTCGTTGTCGAGACATTGCACGGTCCGTTGGCTTTGGCCCACAACGGCAACATTGTCAACGCCAACCATTTACGTGAACAACTGCTCAAAAGAGGTGCGGGCCTTTCGAGTTCTTCTGATACAGAGGTACTCGCGCTGATGCTCGCTGCCACCGAGGGAGATTCGTGGGAGCACCGGCTGTCACAGGTCATGAGCGAATGGACCGGTGCGTTCAGCCTCACCATTCTCAGCGGAACAAAGGTCATTGCCTGCCGGGACCCGTGGGGCTTTCGACCATTGTCGCTCGGTCGGCTTCCTAACGGCGGACATGCAGTCGCCTCAGAAACTGGCGCCCTGCGAACGCTCGGGTGTGACTCGATTCGCGAGATCGAACCCGGCGAGATCGTCGTTCTTCAAGGCCAAATGGCTCGCAGCTTTCGTGGAGCGACGCCCGCTGCGGTTCAGGCCCGATGCACGTTTGAACAGATCTACTTCAGTCGACCTGACGCAGTTTGGGACGGCCTCGGCGTGCATCAGGTTCGTCAGCGTCTGGGTGCAGCAGTTGCAGCGGAGCATCCGGTCAAAGCTGACGTGGTGATACCGGTGCCCGATAGCTCGCTGCCTGCGGCGATTGGTTACGCCGCTGCAAGCGGCATCACGTACAACGAGGGGTTTGTAAAAAACCGCTATATCGGCCGCACCTTTATCGAGCCGACCGATGAGCTGCGAAGGCAGGGAGTTGCCCTCAAGTTCAACACGCTCCGCGAGAACATCGAAGGCAAGCGCGTCATCATGGTTGACGACTCAATCGTGCGTGGCACCACAAGCGGCCCACTCGTGCGTCTCATTCGCGAGGCTGGAGCGCTCGAAGTACATGTTCGAGTGACGTGCCCGCCGATTGCGCACCCCTGCTTCTTTGGCGTTGACATGGGCACCCACGACGAACTCATTGCCCATCATCTAAGCGTCGATGAGATCTGTCACCACATCGGTGCAGACTCGCTCGGCTACCTCAGCGTCGACGGGCTCATGGCCGCCCTTGACCGAGACGACGGGTACTGCAACTCGTGCTTCACAGGCGATTATCCCGTCGAGGTCCAGTTGCAACTACCAACGGACAGCAAGCGTCGATTTGATGGCGTGATCGGCTGATCGTTGTGAATGTACTTCTGATTGGTTCCGGCGGCCGGGAACATGCGATTGCCGAAGCGGTGCAGGCGAGCCCTATGATCGGCAACCTGTACGTCTCGCCAGGCAACTCCGGCACAGAAAAGCACAATGTCGATCTCGATATCACCAATCACGATGCGGTGTGTTCGTGGTGCGACGAGCAAGCAATCGATCTCGTTGTGGTCGGTCCGGAACAGCCGCTGATCGCCGGATTAGCCGATGCCTTGGCCGATGCGGGGGTGGCCTGTTTCGGCCCATCGCACGCGGCTGCTCGACTAGAAGGTTCGAAGGCCTTTGCTCGTGAGTTTGCCGAGCGGTTCAACATTCCTTCCCTTCGCTATGCGTTGTTCGCCAACAGTGCCGATGCGATCGACTGGATTGACGAGGTCGATTTCGACGTCGTCGTCAAAGCCGACGGAGTGGCCGGCGGTAAGGGGGTCGTGGTTCCCGAATCGAGAGCCGAAGCCGTCGACGCTGTTCGGGCAATGCTCGACGAAGGACTTCACGGTGAAAGCTCGTCGCAGATCGTGCTCGAGGAGCGCGTTTATGGCGAAGAAATCAGCCTGTTCGGTATCAGCGATGGTCATACCGTTTCGGTAATCGGCAGTGCCCAGGATCACAAACGGTTGGGCGAGGGCGACACGGGGCCGAACACGGGTGGCATGGGAGCCTTCTCGCCGGTACCTGGAATCGATGCCGCACGAGAGCAACAGTTGGCTTCGCAGTTCCTCGAGCCAGTCACCCGGGGTATGGCCGAGATGGGCACGCCGTACGTCGGCGTCATTTTCGCAGGCATCATGTTGACGAGTGACGGTCCACGGTTGATCGAGTACAACTGCCGTTTCGGTGACCCAGAAGCCCAGACGTTGTTGGTGCGACTCGACGGCGACCTGCTCGACACCATGCAGGCCGCTGTAACTGGCCAACTTGACGCGACAGCGATGGGTCATCGACAACGCACTGCCGCAACAGTTGTGGTCTGTGCCGATGGCTACCCCGCCACACCTCGACGGGGTGTGGCGGTGCCCGATGTAGCCGAGCGACAAGACCTGCATCTCTTTTACGCCGCCACTACACGAGATGCTTCCGGCAAGGTGGTCTCAACCGGGGGTCGCGTTTTGGCCGTAACCGCTACCGGATCAACGCTCGACCTCGCACTCAGCCTGGCTTATAGCGCCGTTGATGAGCTTGTCGGTGACGGGCTGTTTGCCCGATCCGATATTGGCTGGCGACACGCCACCTCGAGTCATGCCAAGCCAGTTACACCACGTCGAGAGGGAACATCATGAACGACAGCTACGAAGCGGCGGGGGTGTCGTTTACGGCAGGCCAACAAGCTATCGATCGCATTGGGGCATCGGTAAAAAGCACGCACGACGAACGTGTCGTCAGCGGACTCGGAAGTTTCGGCGGCGTGTTCGACCTGGCGTCGCTCGCCGGCTTCAACGATCCGCTGCTGGTGGCCAGCACAGACGGCGTTGGGACGAAGACCAAAATCAACGCAGCGATGGATCGATGGGAAGGTGCGGGAGCCGACATTGTCAATCACGGCATCAATGACGTGCTCGTGCAAGGAGCGGCTCCATTGTTCTTTCTCGACACCGTTGCTGCCCAACACCTCGACTCGGAAATCGTTGGTCGCATCGTCGACGGCATGGCGGCGGCATGCCGAGACGCGAACTGTGTATTGCTTGGCGGCGAAACTGCTGAGATGCCGGGTGTGTTCGTTGACGGGGCAGTTGATATCGCGGGGACGATGGTGGGAGCCGTTGAGCGGTCAAGTTTGCTTCCACGCAAGGGAATCGCCGCCGGTGACGTGCTCGTCGGCATCGCGAGTTCGGGCTTGCACACAAACGGCTACAGCTTGGCCCGACAGGTTGCCGCAGACTTTTCGCTGACCGACGAGCTACCGGGTGGGAATGGCGAATCGATTGGCGAGGCCCTTTGCGCCGTGCATCGCAGCTACCTGCCAGTCTTGGCCGATGCGCTCAGCCAAGACCTGTTGCTCGCCTTGGCCCATATCACTGGAGGAGGACTGCTCGACAACCTTCCGCGGGTTCTGCCTGATGGAATTGGGGTCGAGATCGACCGGTCGAGCTGGGACATTCCGCCCCTGTTCGCCTGGCTCATCGAGACAGCCAAACTTGAGGTCGAAGAGGCCCACCGCATTTTCAATTGTGGTGTTGGCATGGTGGCGGTCGTAGCTCGGGATCGAGTCGATGACGTTCGTGCATCAATCGACGAGCCCACTTGGGTCCTTGGTGAAACGACTGATCATTCATCGGGGCCACGGGTGGCCTTGCGTTGACCTCCGTTACAAAGGAGCGTCGTGCGCTCTGTTGTGACCACATTCGAGCGAGTCAGAGGTGAAGCGAGTCGCGGTTCTTGCATCGGGCAATGGCACTAACTGCCAGGCGTTACTCGATGCGTGTTCTGGCGGAACGTTGCAAGCAGAGATCGCCTGTGTTGTTAGCGACAACGCTTCGGCAGAAGTTCTGAATCGGGCCCGAAAGGCTGGTGTTCCGGCCGTCGTGGTCGAACACCGAGGAACCACCCCTGAACAGCGACGACACAGCGACGACATGCTCACCACGGCATTGGCGCCATTTGCGCCAGATCTGATCGTGCTCGCCGGATGGATGAGAATCCTCGGCGATCGGTTTTGCCGAGACCACCGTGTGGTCAATCTGCATCCCGCCTTGCCCGGAGCGTTCCCGGGCGTTGATGCCATCACGAAGGCATTTGATTCATGGAGCAACGGCGCCACTGAGTCCTCAGGGGTGATGGTCCACTGGGTTCCAGACTCTGGAGTCGACGTTGGTCCTGTAATCATCGTCAGCAAGGTTGATTTTGAACCAGACGAAACGTTGGAGTCGTTCGAAACGAAAATCCACATCGCTGAACACCTGGCGATTGTTGCGGGGGTGCGCGAAGCGCTGGCGCAGATCGACCGGCTGTAGCTGCTCGGTTATCCCAATAAACCCATAGGTCAAATGGAGTGGGTAAAAAGGCTTAACTCGCGACTAAAAGTGCCGATGGGTACTCATGGGAATCGTGCAACGCACCCGCGCCGCCGCGATTGAACCAGCAGAACGGCGAGATCCGCTGGTTCGAATGGCCGTGTTGTCGACCACAGCATCTCGGATCCCGATTCTTATCGCAGCTTCTCTGTCGAGCGCTGCGGTCGTGACGCTCGTGCTGTGGGAATATTCGTCTCGCCGCACGCTGCTGTTTTGGCTGGCGTTCACACTTGCTTGCGGAGCGGTCATATCATTCGTTGCCGTCAGCCGTCACAAGAACGCATCGTTTGTCACCGCGTCGACGCTACGGAGGCAGCTGCTGTTCGGCTGCGTGATCCCCTTTGCCGTGCCTTGGGGTCTTCTCGGCCCCGCTTCGAACGCGACCGGAAACCAAGGTGTGGCCTTGTGTGTCGTTCTCGTGAGCGCTGCAGCCGTCGTCGGAGCAGTCGCTGTCGGAGGCGCGTTCTCTAGCGCGTTGATCGTCTGTGGAACATTTATCTTGCTTCCTAACCTGGTTTTCTTCTCGCTGCGCGATGGCATCACCGCTGTGCCTACGGCCACGCTCGTCTACGCGGCCCTTATTACCGGTGTCGTCGGCCGTCTAAGCCGATCGAGGTTGCTTGACCGCGAGGTGCTGTCGGTGCGCAGCAGCCACCTCGTCGATGCGGTGCAAGAAGAGAGAGCGAATCTCGCCGCGCTGAACGCTGAGCTCACCTTCCGAGCGACACACGATCAGCTCATGGGGATACCCAACCGTGAGCTGTTCGAAGCCGAACTTGAACATGCTGTGAGTTCGGCCAGACAAGAAGACGCACGCGTCGGACTGCTATTCCTTGATCTCGATCGTTTCAAATTCGTCAACGACACCCTCGGACATGCCGCCGGAGACGAACTGCTCAAGGCGATTGGTGATCGAATTGAAAACGTGCTTCGGGCCGACGAGGCCATGGTGGCCAGGGTCGGTGGTGACGAACTCGTGGTGCTGCAGTACCGGGTCAGCCGACCTGACGAACTGCATTACCTGGCACAGCGATTGATCACCGCTGTCAACGATTCGTTCGTGATTGATGGGGTTTCGATTTCGATCGGTGTCTCGATTGGAATGGTTGTTTCCTGGATTGGCGATACGGCCGACGACCTCTACCGGCTCGCCGATGCAGCCCTGTACGAAGCCAAAGAGCAGGGCCGCAACTGCGTTGTCCTTGCCGACGATCAGCTGCGTTCCCAGCGTCAGGTTCGGATTTCGACCGAGCTCGCGTTGCGCAGCGCTCTTATGAACAACGAGATCGAGGCTTGGTACCAGCCGGAAGTGAATCTGATCACAGGCGAAATTGTTGCGGCCGAAGCATTGGCGCGTTGGAAGACCGATGAAGGAGTCGCCGTTGCAAGTTCGTTCATCGGGGTAGCCCGGCGAGCTGGCCTGCTTGAGCAACTAATGTTGCGCATCGCTGACGATGTCTGGGATTGGCGCACCGAGGGTGTTGGCAATCTTCCGATTGGGATCAATGTTTCGGCGGCGCACCTTCGGTCGCTTCTTGCTCGACACGAGGCGGGTCGACGAGATCGATCCTTCTTGGGCATGCGTCTCGAAATCGCCGAGACAGACATCATTCGCGACTTCAATGGTGCACGTCGACTACTCGAACGGGTGCGTGAGCTGGGCGCTGTGGTGTTGCTTGATGACTTTGGTACCGGCTATTCGTCACTACGCATGTTGAGCGATCTTCCTATTGACGGCATCAAGATCGATCGTTCTTACGTTGCGCGGGCAGTTGTCGACCGGCGAGTCCGAAGCCTCGTCACCAGCTTGGCGGAGTTTGGCCGCGACTCAGGAATGTTGGTTGTTGCCGAAGGTGTCGAAACCACCCAACAAGCTGAGTTCCTCGTCGACGTAGGCATTGAACGGGCGCAAGGGTTTCTTTTTGCTCCGGCATTGGAGCGGCGCGACTTTGTCGATCTTCAGGCCAAAGGCCTGATGTCAGTCGAGTTGGCCGGACGTTTCTGAGCCCGCTCGCGAACTGAGTCGGCGTTAGGGTCGAAGTGCGCCGGAATCCGCCGTCGTATCTGTCAGACTCGCGTCGATGTCTGCCGGTTCGCGTACTACTCCCGACCATGTGGCCATTGCTCGACCCAATGTCGCCGCACGTCCAACGTTGTCGTTGGTGGTTCCAGCCTTCAACGAGCAATATCGGCTTCCGGCACTGCTCGATGGTCTTCGTCGGCACATAGACACCACTACGACTGAGGTGCTCGTCGTCGATGATGGAAGCACAGACAACACGGCCGACATGGCTGCGGGCGCTCAGGAATACCTGCCATGTATTCGTGTGATCGCCCATGCACGCAACCGCGGAAAGGGTGCCGCGGTTCGAACGGGCGTGGCTGCTGCGGCTGGTGGTTCGATCGGGTTCCTTGACGCAGACAATGCCACAGACCTCGCTGCACTTCCGGCCATGGTCCAACTGCTTGATGGTCACGTCGGCGGAGTGTTCGGTAGTCGCCATGCGCCGGGCTCGGTCGTGACCGGATCACCTCGCATCCGAGGCTGGATGGGGCGTACGTTCAATCACGTCGTGCGATTTGCCGCTGGGACCGTGATCGAAGACACGCAATGTGGTGCCAAGGTCTTTGACGGTGCTGCTGCTCGCCTTGCATTTGGGACCGCAGGCATCGATGGCTTCGCGTTTGATGTTGAAGTGCTTCGCACCTTGCTTCTGCTCGGTGTGCCGATCGTGGAACATCCTGTCAGTTGGCATCACGTGCACGGCACCAAAATACGACTGTCGACCCCGCTCAAGATGTTGAGTGATATCGCCAAGGTGCGAGTCGCCCGTACCCGGCCAATGGTGCCATTCGTCGACAGTACGTGGTCAGCTGCAGCCATCGCTCACGCCGATCCATTGTTTCCAAGTGCCGCTCCGAAGATTGGTGACCGCTGTCGAATCCTGCTGGCGGGCGGCAGTGACGACTCGGCTGCGGAACTCTGTCGCACACTCGAGCTCGCGGGCTCACCCGCAGAATCCGGCCAAACCAAGACGTGGCTCAACGATTTCAAGGTTGACCGCTAGGGCGACCGGCATCGTTAGAGGCGAACGTGGTGCCAAGCCAACGGAGTATCGGCGTCATACGGCATGGTTCCGTGAATCACACGCGGGTCGTCATCAAAGACGAGCGGTACAAAGTTGCGGTCACCCGCCCACATCGGCAGCTGCTCAACCGCGCTCGGGTCGCCTTGACAGGCCGCGAGTAATCGGATCCGGGGAACCCATTCGAGTGTGCCCTCTTCGTTCACGGCAACTGGCTCCCCGGTCCAAGAAGTGATGAGGAAGACGAACACCAACCATTGCTCGCGGTTCGGCCCGAAATCGCTGAACGTGATCGTTGCACGTAGTGACATTTCATCGACTCGAACATGGGCTTCTTCTTGGATCTCGCGGCCCATCGCTCGCGCGACGTCTTCGTCGATCTCGACCTTGCCGCCAAGCCCGTTGACCTTGCCGAACTGGTCGTCGTCAGGACGAGCGTTGCGTCGCACCATCAATACCTCGTCGGTTACCTGATCCCAGAGGTATCCGAGGGTGCCGACAATGGGCTGGAAGCGCATAGTTGCACCCTGACACAAACCGAGCGTGATGTTGCGGTTAGTCGACAGGTGCGGCTATCACCATGTAGCAATGGACACCTTTGACGAGCTGCCGGTACTTCACACAAGGAACTACGACACGACCGTGTATCGAAACGGTGAGGAACTTAAGGCAGTCGGGTCGGTCCGAGATGTGAAACCGGCTGGCTTGTATATCCGTGATGACGTAGACCCGCTGACGATCCATGACATGCGCGTGGTGCTTGACATTTCCATCGAGAACCTCTCGATAGTCAAGGCCGATGTTGCCTTTGGCGTATACCCCAACACGGCGTGCCCCTCGATCATTGACCACTACGACAAACTCGTTGGTCTCAACGTTGCCCGCGGTTTTTCTCGCAAGGTTCGTGAATTGTTCGGAGGGCCCCGTGGGTGCACGCACACCACGGCGTTGTTGCAGGCGATGGCGCCCGTGGTCGTGCAGTCGTTGTGGTCGATGGAACTGTCGCACCGGCGCGAGTCAGGGAAGCCGGTGTCGGGCCGAACACCCGATCAGATGAAGGCGACAATCGAACGCAACGTAAACACCTGTCACGTCTGGGACGAAGACGGCGAACACGTCGAGCGCGCCCGTTCAGGTTCCTGGCGGGGCGCTCCGCTTTGGGCTGAGGAACGACTTGTTCAGCTTGGGCGTTCCGTAGATGAATGGCCGAGCTGAGGATTTTTGGATACGTCAGCGGCGACCTACCGGCGCGACTCGGCGGTGCTTGGTGCAGCGATTGGGGTGGTCGGCATCACATTTGGAGTGTTGGCCGGCGCTGCCGGGTTGGGGTTAGCCAAAGCCTCCGCCATGTCAATGCTGGTGTTTACTGGCGCATCACAATTCGCCGCCGTAGGCGTGATCGACAGTGGCGGGTCGGCCTTCGCTGCAGTGGGAGGTGCTCTTTTGTTAGCGGCCCGCAATGCCTTGTACGGGATCCGCCTGAGCGAACTGCTACGGACCGATGGTTTACGCCGATACTTCGGAGCCCAGCTGGTAATTGACGAGAGCACCGCGATGGCGACAGCGCAGAGCAGTGAAGCGGCGAGACGCGGCGCGTTTTGGATCACCGGACTGTCGGTGTTCGTGTTCTGGAACATCGGAACTGTCGCTGGAGTTTTGCTTGGGTCCGTGCTCGGCGACCCGAGGGTCTGGGGTCTCGATGCGGCATTCCTCGCGTCGTTCGTCGCCTTGATTGGACCGCACGTGGCCACACGGCCCGGTCAGGTCGCTGCTCTTGTTGGTGCTGCGATTGCGATAGTCACTGTGCCCGTAGCGCCAGCGGGGGCGCCGATTTTGCTCGCGGTGGTCGCCATTGGACCGGCCCTTTTCGTAGAACGTGGCCTGCGATGAGTTGGACAGCGCTATCGATTTTGGCGATAGGTGCCTATGGATTCAAACTCGCGGGAGTGATGTTTGGAGTCAGGCTCGATACACCTCCCCTGCAGCACTCGATCCTGCTGCTACCAGCTGCGTTGTTTGCCGCAGTGATCGCATTGCAGACCTTTGAGCGCGACACTGCGCTCGTGATCGATGCGCGGGTTGTGGGTCTCGTAGTTGCCGTCGGTGCTACGTGGAAAAAGGTGCCGTTCTTGGGAGTGATCGTGCTCGCAATGATGTCAACCGCCGTCACCAGGGCCTTGTTCTGATGGCCGGCCCAATCATTGAACGTGGTGTCCGTTCGCTGTGGCTCGGCGCTGAGCCCGCAGCGGAATTCGTGCTCAGTAATGGCCGTCTACGAGTTTCGGTTACCGACTTTGGCGCCCATCTCGCCGACGTCTCGATAGTGGCAGACGGGGTCATGCGACCGTTGACGATTGGGTACCCTGCGCCGGTCAGAGGTGGGTTGAGCGAACCGATTGGGTACCACGGTGCGACTATTGGCCGCTACGCAAATCGAATCGTTGATGGTTCGTGCATTGTCGACGGTCAACCCGTATCGCTACTGGCGAACGATGGGCCGCACGCGCTTCATGGTGGACCCCGCGCCTTTGATCGTCGCATGTGGGCTGGTGGCGCTGAAGTGGTTGGTGACACGGCGATCGTGCGACTCGGCTTGTTCAGTCCTCATGGCGACCTGGGCTTTCCCGGAGCAGCGCGTGCACAGGCCGTCTTTGCTCTGTGTGGCGAACGGTTGACGATCACCTACGAGGCAACGACGTCGGCTGCGACACCGTTGAATCTCACCAACCACGTGTATTGGAACCTCGCGAGCGGCGGGCCCATCGGCGGACACGCTCTCAAGGTGCAGGCCGCCAGAGTTGTCTTGAGCGACGATCAAGGGGTTCCAGCCGACGAATCACCGACGTCGGTAGCTGGAACCCGATTCGATTGTCGCGAACATCGAGATTTGGCGTCAATTGCCGCGGGCGGAGGCGTCGACAATAGTTTCGTCTTCCTCAAGGGGGTAGCGGGACCGCAAATCGAATTGGTGCATATGAACGGAAGCGCAGTTTCGATGACGACGAACCAGATAGCGGCGCAGGTGTATCTTGCACGTCACCTGCCCACCTCGACCGGAGCGCTAGCCATCGAACCGGGATTCCCACCAGATACTCCCAATCGGCCAGAGTTCGGCGACTGTATTGTGCGACCCGGCGATCAGTACCGATCGACAACTCACTATGACTTCAGGTGGCGATGACTGAACCCTCAGACGCCACGGCTGACAACAGTGGCATGTTTGGGAGGACACAAGCCGAAAATGACGACCAGTTCACGGGCGTCGATTGGGGACTATTTGTCGGCGTGTCGATGATCTGGGGGTCATCGTTTCTCCTCATTGCGTACGCGCTTGAAGGACTGACTCCTTCGATGGTCACCCTGCTTCGTGTCGGTATTGGGGCGCTGACCTTATGGGGTATCAGAGCGATTCAAGGCACCGATGTCCGAATCGCACCCGCTGACCGTGGGCGCATTCTGGCGGTGTCCGTTCTCTGGGTTGCAATTCCGTTCTCGTTATTCCCGATAGCACAACAGTGGATCAACTCCGCAGTTACTGGACTACTGAACGGGGCGACGCCGCTGCTCGTTGCAGGTGTCTCGATCGTGCTCGTCAAAGTCGTTCCTCGTGGATTGCAGATAGCCGGACTGATCGCCGGCTTTGTCGGAGTCGTTCTCATCTCGCTCGGCTCAGCCGCCGACGGCGGGTCGCAAGCACGTGGCGTGGCACTGGTGCTTGTCGCGACGGCCTGCTACGGGTTGGCATTGAACATGGCGCCACCGATTCAGGCGAAGTATGGCGCAATCGTCACGATGAGCAGCGTCCTTGGTGTCGCAACCGTGCTGGTGACTCCACTAGCTCTCGTAGACATTGGCGACAACGATTGGCAGTTGACGGCGGTGGCAGCGGCAGTGGTTCTTGGGGCCATCGGCACCGGAATCGCCTATTGGATCATGGCGAGTCTCGTCGGCCGCGTTGGCGCGTTGAGGGCATCGTTCATCACGTACCTCATTCCCGTGGTCTCGCTTCTTCTTGGTGTGGCCATTCGTGGCGACGAAGTCTCGGCACTTGCGTTGATCGGAGCGCCCGTCACGATTCTGGGAGCTCTTCTGGCGTCGCGCAAGGTACGAGGAAGCTGACATTTCGGCCTGTTGGCCGGCTACGTGCCGGCGGTCGGCACTTCGGCGCAAGCGCGAGTTCGACAACACCGCTCGATGAGGCGACAATGTCCCCATGGCTTCTGGAACGACCTCGCACGATCTGATCATTGTGGGAGCGACCGCCGGCGGTCTTTCCGTGGCCGAAGGTGCGCACCGTGCGGGGCTGTCACGGGTTCATGTGATCGAACGCGGCGAATCGGTCTTCATGAGCGAGGTGATTAGTCGCAACGATCTGTCAATCTCCTACGGGGAAAATGTCATCAGTATCGATGTTGATGAGGCAACCGGCGAGGTCGAAGTGGTCACCGACCGACGTACGCGTCGGGCCCGAGCATGTGTGATCTCCGAGCGCGAGTTCGACCCATACTTGGAACCGCCGATTCCCGTGACCGCAAGCTCTCGGGTCACCGTTGACAATCCGCCGTCGGCGGCCAATGGCGCAGATGTCATGGTGATCGGAATCAGTGATCATGCGGTCGAACTGACGATCCAGCTCGCTGACCGCGGTGCCAATGTTGTACTTGCCGCCGAGGGCATGGAGCCCGCTCGACTGTCGCCGATTGCCGGCGAGATCCTTGCCACGTTGGAACGACAGCGTCGTGCCACCGTTTTGTACCGGTCCTCGCCGCAAAGCATCGGTTCGAGGGCGGGCTTCCCGATGGCGTACTTCGAGGACCGGCGAACACCGGACCTCGAGTTCGACCATGTGGTGTTTGCGAGCAGCCGTGCACCCGCTGACCTCGATGCGCTCGGAGTAACGCAGCGAGCTCGTGCTTCAGAGTCGCTCTTGCTGTTTGCAGGAAAAGCCGAAGAGATCGCCATTCCCAACGCTCATGGTCCTGATCTGTGGCCCCGTATCGCGGCGGCGCGTTTTCCCGAGCTAACCGTTGAGTCGTACGGGGTGCGAGCGTGGAGCAGGTACACCACGCTCGAGAACGAGCTGGCGGAGCACTACTACAACGCCACAATCACCATGTTTGAGCCGACGCATACGGATCTGTGGCGGCTGCGGGTGCGACCTGACCACGGCGACACGTCGCATCAGGCAGGGCAATACGCCACTCTTGGTCTCGGTTATTGGGAGCCGCGTATCGACGATGCAGTTGACGCTGAGCTCGACGAGAAGTGGCTCAAACTTGTGCGCCGGTCGTATTCGATCTCGAGCCCGATTTTCGACGACACGGGTTATCTCGTTGATGCGTTCGAGGCTGACGAGCTTGAGTTCTACATCGTGTTGGTCACTCCGTCTGAAGACAACGTTCCTGGCCTCACACCCCGCTTGGCCCTAAAGAAGCCTGGCGACCGTGTGTTTCTCGGCTCCAAGGTCGCGGGGCGATACACCCTTGCTCCGGTGCTCGACCCGTCTCGTACCGTCATTTTTCTGGCAACAGGTACAGGCGAAGCGCCGCACAATGCGATGGTCAACCAGCTTCTTCGCAAGGGCCACAAGGGGCCAATCGTGTCCGCGGTGACGGTACGTCAGTGGAGCGACCTCGGGTATCGCTCCGAACACGACGATCTCGTTGCCCGATACCCGAACTATCACTACATGCCGCTTCCGACGCGCGAGGCCGACGTTCCCAAGACGTACCTGCAAGACGTCATCCGTGATGACGGATTCGACTCTCATTTCGGTGTGCGACTCGATGCCGCGACGACCGACGTTTTTCTGTGCGGCAACCCCGCCATGATTGGACTTCCCGAAGGCAAAGGCGATGACAAGCAATGGCCCGAAACGGTTGGGGTGACGCAACTGCTGGTGGAGCGGGGGTTCACGCTCGACGAGCGCGGCAGCCCAGGAAACATTCACTTCGAAGAGTACTGGTAGACCGCACCGCACACGGGCCCGCCTCGCGGTAGCGTGCGGGTGTGACCGATGTGCAGGCAGCGCCAGTCTCAACTGCTGACCAACCCGAACGGCTCTTCAGCCAGTCAATGCTTATTTCGGGTATCCGTTGCACGCTCAGCTATGTCGTGTTTCCTTTTGTTGCCCCGGTTGTGGGCATTGCCTCGGGTATCGGTTCGACGATCGGATTGATCATTGGCGTGATTGCGATCGCTGCCAACGTCTTTAGCATCCGAAGGTTTCATCGAGCTGACCACCGGTACAAATGGCCAGTCACCGTGCTTAACGTCGGCATCATTGTGTTGCTGCTCGTTTTGCTGGTGGTCGATGCCAACAACCTGTTTGGCTAAACGCTCGAGCGAACCTGGCTTGCGTTGGGCGGTATCACGTCGCTGAATCGGTCGGTTTCACGCAGAGCCGGGAAGCCGAACCAAGCGATGCCGAGCACGACAAGGGTGCCGACGCCGCCGATGACGATTGCGGGGCCGAGACCGAACAGGGCCGCGGTCGCCCCGGACTCGAAGGCGCCCAACTCATTGGAGCCACCAATGAATATGTTTTCGACCGCGAGCACTCGTCCGCGCATCGCCTCGGGAGTTGCCAGCGGTACCAGGTTTGATCGGATGAACACGCTGATCTGATCGGCGGCGCTCAGTACGATCACGGCTGCTGCGGCGACCAGGTACGAGCGTGTCACGCCGAGCGCGATGGTGGCGAGTCCGAAAACACCGACGACGAGGAACAGGGTGCGTCCGGTGCGCCGCCGAAGCGGTCGTATCGACAGGGCGAGTGCTGTGAGGGCAGCCCCTGCTGCGATAGCCGCCCGCAACACACCCACGCCAAGATCGACATCGGAGATGTCGAGCCGCTTCTCGACGATTGCAGGAAGTAGAGCCACCGCGCCGCCGAACAACACAGCGAACAAGTCGAGAGTAATTGCGCCAAGTACAACTGGGGTCTTTCGAATAAATCGCAATCCTTCGAACGCGTCAGTGAGTGCTTGGCGAGGTCCGCTGGCTGTCGACAGCTGATCGGTTCCCGAAGCCGGTACTCGGCTGAGCAGCACCATGGCAAGCACCTGGGCGCCGATGACGATCGCATACGGAAGCACATGCGACGCCTTGTTAGCGAATGCGCCCACGATGGGGCCGATGATGAGAGCCATCTGAAAGGTGAGTGATCGAAGCGCAACGATTCGTTCGATGGACTCTTGGGGTGCGAGGTCAATCGGCAGCGCTCGACCAGCCGGTGTTCCAACCGCCCTGCCAACGCCATACAGCGCGACGATGAGCAAGATCGGGCCCACAGATGTTGGCGATGTCGCGGCATAGATCAGCAATAGACCCGCCGCGACGCTGTCAATCAGTAGCCCGGCCCCATAAACCTTGCGGCGATCGAACTTGTCAGCGAGCGTGCCGGTGAACGGGGACAGAATGAGTATCGGTACAAACTCGGCAACTCCGAGTAATCCAAGGTCAAGCTCTCGCGAGGTGATAGCGAAAACTTGCAAGCCGACGACCGTTAACAGTACTGATACTGAAAAGCTTCCCGCTGCCATTGCTGCCAGGAGCAAGCGGATTCTCGGCGGTACGTCGGCGAACTTCACCGGGTGGCCTGACTGGTCAACGTGCTGTCATGCCATGGTCGGCGGCTATGACTGCTCCGGTGATTGCTGCAGACTCAGTGGAGCACAACCAGGCAACCGTGGTAGCGACTGACGCAGGGTCGACGAGCCGCTGGTCGATGTGGTGCTGGGCGAACTCCGACGCTGAGCTGAGGTTATAGATCGACGCGCTGTACTGAAGGAGCGCCGTATCGGTTGCCCCCGGCTGGACCACATTTGCGGTCACTCCGGTGCCTCCGAGATCTGCGGCCATTGAACGAACGAAGCTTTGGGTCGCCGCCTTGCTCGCGGCGTAGCCGGCGAGAAGTGGCGTGGCTTTGGTCGCTACTGATGACGACAGAGCAACGAATCGTGCCGATCGGGGAGTCGGCAAGCTGAGCATGGCGGGTATGGCTGCTCGCGCCAACTGGACCGTGCCGGTCAAGTTGACATCGAGCATGACCTGCCATGCCTCGTCGTTGGTCTGCCACGCGGCGTCGCCGCCGGCTATGACCCCTGCAGCGGCGACGGCTACGTCGACGCGTCCGTGGCGCTCAAGAGCAATGTTGACAGCGTGTTCGGTGGTCGCGGGGTCAGTAACGTCGCCGATGACATGTTGGGCCTGACAGTCCGCGACCACGGCTTCGAGATCTGCCGCCGACGCGAGTGGGTAGTCGAGTCGAGAGTCGTCGGAGCAGCGATCGACCAAAACGAGGTCATGGCCGGTTGTGAACAACGCACGTGCAATCGCAGCGCCAATGCCGCGTGCGGCACCGGTCACGATCGCGACGGGCATCAAACTGGCGGAGCAGGCGGGCAGAACCCGGGCGGTACGACGACGTCAGCCATCGACAATTCGGCGATTGAACTCTTCCCCAGACCACGCATCGTGGCATCGATGCCGCCCCTGAGCACATCGAGCACATTCTCGACGCCGCCTTGTCCGTTGACTGCGAGACCCCACAGGTAGGCGCGCCCAATCAGTACCGCATCGGCGCCAAAAGCAAGAGCCTTGACCACGTCGCTGCCCCGTCGAATACCGCCGTCCATCAAGACCTGACATTGCCCAGCGACTGCCTCGACCACCTCAGGAAGTACCCGAATCGGGGCAGGGGAACTGTCGACATTGTTGCCGCCGTGATTCGAGACTGAGATCGCAGTGGCGCCCGCGTCGATCGCTCGACGCGCTTCGTCGCCCCGGCCGATGCCCTTTACCATGAACTGGCCGTCCCACTCCGCGGCAAGCCCGGCAATGTCTTGCCATGTCGGCGGCGGGGTTCCCATCCAAGCACCGTACGCCTCGAAGAACCCCGGGACAGGATCGCCGCCGGTCGGGAAGTTCGGCACACCAAGGTCAGGAAGCGAACGGTTCTTCGCCCAACTCATCAGCCACTTGGGTCGGGTGATGACATCGGGAGCATGTTCGATCATTGTTTTCAGGTCGATCTTTTCAGGGATCGAGGGGCTTCCCCAGTCGCGACCATGCGAGAAAGACCAGTCGAGCGTGAGTATCAGGCCGGCGGCGCCGGCAGCCTTGGCTCGTTCCATCCGAGCGCTCATCGAGTCGCGATCGCCAGCCCAGTAGATCTGGAAGAACGTCTGAGCGTTCGCCTCAATCACCTCTTCGAGCGGCTTGCTTCCAAATGAGCTGAGCCCCATAGGCACGCCTCGAGCCGCGGTTGCTCTGCCTACGGCTACTTCGCCGTCAGGATGCACAGCTTGCACTCCGGTGGGAGAGATCATGACAGGCATCGACGAGGGTTGTCCCATGATCGTCGTCGACATTTCGCATCCAGCCGACTGTCCTGCAGCAACCGGTCGCAAGCCCAGCTCATCAAAGGCGCTCAGGTTGTCGGCTGCAGACACTCCAGCCTCAGCGCCCGCAACGATCGCACCAAATACCGAGCGAGGCAGGCGCTTCTTCGCGCGTGCTTTGGCTACAGCGACACTTTCAAACCATTCATTTGCCACGGGCAGAGCCTACGGCTGACCTCGGGCCAGCCCGCCACAGGCAGGTCGGCGGTGTGCAAATGTCTGTGGTCTGCGGCGGCTAGCGTTTGCTCTGTGAGCATAGAACCGCCGCTGCTTGCCAACATGGTGTCGCCGCAGGTCGCGCCAGCGTTGCTCGTTGTGCCGCTTGGTTCGACCGAGCAACACGGGCCGCACTTGCCCCTGAGTACCGACACGGTTATCGCAGAGGAGCTTGCGGCTCGGGCTGCGTCGGCGGTTGCTGGTGTCACGGTTGCTCCCGTCTTGGCCTTTGGAGCGAGCGGAGAGCACCGCGGCTTCGCCGGCACCTTGTCGATAGGCACCGAGGCGTTGCGCTCGGTGATTGTTGAACTTGGCCGGTCTGCTGATCACTTCTCGGGGGTGGTCTTCGTGAACGGCCACGGAGGAAATCACACTGCTGTGACACAGGCCATCGCCGTGCTTCAGTCAGAACAACGCAACGTGCATGCGTGGTGGCCGCGTGTTGTCGACGGTGACGCGCATGCCGGCAGAACAGAAACCTCGCTACTGATGTTCTTGCGACCTCATCAGGTGCGAACGGAACTCGCCGAGCCAGGCGACACGCGGCCACTCGGACAGATCGAGGCGCGGCTGCGCGAAGGGGGAGTGGCGTCGGTCAGTGCCAATGGCGTGCTCGGCGACCCAGCTGGCGCATCTGTCGCTCATGGCGAGCAGCTAATGCACGATCTTGTCGACGACTTGGTGCGGCTATTGAACAATCTCGTCGAGCTCTGAGTTCCAGAGGTCGATCAGGCGATCACTGTTTGACGGTAATGCGTACGGGGCGAGAGTGGTCCTGCGAAGGAGCCGGGACGTTGCCGCTTGCCGCGGCTACAGCCTCGTCTGCGTGACCAAGCACGCAGTCTGGATCGGGACCATCAAGCGGGATACCAGTGAAGAACTTTGCTGCCATGCACCCGCCTCCACATTCGTCGTACGAGCCGCACGATGCGCATGCTCCGGCGCTATCCGGTTCACGCAGCGACGTGAACAACTCGGACTCGCGCCACACGTGGGCGAACCCGCCGTCGTCGCGAACGTTGCCCGCTTTGAACTGGTCATGGATCACAAACGGACACGCGTACACGTCGCCGATTGGATCGATCAAGCACACGATTCGGCCAGCGCCACACAGGTTGAGACCCGGAAGCGATTCGCCTGTTGACGAACCGAGCGCGTTGAGATGAAAGAACGAATCACCGGTGAGCACGTCGGGGTGATCGAGGATCCAACGGAAGATCTGTTGCTGCTGCGGGTTGGTGAGCCGTAGATCTTGGTAACTGTCGACCCCGCGACCTGACGGGCGGAGCCTGGTTACTCGGAGTTGCGCCCCGTACTCATCAGCCATGCGCTTGTAGTCGTCAAGCTGGTCCACATTGTGGCGAGTGGCCACGATGCTGATTTTGAATTCGCCAAAGTTGCTCGCCGCAAGATTGTCCATCGCCGCGCGGGCGGCCTTCCAGCTACCCGGACCTCGCACAGCGTCGTTCGTTGATTCGTCGAATCCGTCGAGGCTGATTTGTATGTCTAGTAGATCAGTAGCAGCAAGACGCTCCGCTGCCGGCTTGTCGATGTAGTACCCATTGGTCGAAAACTTGACACCCACATTTCGGCTGGTTGCATGATCGATGATCTCAAAGAAGTCCTTACGAATCATTGGCTCGCCGCCGCCGACATTGATGTAGAAGACACTCAGATCTGCCAGCTGATCTACGACACTGATCGCTTCAGCCGTTGATAGCTCCTTTGGGTCGCGTCTGCCAGAAGAACTCAGGCAATGAACACACGCGAGGTTGCATGCATAGGTGAGTTCCCATGTGAGACAGATCGGGGCGTCGAGTCCGCCCTTGAGCTGTTCGACGAGAGGCGGCACGTTGGTGGTGGTCATGTGAAGACTCCTGTCGGTGAGGCCAGTTCGATCACACCCGCTTCGGCGAGCGATGCGAGGGCGAGCTGGTGGCTTCGTCGTGTGCGTTGGTCAGCTGGCTGGATAATCGCTTCGATTGCGCTATCGGCCGAGCCATGCTCGACCAACGCTTCGACAAGGTCGACCAGCGCTGTCGACTTGAGGAACACAAGCCTGCGCGTGTCGAAGTGATACGCCAACGCGCCAAACGGCTCGGGTCGAAGTCCGATTTTCGCACTGCGTTTCCAGGGCTTCGTGCTGTCGAAACGCGATGGATCGTCAGAACAGCCGCCCGATGCGGTCGAGTTGACGGAGGGAACAACTGCCAAGTTCAGTACACACCGCACATGCCGTCGATGGAGATCTCCTCGACAAGCAGCTCTTCGATCACAAGATTTTGCTCGGTCGCCGACGTCGCATCGGCGGTCTCGGTGGACTCGCGGATCTCGGTTGGGTCGGTGTTTTCTGGTTCCATGACGCCCCCACGGTGGCTTTGTCGGCTCTGTGTTGTGTAACGCGGTCTGGGTCGTTTGATTCCAGCGGCGCAGCAGGGCCAACGTTACCGCGGAGACGATCTGGCAACGTCAACGTGAGATCGCTACGTTTGTCTCGGTGATGCACGGGTGCCGCTTCCGCTTGGACTCTGGCGTGCGTCGACTCACAAATGGCATGACCCTCATCGGCGGCTCGCCAGTGCGGGTGGTCCGATTGTCTGCCGCCGGCGCCGCTCTACTCGATCGGTTATGCGTCGGAGATGACCTCACCCCAGTAGCGGAACTGAAAGATGGCGAACAGGTCCTCGTGAATCGACTTCTGGCGGCAGGTGTCATTCATCCATGCGCGCTTCCCGGCGGATTTGACACGTGCGGGGTTGTCGTGCCGGTGCTAGACGATCACGAAGGTTTGGCACAGCTGCTCGAATCGCTTCGGACATTTTCTGATATGGAAATTGCAGTTGTCGATGATGGGTCTCACAATGCTGACGCCGTAGCAGCGATCGTCTCGTTTTGGTCAGCGACTCTGCTTCGGCTCGACGTGAACAGCGGGCCAGCGACAGCCCGCAATGTCGGTTGGAAGCATCTCGAAACGCTTGGCCTCGACCGCGTTGTATTTATTGATGCTGATGTCTTGGTAAACAGCGAACCTTTGGCGAAGTTGGCTGGATTGCTGAATGATCCACGGGTGGGTGCTGCCGCTCCGCGTGTGAGAAGCGCCACTGGGCAAGGACCCGTTGCTGCCTATGAGCGTGTCGCTAGTGCGTTGGACCTCGGCAGCGAGTCGGCCAATGTGCAGCCTGGCTCACGAGTGTCGTATGTGCCGTCGGCATGTCTCGCTATGGAAATCCCTGCTTTGCGTGAGATCGGAGGATTCGACGAGGAAATGCGCGTCGGCGAAGACGTCGACCTTGTTTGGCGGCTGCTGCGAGACACCGACTGGTCAGTCCGCTTCCTCGGTGAGACATCGGTCCTGCACCGGCCACGCGGATCAATCAGAGCCTTCGCGAAACAACGATTCAGCTATGGCCGCAGCGCTGCGGACCTAGGCAAGCGGCATCCCGCGGCCGTCATGGCGCTCGAGATATCGCCATTGAACCTGGCAGTGTTTGGTGCACCGATTGTTCTTGGGCGCCGCGGGTTCTGGATTTCCGCAGCTGCAGCACTCAAGCAATTCTGGTCGACACGGTCGTCCCTAGCCGCATTCGTCGACGCGCCCGATCCCGAGGCGCTCAGACTCGTCGCTCGTGGCATTTCGGGCACATGTCGATGGGTTCTTGATGCCGTAGCCAGGGCGTGGTTGTTACCTCTGTTGGTGGTTGGCGCCCAAGGTCGCGGACGATGGCTGCTTGCGGCATCTCTCCTGGGCCGACCTATCCGACGGTGGCTCGGTTCCGAGCGGACACACGACGTTGGTCGTTTCGTGGCGTTGAGCTTGGTCGACGATGTCGCCTACCTTTTTGGAACACTGTCGGGGGCGATAGAGCGCCGTACCACTCGACCGCTGCGAGTCCGTCTGCGCCGTACGTAACTGCAGGATTTTGACCGAAATAGATCAGCTGGCCCGTTCTGGGTATTGAGGGGACGCAGATGCGATTAAAGCGCACGGGTTGTGGCTGCCTGTATACGCTCTGGGGTCGTGTCCGGACCAACACAAAACTACGACGAGCTCCCGGGTTCTCGTTGGGTCGATCGCGTCTGGACCGCCCGTGTTCTGCGGTTCGTGATCTGGGCCATTCCCATTGCCGGGTCGTATCTTGCCATCTGGTGGATGTCGGCCAATTTGCCGCCTCGACGGTTGGGCGTGCATCTTGGCTTATGGTGGGTTTTTGCTGCCCTGGTGGGGGCGTTTACGATCTGGATGCTCGATCGAGGAATGCGCCGATTTTTGCCAGTCGTGGCGTTGTTGCGTATGTCGATGGTGTTCCCAGACAAGGCGCCGCCTCGGTACCGGGCAGCGCTTCGGACCGGAAGCGGTCGGGCGCTCGAGCGTCGCGTGGTGGCTGTCGCTGCCGCCGAGCCGAACAAGGTCGGCACGCAACAATCGTTGTTGTTACTTGACCTTGCCGCCGCGATTACTCGACACGACCGCTTGACGCGTGGTCATTGCGAGCGGGTACGAGCCTATAGCGACCTCATCGCGCAAGAAATGGGCCTTGACGAACACGAGACCGGGCTGTTGCGATGGTCGGCACTGCTCCATGATGTAGGCAAACTCGATGTTCCCGCCTCGATTCTCAACAAGCCTGGTCGACCTGACGAGGACGAGTGGAAGATCTTGTCGGGCCACCCGGCAGCGTCGTCTCGGTATCTCGCGCCGGTTGCTACATGGCTTGAAGGCTGGCACGTAGCTGCCGCACAGCATCACGAACGGTGGGACGGCGGCGGATATCCCGCAGGTCTCGCCGCTGAACAGATCCACATGGCCGGTCGGATCGTTGCGGTCGCTGATGCTTACGACACAATGGTTTCAGTTCGCTCCTACAAGAAGGCGATGACCGCACAGGCTGCCCGTACGGAGCTTGTTCGATGTGCAGGTACTCAATTTGACCCGCGTGTCGTTCGGGCCTTTTTGAATGTGAGTATCGGTCGCGTCCGTCGTGCTGCCGGCGGACTGGCGTGGCTTGGGAACTTTGGTCAGGTTCTAGGCTCGGGAACGGTCTCGCCGGTGGTGTCCTCGGCGCCGAATGTGATCGCTTCTGGCGTGCTTGTTGCAAGTGCACTCACTTTTGCGTTGGCGCCTCCAGAGGTGCGTGACACCGGCCCGGAAAACGCTTCGGTCGTCATGACCCAGCCAGAAGACGACCAGGCGGAGGTTGAGCCGGACCCCACCGCTGGGATCGAACCCACACCGACTGTGATCCCTTCTGCGCCGCCTGACCAGTTTGGAGCGCCGGAGTCCGTTGGCCTCATCGAAGTTGTGCCCGATCGGGCCGAAGCCACAATCACGTCAACGGTTCCGGAGCCATCGCCGTCAGCGCAAGCCACCGAATCGCCGATTGAACCTGACGTGTTGCCTTCGGTGACCCCGCCCCCTGAAGAGTCGGCCCTGCCGGGACCGTCTGCGTCTCCCGATGCTGATGGTGCTGATCAGGAAAGTTTGACTGCAACAGTTGAACCCACACCTGACGGGTCGACCCCAACCCCAACGCCGACCCCACCCGGGGCTACTCCAACTGCACCGCCTGATCTGTCGGCCGCACTCGATCCGACGGCGACTCCGACTGAGCTTGAGCCCCTCAGCTCGGTTGAGCCGACAGCGACATCTGCTCAAGCTGAATCGACATCTACCGTCGCGGCAGTGCCGACGGCTTCAGAGCCGACACCCACAGCGAGCGAAACTGCAGACCTGGCGACGCCAACGGAACTCGCGTCCACGACGACATTTCCGCAGACGAGTGCGACCATCACAGCATCGATTGAGCCGACGGCGCTACCGAGCCCAACCTCTGAAGTAGCCCCGTCGACCCCAACAGCGGTACCTCAGGCGACCGTCGCCCTACCGACATCGACGTCTTCGCCTACGCCGACGAAGGTGGTGGTTTCGCCTACGCCGACGTCCACGCCTACAGTGATTGCGACTGGTACGCCAAGTCCCACGGCTTCAGTGACGCCTACGAGACCAGCCATTCAAGTCGCCACCCCGACGGCGACTGCCACCCCGACCGCTGCTGTTGCGACCGCTTCGCCCACCGCGGCTGCCGCTGCGACCCAAGTACAAGAACCGACATCCACGAGTTTCGCATCGGTCACGCCGACAGCTGCTGCTACGTCGACACCGTCTGTTTCTGCGACCACACTCGCAACAGCGAGTCCAACCCCCATGGCTACCGCTACGACGGCCCCAGCGAGTTCGGTGACTCCCACAAGTCTCCCGACATCAACGGCGCAGTCCACAGCCACAGCCACTGCCACAGCCACACCGTCACCGACATCGTCCGCGTCACAATCATCGACAGTTACCCCCACGGTGACGCCCTGGGAGGTTTGCGAACCGGACTTCTGGAACCCCGCCACGGGTTCCTTCCAAGCGGGTAACTGCGGCACCGTGACCCCGACAGCGACCGTAACCATGACCCCGACGGTGACTCCGACGTCGACTGTGGTGCCGACGGTGACTCCGACGTCGACTGTGGTGCCGACGGTGACTCCGACGTCGACTGTGGTGCCGACGGTGACGCCTACGTCGACTGTGGCGCCGACGGTGACGCCGACTTCTACGTCGACGGTGACGCCGACTTCTACGTCGACGGTGACGCCGACTTCTACGTCGACGGTGACGCCGACTTCTACGTCGACTGTGACGCCGACTTCTACGTCGACTGTGACGCCGACTTCTACGTCGACGGTGACGCCGACTTCTACGTCGACGGTGACGCCGACTCCTACGTCGACCGCAGTCGAGGGCGCTTGTCAGGTGTCGTATCGCCTTGATGAGACGATTCGTGTGTGGTACTTCTTGTCGGGCTACGAAGATGCTCTTGCCGAATACGGACCCTATGTCGCCCGACTAATCGGGCGAGTTGATGTCGATGGCCCGAGCAATCACTGGGATACAGCAGAGGTGTCCTTTGACTTCATCTACGAGAATGAAGACGGTACGCAGACAACGATCGCCGTGCCGCGCCGATATATCGCACCGCAAATCGCTGGTAGCGGTGGAACCGACGTGGCCAGCTACTCCCTTCTTCGTGCTGCGGCCGAGTATCTGTCAATAGAAGGTGTTCCCGCGAATCCTTCTGATGCACAACTTGTATTTCGTTATCACAACGATGTGTGCTCGAACGATGACGGGTCAGGGATTACAGCATCATTGACCTGGCCCATCACGTTCGCTTCTATATGACGAGCAGCCATCACATGTCGACGACGAATCGCCAGGGGCCGACCCAGAACTACGACGAGCCTGACGAACACAGGTGGGTTGAGCGTGTCTGGACGGCGAGAGCAATCCGGTTTGCAGTCTGGGCCGTTCCTGTAGTGGCTTCGTACCTAGCCGTGCGTTGGATTGCGCTCAATTTCCCGCCGACGCGCATCGGCGTTCACGTCGGTCTGTGGTGGGTCTTGGCCTTGGTCGTAGGTGCGGGAACCATTGCCGTATCGGATCGGCTAATGCGCCGGCTTCTGCCTGTCGCAGCGCTATTGCGATTGTCTCTACTATTCCCCGACAAGGCTCCAGCGCGATATCGCGCTGCCCTCCGTACCGGGAACGCTCGCTCGCTCGAGGGGCGCCTCGTCTCGATTGCTTCGGCAGCGCCGGGACGA
This sequence comes from uncultured Acidimicrobiales bacterium, assembly GCA_937991435.1. Classification (GTDB taxonomy): domain Bacteria; phylum Actinomycetota; class Acidimicrobiia; order Acidimicrobiales; family UBA10347; genus UBA10347. The sequence continues at coordinate 46,033 of CALKPY010000044.1, forward strand.
GTGGGAGCGCAACAGACTCTCTTGCTCTTTGACCTCGCGTCAGCAATCAGTCGCCATGACCGCGCAACACGAGGTCACTGCGACCGTGTGCGGGCCTATTCCGATCTGATTGCGAGCGAAATGGGGATTGGTCGACGAGACCGAGACTTGTTGCGGTGGGCAGCTCTTCTTCATGACATCGGGAAGCTCGACGTTCCGCCCGAAATTCTGAACAAGAATGGACGTCCAGACGAACGAGAATGGGCGGTAGTTTCAGGACATCCAGACGCCTCGGCGAGGTACCTCGCCCCGCTCGCAAACTGGCTTGACGGTTGGCAGCATGCCGCGTCGCAACACCACGAGCGCTGGGACGGTGCCGGATATCCAAACGGGTTGAGCGGCGAACGAATTCACCTGGCCGGTCGCATCGTCGCTGTCGCTGACGCGTATGACACGATGGTTTCGATCCGCGCGTACAAGAAGCCAATGGGTGTGGTTGCCGCCCGGACTGAGTTGTCTCGGGCAGCAGGGACCCATTTCGATCCTCGAGTCGTTCGGGCTTTTCTGAATGTGAGCATTGGACGAGTCCGGGGTGCCGCAGGTGGTGTCGGGTGGTTGGGTAATCTTGGGCAAGCAATCGGGTCAGGCTCCATCTCGCCGGCTTTGGTCGCGGGTCCGTCGGCGCTTGCCTCAGGCGCTCTTGCCGCTGCGGCTGCGACCCTGGTTCTTGTGCCTGGCGGGTTGGCGGGTTTCGACCATCACGAAGTAACCGTCGCGACCGACGCTGACGACGTGGCTAGCCGCACAGCAACGAGCGGTTCGCCGTCATCGGTGCCCGTCACTGGAACTGTTCCGGGCGATAAGTTTGAACTTGACGTTTTGGGTTCGTCAATGCGTATTTCGAAGATCGAGTCGACCCCAGTAGCTGGTTCGCCCGATGGAGCGTCTGATGTCATCGCGGAGTCGGCGACCGACACAGCGACGGCGACGGCGACGCCTACGACCGAGCCCGCCGACTCGGTCAGCTGGCTCGCCGTTGTTGCTTCGGTACCTTCTGTGCAGGTCCAAACGACGCCGACCCCAATGTCGACACAAGCGGTTCAAGCACCCGTGTCGGCTTCGCCGACCGTGCGATCGTGGGTCCCGGCTGACGCTCCGTCGCCGACTGCAACGTCAACCGTTTCGCCGTCAGTCTCGGCAATATCAACAGCCGACCCTGCTCCGACGTCTACCCCGTCAGTGAGTGCCTCTGCGGTGCCAACAGCTTCAGCCCAGATCCCGCAATCTCCAGTGCCGACTGCGACCACTGTGCTGAGCAATCCGGCATCTACGCCTACCTCAACGGGTGTCGAAGCTATCTCCACAGTTGAGCCCCGGCCGACGTTTACGCTCGCAGGTATTGCGACGCCGACTGCGAGACCGACTCAAACTTCAAGCATAAACATCGTCAATCCTCAGCCGGGCGTTGCATTGACGCCATGGGTATCACCGTCGCCGGGCCCGTCTTCTTCTCAGGTGCCGACTGCGACTTCGACACCTCGTCCCGGTTCCATCACAGTGACGTCGACTGCTACACCCACGGTGACGTCGACAGCGAATCCGCCACCGACACCGACACCGACGATGACGATTGCGCCCGCGCCGACGGTGACGCCCGCTCCGACGGTGACGCCGACTCCGACGGTGACGCCGACACCGACGCCGATACCCGCCAATCAGCCGCCATGGATTCGCCCCAAAGAGTTTCTTGACATTGGAATCAACCCGATGCAGTTCTTCGTCGTCGCGGGTGATGATGACGGCGATGGAGTCCATCTCACCTACAACGTTGTCGCGGGTGCGTTCTCTGAAACCAAGTTCGAGGCGGTCACACTTGCCGGCCCAGATGGACAGACGTGGCGTTTTTCTGGATTTGGAATCGAAGTCGGCGATGACTTCTTGATCGAGATCCGAGCGGTTGATGACGGCGACCCGGCACTTACGGCCGAAGTTCGAGTTTCTGGCACAGCGTGTCGCTTTGTCGGCTGGGACTGTCCTCTTATCGCCTCATAGCGGTGGTTCTGCCAATTCGGTTCCGTGTGTCGCTGGTGCTGCGGTGGGGCCGTGCCGGGTTTGCTCTACGGTGACCAGCGTCTGGCAGTGACCGCTAGGTTGGCAAGCATGGGTCACAATGAGTGGATGTGGGTGCTCGAACGGCCGTGCGACCAATGCTCGTACGACGCTCAAGCGCTAGACCGTTCCCAACTTGCTGCGAGAACACGCAAGGTCGCCGCTGAGTGGCGCCAGCTGCTCGCGAACCGAACCAATCTCGCCGCCACACCTGGGGTCGGCGACCGGACCTGGTCGGTCCTTGGCTACGCGTGTCATGTCCGCGATGTGTTCGAGCTTTTTGACGGCCGTCTCAAGGACATGTTGAAGAAGCGCAAGCCTCCGATATTTAGGGACTGGGACCCCGATGTCGCAGCGGCAAAGGGTGCCTATGACGACGCTGACCCGGCCAAGGTTGCCTACGCTCTTGCATCGAATGCAGGGCGACTTGCCGACCTGCTTGACCGGGTGGACTCAGACGAGTGGGAGCGCTCGGGTCATCGAAGTGACGGAGCGTCGTTCACCGTTGAGTCGATGGCGCGGTACCTGTTGCACGATGTCGAGCATCACTTGTTCGATGCGCATGCAATCCTCGATGGCTGAGCGCGGACTTAATCGGCGAGCTGAGCGAATGCAGCAGGCACCTGAGTCGGTCCGCTGAGCGCAGCCCAGCGTGCACCAACGGTAGAAGCAAGCTCTTGTGCGTCTGCGCAGTCGTCCGCAGGCGCCAAAATGCCAAGCTGTTCCAGTGCTGCTGCTGATTTCTCCGGGGGTCCACCAGCGGTAGGGCGGCAATCGCTCAACAAGATGGTGCGATGACGGCTTGCGCTGCTTCGGGCAAGTTGATCAGAAGCGGTACGCAACGCAAGCGACAGGTCAGTTGGTCCAAAGCCGCGAACTCGCAGAACGTCGGTGATTACTTCTTCTACTGGGCGAGCCTGACCGATTCCTTTGATCACGATGGCCTTGTCATTGAACGCGACCACCGCATAGTCAGATTCTGTGCGTTGCGCTGCTGCTGCGACGGCGACGGCCGCGGTTGCCAAACGATCCCCGGTCATCGAGCCGCTGCGGTCGATCAACAACACAACGGCAGCGTCGGGGCGAGTCCACCCGTGCATGCGAAGGTCGTCAACGTTGGCCACGGTCTGTGACGCCTGCGCGGCTACCAAGGCGTCGAGTGAACCGTCAATATCGATATCGCCACCCTGATCGCTCATTGGTACCGATCGCATGCGCCCTACGCCGCGCTGCTCACTCGTCGCCGAAGCCGCCAAGTCGACAACAACTCTTGCAGCTAGCTGCTGCACGAGTGCCCGCAGCCGCTCATCGGTAGCTGAGGCCATGTCGGCCAACGTGCTGAGAGCGATGTCTTGGTCTTCGGTCAACGCGTGCTCGACGGCGTGGACGTCGAGTTCGCCCAGCTCGGGAGACATGTCGTCGAACCCTTCGTTGCGAGCGAGATCTCGGCGTGAGGTGGTTCGACGTTGTTCTTCGTCGAGCGCTGAACGTGCCTGATCGCCCTCAAGGGTTCGGGAAGGTTCGAGCAGGCCCCCGCCGGGGCTCAGACTTTTCCCAGATCGTCGCTCTCGTCGGGGTTGGTTGCGTGCCAGATTTCGGTGACAATTTCTTCGGCGGTACGACCACAAGACTCGTGTAGCCGAATGCGCCCGCTTAGAGCGGCGCAGGCGGAGTCAATTCCGCACTGGTCGCTCACCTCGACGTGACCCCGTAGCTGTGCCAATTGAGCGGCGAGTAGAACCAAGTCGATAGCGCCCCGTACCGAGGACCCGATTCGTATGTCGTGATGGTCTCTCGTACGTCGCACACAGTCGACAGCGCGCACACCGAGAGCGCCCGAAGCGTCGGGCGCCTCGCGGCGCACGATTGCTGCTTCTTCGTCGGCGCTCTGGTACCCGACCGCGACTCGATTCACGCGGTCATAGATCGCGCCGGCGATGCGGGCGGTGCCGACTGCATCGAACGGATTCATTGCGGCAACCAGGCGGAAGTGTGGGTGAGCCTCGATGCGACCCAAGCGGGGAACCGTGAGCTCGCCCTCACTCATCACCGTCACCAGCAGGTTCAGGGTTTCCTCGGGCACGCGATTGATTTCTTCGACGTAGAGCAGGCCTCCGTCGCGCAATGCGGCGATCAGCGGCCCGTCGATGAAGATGTCGGTGGCGTAGCCGCGAGCCAACACCTGAGCCGGGTCAAAGTGACCTGCGAGTCGAGCAGGCGTAAGTTCGGCATTGCCCTCGACGAAAACGAGATCAAGTCCCGAATGCGCTGCGACGGAGCGCAACAGTGTCGACTTGCCGGTGCCCGGCGGGCCTTCGAGCAGAATATGGCGAGCTGAGTTCAAGGCGGCGACCACGAGTTCGATCTCGCGTTTACGGCCGACGACGTCGCTGGTTGCTTCCGCAACGAGTTGCGCTCCGAAGCGCGGTAATTCGGTCAAGTCAGTGGTTGTACATGACCATGCCGCGGATGTTGTCACCGTTGCGCATGGCTTGGTAGCCGGTGTTGATGTCAGCCAGATCGTAGGTGTTCGTCACGAGCTCGTCGAGCTTGAGGTTGCCTTCGCGGTACATCTTCAGCAGCCGAGGAATGTCGTGGCGCGGGTTGGCAGATCCAAAGATGGAGCCAACCAGTTCCTTTTGCATAAGAGTTAGGTCGAAGAGGCTCATCGTGACTTCGGTGTCGTTGATCGGCGAGATCGACGTGTGGACCACGCGACCACCTTTGCCGATAATGCCCATCGTCGGAGCGATAAGAGCACCTTCGCCTTCGCCGACGGTGATGATGGCCTTGTTTGCCATCTGGCCCCAGGTCAGCTCCATCACGAGGGCGGTCGCTTCTTCCATCGTCGCCGCTGAATGAGTGGCTCCGAAGACCTGTGCCTGTTCGCGTTTGAACTCGACGGGGTCAACGGCAATGACGTGTGCAGCTCCGGCCATCGCTGCACCCTGTACGGCGTTCATTCCGACGCCGCCGCAGCCGACGATGACCACAGTCTCGCCAGCTTTGACATCTGCTGCGTAGGTCGCCGAACCCCAACCAGTTGTCACGCCGCAACCGACGAGAGCCGCCTTGTCGAGAGGGATGTCTTTTTCGATCTTTATGCACGACGCCTCGTTGACGACGGTGTGCTCACCGAAGGTACCAATGCAACACATAATGCCGAGATCGGTGCCGTCATGGCGGTGGTGGCGGGCGGTCATGTCGCTGACTTGCCGGCCAGCGAGCAGGAAGGCGCCCATGTCGCACAGGTTCTGTTTGCCGGTTGAACATGATGGGCACCGCCCGCACGAGGGAATGAACCCGAGCACGACGTGATCGCCAACCTCGAGTGTGGTTACACCCGGGCCGACTTCGACGACGCGCCCAGCACCTTCGTGACCGCCAATAAAGGGAAATTGTTCCAGGCCGAGCGCGGATGCGGTGTCTGGGTCCATGACCATGTCGCCGGTGACCATATGCTCATCGCTGTGGCACAGTCCTGACCCGACCAGTTCGAGAAGAACCTCGCCCGCCTTTGGCGGGTCGAGTGTGATCGTCTCGACCTTCCACTCTTGACCGACGCCGTCGAGAATTGCGGCACGTGTTTCCATGAGTTCCCCTTGAAGTCGTCTTCCTCATGGAGACGCTATCTCACTCTGACAAGGCGGTGCCCATCGGGCGCACGCGCGCTGGTGCCGTGAGACCAGGGGAAGCGGTTTCGAATAGCATCGAGTCGTCAGCCGGATGCCGCAAAACGACTGCAGGCCAGCGCCCTGTCGGCACTGGCCTGCGGTCTCGTAATGTGGTCGGGACCGGCGTCGATCCGGTGACCTACCGCTTTTCAGGCGGTCGCTCTGCCAACTGAGCTACCCGACCCCACGCATCGGTACAAGACCGAAGGCGAGATGTAGCGGTCCTGACGAGATTTGAACTCGCGACCTCCGCCTTGACAGGGCGGCGTGCACTCCAAACTGCACCACAGGACCAGACCCGTGAGGCTACAGGATTGTTCTCCATCCCGCGCCCTGAATTCGCCCAAGATTCTCGCCATTCGATAGGCGGCTGTGCCGTGTGGTTGGTACAGTTGTCGATCGCCTCCTTCTGAGGAGCGGGCCCCCATCGTCTAGCGGCCTAGGACACTGGCCTTTCACGCCGGCAACACGGGTTCAAATCCCGTTGGGGGTACAACACATATTTGCGTTTGCGGCCCGTATGTTCCTACGTAGCTTGGTCAGATGCGCGGGTGTGCCGGGTGCGCAAGCGAAGTTGTGGGCACGGCTCGAATCGCCACCGACCCAGCCGAATCCGGCAGGACGCGGTCGGGGAGACGTCATGGTTGCGCCTCTGACCGACCCGGCGTCGGCGTCGCTGTTCATGGCCGCCGACGCTGTCGTGGTCAGCTTCGGCGGCCAGATCAGTCACGCGATCATCGTCTGTCGATGATTCCTGACGGTTCCACCATTCGAGTGAACAGTTCAACAGGTGAGGTCACCGTGTTGGCCTTTCCCGAGCCAAGCCTTTCCCGAGCCAAGCCTTGCCCGAGCCAAATTGATTGCTTACGGGGCAACTGAGACGGGAATCACGACGCCGTTGATGGGAAAGCCCACGGTGATCTGAACGCCGAGATTGCTACTGAACAATACGGTGCCGTCGGCAGCCAGAACTTCGGCTGATGCCCTATACACATGGCCTGGCAGCAGAGCGCCCTCGTTGTATCGAGCTTCGAACGGAATCTGTGTCGCGCCCGGGTCGAGGACCCCGCCGTACCCGAGACCGAATTGAGAACCGTCGGTCGCGTCGATGATGGTGACTCGCCAGCTGTCAGCCCCAGCAGCGGTGGAACCAGCAGGAAGCACGATGTCGCCACTGATCCACACCTCAAGGTAGTAGGGCGGCCAGACAGACGGTGTTGCTGTGATGGTCGGGGTCGGTGTTGGCCCGAAGGCTGTGGGGGTTGCGGTCGCGATAGCGGTTGCAGTTGCCGTTGGTTCTAACGGCACTGGTGTCGTGGTGGCACTTGGCGTTGGACTTGCGACGGTTGAGGTCGGAGTCGAGGTCGCCGTTGGTGTAGTGGCAGAAACAGTGGGTGTTGCGATTGTGGTTGCGGTCGGCGTCGGGGTGCCTGCGGCGAAGGTGGGTGTGGCGGTCACCGTGATTGCCGCCGTCTGCGACTCGGTGGCGGTTGGCGATGGCGTCGGTGTCGAGGCGCCACTAGTCGTCGCGGTTGGCGTGATCGCAACGGTCGGTGACTCCGTGGGGGTCGCCGTGGCGGTTGGCGTGCCGACCGTGGTTTCCGCGGTTGGGGTCGCCGTCGCTCCGATTGTGGTTGCATCATCGGGCGTCGACGTGGGGATCGACGAGGGGGTCGGCGTGGTTGTGGACAGCGTCAAGCCTTGCGCGGCTGACGTGGCGGCTGGCTTGGACCGTGCGGTGGGGGTAGAGCGGGGTCGGATCCGCGTTCCTCGAACATCGCTAGCTGGGGAACTGATCGTAGGTGAGGTTGGGGTGGGAACAGATGGAATCCAACTGCTTGGGTCTTGTGTTCGAAGGTCTGTGCCGTCGACCGTGTCGAGCGCTTTGGTGTCATCAATATCGTCGTTCTCGGCGATGTCAGCTGCCGTGGGGGTTTCATCTGCGTCGTCGGCAGAATCGGAACCATCTGCATCGAGGCTTCTTGCGTTTCGAGCCTCATCAGACGCAGCGTTTCCGTTGCTCGTCGGTGCTGCTAACCGATCGGTTGCTTCGTAGGTCGTTTCGACGTCGTCAAGACCGACGCGTGAACCTGCAAGGTTGAACAGGCCAAGGCTGAGTAGAGACGCGGCAGCGATCGCGACGACGATGCGCGAGCGGCTTATGCGTCGTTCGGACGAAACCGGGGTTGGTAGATGTACGACCGAGCTCGCGTTTCTTCCGCTTGCGGCAGACCGC
>CALKPY010000045.1 GCA_937991435.1 uncultured Acidimicrobiales bacterium
GACATTGCGTGACGTTGGTATGTGGCGCGACGAGCGGGGAGTCAACATGCTTGACGGCGGTGCCCACTTCTATGACGTGTACGAGTGCGCAGACGGCGAATATGTCTCGATTGGATCCATCGAGTCGCAGTTCTATGCCGAACTTCTTGACAAGCTCGATATTGATCCCGCAGAACTGCCTGCGCAGATGGATCGTGAGCAGTGGCCCGCCCTCAAGGTCCGATTCGCCGAGATATTCAAGCGCAAGTCGCGCGACGAGTGGTGCTCGATTATGGAGCACACCGACATTTGCTTCGCACCGGTATTACATCCGTCAGAGGCGCCGCTGCATCCGCACAACGTCGCCCGATCTACATTCATCGAAGTCGACGGCATCACACAGCCTGCTCCGGCGCCGCGATTTAGCGGTACTCCGGCAGCCATGCCGACACCGCCGCCGCACGCTGGACAGAACACAAACGAAACCTTGAAGGCCTTTGGCTTCGACAGCGACGAAATCGCGGCATTGCGTTCCACCGGAGCCATTGCCTGATGGCGTCTGTTGCGTTTTTTCACGCCCATCCTGACGACGAGGCCATCTCGACTGGCGGCACCATGGCGCTTCTCGCCGATGCCGGCCACCACGTATCCCTGATCGTCGCCACCCGCGGCGAGATGGGTGAACCCAACGAAGGCGTACTCGACGACGGCGAGCTGTTGGGTGACCGACGAGAAGCCGAGCTACGTGCATCTGCAGATTTGCTCGGCGTCAGCCAGGTTGACTTCCTCGGATATCGCGACTCGGGCATGGTCGGCGAGGCGTCTAACGATGATCCGACTTGTTTCTGGCGGGCCGACATCAATGAAGCTGTAGAACGCCTGGCCACAATTTTGCGGGACAATGACGTCGAGCTGTTGGTTGGCTATGACCCCAATGGCGTGTACGGGCATCCCGACCACCTTCAGGTCCATCGGGTCGGCGAGGTTGCGGCACCGCTCGCGGGTATCGACAAGGTCCTGTGGGCAACTGCCAACCGGGATCTGATTCAGCAGGCAGTCAAAGACGGCGCGTTTGGCGACGATGATGAAGAAGATGACCGCGTCGATCGTCAGGCTATGGGTATGCCGCTCAGCCAACTGACCCACGCCGTCGATGTGTCGGCAGTGATCAGCCGAAAGAGAGCGTCGCTTGCCGCTCACGCTAGCCAGATCGACGGGCAGAGCTTTTTCTTGTCAATGCCCGACGAGCAGTTCAGCCACGCGTTTGGGACCGAGTGGTTTGTCGATGCCGCCCGCCATCGCGAACACCCTGAGCGTGTCGGTGATCTGCTGACATCGATCTTCGACTGATCGCTGGTGTTGGCTGACGCTCATACGACGCTGGCTTGGGTTGTTGTTCTCGCCAACGGTCTCGTTGGTTGCTGGGCCCTCGCTGCCCATGTTGTCGAACCGTTGCGGCACCGTTCCTTGTGGGTGGTCGTTGCGATCGCGCAAGGTCTTTTGTTCGTCGAAGTCGCTCTTGGAGCCGCTCGTCTGAGCCAACTCGAAGGCGACGCTCCTGAGTTTCATACGTTCTACGGTTTCTTGACGCTCGTCGGCGTGGCGATTCTGTACGGCTATCGCAGCCAGCTCGATCAGTGGCGCTATGTGCTCTATGGCGGTGGAAGCCTGTTCATCATGGGATTGGCGATTCGCGCCATGACACTCGACGCCACACCAGTCATCAGCTGAACTGGCTGGCGCTCGCTGGGTAGCTGTGGGTATGGTCGGCTACCGATCCGGGAGGCTCCTCAATGACCGTTAGCGCCTATGTGCTCATTCAGACCGAAATGGACAAATCTGCTTCAGTAGCCGAAGCGATCTCGGTGATTCCCGGGGTGGTTGCAGTAGACGTCGTTACGGGCCCTTACGACGTGATTGCCAAGACGTCTGCTGACACCATGGACGAACTTGGACGCATGGTCGTCAGCAGCGTGCAAAAAGTGCCGGGCATCAACCGCACCCTAACTTCGCCGGTCGTGAACCTATAGAGACGGGTTTCTAGTCATCGTTGACGGTGACTTTGATGCGACGAGGTTCGGTTCCTTGTTCGACCGGAACAGTGATTGTGAGCACACCATGGTCTGAGCGTGCGCTCATCTCTTCGGCATTGAGGTCGTCAGGTAGCTGCCACGTCCGGTGAAAATCACTGCGGTCGCGGCCCTGGTGCAACTGTTCGGCGTCATCGGGCACGACAAATGATCTGGTTGCATGAACTGCGAGTGACCGACCGGCGATCGTGATGTCGACATCTGCAGGATCGACCCCTGGCAAGTCGATAACAAGCTCGAGCCGATCGGCGTATCGAATTGCGTCGGTTCCGGGACCCGCAGCGAAGCTTCCTAGCTTCTCACCGGTGGCCGTTGACTCGTTTTGGGCGTGCACGGGTACGTCAGCGAACGCCTTGGCAATGTCATCAACAGCCTTGTCGAGGTCAAGTCGTAGGTTGAGGCCCTTGGTGAGGCGCTCGAAATCGGCGATCAGATCGTTGGAACGGAACATCAATGCAATTCTCCTTTGTGGTAGGCACCTGTGTGCTGCACTTCGAAACGCTCGCCCGAGCGACCTATTCCACGACAAGACGGATCTATGGCTGAAACACGAGTCACCCCAATCAACATCGGCGACATTGAGCTGACGGTTACCCAGGCAGGAACTGGCCCGGCAGTGGTCCTTCTTCACGGCTTTCCTGAGATCGCCTATTCCTGGCGCCACCAAATCGGTCCGTTGGTCGAAGCCGGGTACAGAGTGCTGGCCCCGGATCAGCGGGGCTACGGCTGGAGCGACGCTCCTCAAGGCGTCGAGGCCTATGGCATTACCCAACTTGTTGGCGATGTGATTGCGTTGCTCGATGCCGAACAAATCGATGACGCGGTCATTGTCGGCCACGATTGGGGGGCGATCGTTGCTCCCTGGGTCGCTCTGTTTCGCCCAGATCGCGTGCGAGCACTGGCCTTGTTGAGCGTGCCATACCTGCCACGTGGCGATCAGAGCATTCTCGACCGAATTCAGGCGACCGACCCCGATGGCGAGTTCGCCTACATGTTGGCGTTCCAGACCGAAGGCATCGAGGAACTGTTTGAAGCTGACCCGATAGAGACGTTGCGCCGGTTCCATTGGACAGTGTGCGGAGCCCGCCCCCAAGGTTTCTCGAGCGCAGACCCCATGCCCGATGGGTTGCCGCCCTACCTAAACCAAGGCGAATTTGAGAACTACTACCGGGCGTTTACCCGGTCAGGGTTTGGGAATCCGATCAACTGGTATCGCAACCTGCAACAGAATTGGGAGATAACGCGACCGTGGCATCAGGCAAAGCTCGCCGTGCCCACCCTGTTCATCGCAGGCGACCGCGACTTCGTCGCCACAACGAGCGATGGCGCGTTGGGCAGCAGCGTGAGTTCCATGTATGAGTCATGCACCGACCTTCGCGGAACCCACCTCATTGAGGGAGCAGGTCACTGGGTGCAACAGGAAGCACCCGACGAGGTGAACCGTCTGCTTTGCGAGTTTCTGGATTCGCTGTGAACGAGCCCACGGGCACCGATGAGACCGTCGACAAGACGGCCGTGCAGCAGCGCACCCTTCGGGTCTTGTGGGGCAGTGCGGTGTTCAGTCGGGGCGCAGTTTCGTCGATCTTTCCAGTTGCGGTTCTTGCGATCAAGGACCTGCTCGGGTCTGAGACGTTGGCCGGATTGTCGACTGCAGCAAGCACGGTCGGCTCAGCATTGTGCGCCATTGTTTTGGCGACGTTCATGCAACGTCACGGCCGTAACTTGGGGCTGACTGGCGGCTTTGCGGCCGCAATTATTGGAGCATTGCTAGCGATCGTGGCCATTGAGGCCGGCACGCTTGTGCTGTTCTTGTTTGCCATGATCCTTGTCGGGGTTGGCTCAGGAACATCGAATCTGTCTCGCTACGCCGCAGCAGACCTGGCAACAGAAGACCGTCGTAGCCGCGATATCAGCTCAGTGATCTTCGCTGCGACGCTCGGCGCGGTGCTCTTTCCGCTGTTCATCGGGGTGGCTGGCGACCTCGCTGAAGACGTAGGACTCGATTCCAACAGTGGCGGTTTCGCGATGGGAGCATTGTTCTTCGCTATCGCTGGTCTCGCTATCTGGATCTTCATGCGCCCCGACCCACTGGTTGTTGCTGGCGGGGTATCGAACGACGTGGCCACCCGTAAACGCGCCGTGCCGTTTCGCGAGGCGGTCGCCATTGCCTGGGCGCACCCCTTGGCGCGTTTGGCGTTTGTCGCTTTGGTGATCTCGCAGGCCGTCATGGTCATGGTGATGGCGATGACGCCGCTACATATGGAAGCGCACGGTCACGCGAAGGGTGTCGTCGGGCAAGTCATCTCTGCACATACCGCTGGCATGTTTGCGTTCGCGCCGGTCGCTGGCTGGCTGTCGGACAAGTTTGGACGGGTCCCGATCGTGGCGCTTGCGGGGGTCACGTTGGCCGCTGCCACGGTGCTCACCGCGTTTGCGGGTGAAGCTCCCAAAGTACTGATGTTTCCTGGCTTGTTCCTCTTAGGCCTTGGCTGGAGCTTCGGTATTGTCGCCGGTAGCGCACTGCTCACCGAGTCTGTAGCCGAGGGTGACAGGGTGGCGGTGCAAGGCGCTGCTGACACGGCTACTAACGTCGCCAGCGGCGTGGGTGCGCTTGCGAGTGGGATCGTGCTCGACATGGCCGGCTTCCACATCTTGTCGTTCGTCGGTATGGCAGCAGCGGCGGCTCTACTCGGCCAGTCGTGGTTTGAAGCTCGGTTGGTAGCGGCGAAACTCTCCATATGAGAGCCAAGCTGGTCGAGGGCCCTCGTGCTGGCTGTTGAGCTAGAAGATATCTCGAGCGTTGCTGTCGAATGCATGGTTTGCCCCCGTCACGGGACTGACCAACCAAAAGGAATCACAATGCAACGATCGACGGCTCACGGCTTTGAACATGGCTGAGACAACGGGCAGTGCCCGTATCGAGATCAATGCAAGTCCTAGCCATGTCTGGGCGATCTTGACCGATTTGGCGCGAATCAATGAGATCAGCCCAGAGGTTTACAAGGCTCGCTGGAACGACGATGCAACCGGACCAATACCAGGAGCTACCTTTACCGGTTCGAACGAGATCGACGGCAACAAGTGGGATTTGTCCTGTCTCGTTCTCGCTGCCGACCCGGGTCGCACGTGGACCTTTCGCGTGCCGGCTGTTGGCGATCCAGCGATGGTGTGGAGCTACGCAATCGAGGAGACCGCAACTGGGTGCGTTGTGGTCGAGAGTTTCGACGCCCCGATGCTCGCAGACGAGCAGTTTGTCAAAACGAAACGTCACGCAGGACTGGTTGAGAACATCGAACAGTCCCTTGCAAACCTTAAGTATGTAGCCGAGTCCTGATCTGACCTCTCGGCGGTTGTCGATTGATTCCTGGTCCGCTTGATGTCGCTTATCACTGGATCGACGCGAGTTCATGGTGTCGAAACATCTGGGTAACGCTGAACCCATAACGTGCGAGATCAATGCAGATCGTGCACGTTGCCTGGCCTTCGGGAGAAACTCAACGGATCGCGCTTGAGCAGCAACGAGTACCACGGCTTTTGCTCGTTGATCCGTGTGCGACACCCCCAACGGTCACCGACCCGATAGAGGATTGGGTACGGCTACCAGCAACGCCCCTCGATATCAGCGCCCGCTCGGCTCAACTGTCGATTCGGCTCGGCCGGGTCGGCACTCCACGAATCGACGATGACGGAGTATTGCGTGTCGGAGCTCGATGGTCACCGCTCGCTCCGGTCGAAATCGCGCTCACGAAAAGGCTTCTCGCGAAATTTGGCGCCGTCGTCAGCAGAGACCATCTCGCACAAGCGGCTTGGCCCGGCGGATGCGTCGAACGAAACGCGCTCGACGTGCGAATTCTTCGGCTGCGACGACGCATAGAGCCGCTCGACCTCGTGATCCGCACTGTGCGGTCGCGAGGCTACGCGATTGACTACGCATAGGCCCTCTGCGTCTCGCAGCTCGGCTTGAAACATTGCCGACACAGTGTCGCATCGTTGCGTTCATCTTCCGGGAACAGGACCGAAACGCAAGCTTCGTACGTTCGACAGCTAACGCAGTCCTCGATCTCATCGAGGCAATGGGAGGACATTATGAAACGCAAGTTCCTTGTGGTAGCGGTCGGCGCATTCGCCGGCGGGCTGCTGCCAGCAACCCCAGCCTTTGCACAAGAGGTCTCAGAAGCGGCAACTGTTCAGGCAGCCCTCGACAACATCTGGGTATTCATCGCCGGCATCCTCGTATTTCTGATGCAGGCCGGATTCGGTCTCGTCGAAGCTGGTCTCACGCGAGCCAAGAATGTCGCCAACATCATGGCCAAGAATATGGCTGACATGTGTGTTGGAGCCATTGCGTTTTGGGCCTGTGGTTACGGCATTGCGTTTGGCAGCGACAGCAAACTGATGGGCACTGACGCCTTCTTCCTTAGCGGCTTCGGCGATGGCAGTTTCGATGGTCTGTACAGCGGCTACACGCCGTTCTTCTTCCAGGTTGTCTTTGCTGCAACCGCCGTCACCATCGCCAGTGGTGCAATGGCTGGGCGCACCAAGATCTCGGGCTATCTGATTTTCAGCGCGGCGATGACCGCGTTCATTTACCCAATGGTGGTGCACTCGTTCTGGGGTGGCGGACTCCTCAACGACATCGGCGTTGGCGATGCACTGTTCAGCGACTTCGCCGGATCCACGCTCGTGCACTCGGCAGGCGGCTGGGCGGCTCTGATGGGTGCGCTGTTCCTCGGTCCACGCATCGGCAAGTACGACCAAGACGGGCGGCCCCGTGCTATGCCCGGACACAACATTGCATTCACCGTCATCGGCGTGTTCATTCTGTGGTTCGGCTGGTTTGGATTCAATGCCGGAAGCGAGCTCGCCGCCGACAATGTCGTCGTGCGCGCTGCGGTTACCACCTTGCTGGCGGGCGCCGCCGGCGGAATCACTGCAGCGGCAACGATGTGGATGAAGGGCGGTTTCCTCGATGTGGCCATGACCGGCAACGGCATACTCGCCGGCCTTGTGTCGATCACCGCTGGCACGGGTGCTATGACCCCGTTCGGCGCGGTCATCACCGGCGCTATCGGCGGAGTAATCGTCGTGTTCAGTGTGCTCGCCATTGATCGAATCGGCATTGACGATCCGGTTGGAGCGGTCTCGGTTCATGGCGTTGTCGGCGTCTGGGGAACCCTTGCGATCGGCTTGTTCTCCAAGTTCGATGACGCCTTTCTCGGACGAGAAGACGCCGGCCTGTTCTACGGTGGCGGCATAGATCAGCTCATCACTCAGGCGATCGGCGTCGTCATCGTCGCTGGCTGGGTCATCGTCACGACCGGCTTGCTCTTCGGAGGCCTCAAGGCCGCTGGCTTGCTTCGAGTCTCGGCTGAAGACGAGATGGCAGGTCTCGATGTCAGCGAGCACGGTGCGGCCGGTTACGGCGTTGACGTCGTTCGGCAATAGACAGCCCACGACGTTTCGATGAACTATGCGCCCCCAGATTTCTTTGGAGTGGCTGTCGAATCCTTGGTCGGTTCCGTCATGGGAATAACCAACCAAAGGAATCACAATGAGAAAACTGTCGATGGTGATGTTCGCAACGCTCGACGGAGTCATGCAGGCTCCGGGGCACCCCATGGAAGACCCAGCTAACGGCTTCGATGCCGGTGGCTGGGGCATGCCTTATTGGGGCGAAACCATGGCACAAGCAGGCAAGGAAGCATTCTCGGCGCCATTCGAGATGGTTCTCGGCGGCACCACCTATGACCTGTTTTTCGCCAACAATTCAAACCAAAACAACGACGGCGACCCCACGCCGATGGATATGGCCAAGAAGCACGTCATTACCTCTCGGACAGAGCTCGAGTGGGACAACTCTGTCCCCATCGGCGGCGACGTAGCGGCTGAAATCGCGAACCTCAAGGCCGAAGACGGCCTCGCCCTTCAGCTGTACGGCAGCTGGGAACTGACCCAGGCGCTGCTGAAGACTGACCTCATCGATGAGTTCATGATCTGGACGTTCCCGGTAATCGTCGGTAACGGCAAGCGCCTCTTTGATGACGGCCATATCGCTCAGAACGTCAGTCTGGTCAAGTCGGAGCCGACCGGCAACGGCGTCGTCCTGAACATCTACAAGCGAGAGTCCTGATCACACGACGCTGCTCAGAGTGCTGAATTGGGCCACGCTCTCAGGGCGTGGCCCAATTGGCTACATAACCTCGGGTATCCCGAGGTCGCGGTAGCCCTGGTCTTCGTAGTTCTCACGAAACAGGTCGCGAAGCTTTGCCGCGGCAACGTCATAGGCCGCCTTGTCTTCCCATGTGTTTCGGGGGTTCAGAATGCCGGGGTCAACCCCCGGTGCCGATCGAGGCATGGCAAGACCGAGAATCGGGTGGATTTCAGTTTCGGCATCGTCAAGGTCGCCTGCAAGAGCGGCGTTGAGAAGCGCCCTTGTCGCTGTCAGCGACATGCGTGAACCAACGCCGTGCGGGCCACCGGTCCACCCGGTATTGAGCAAGATCGACCGGGCCTTGTAGTCGGTCATTCGTTGGGCAAGCAAATCAGCGTAGACGAGTGGTTTTTGCGACATGAATGGCGCCCCGAAGCACGAACTGAATGTTGCCTGCGGTTCGGTTACGCCAACTTCGGTGCCAGCCAACTTTGAGGTGAAGCCCATGACGAAGTGGTACATGACCTCTTCTTCGGTGAGCAGCGAAATAGGAGGAAGCACACCAAAGGCATCAGCGGTCAACAAGACGATTGTTTGTGGGTGCGGCCCGCGAGCGCCCTCGGCCACGCCGGGGTTGCATGACAGCGGGTACGCGAATCTCGTGTTCTCGGTGCGGGACCCATCAAAGAGATCTAGGTCTTGGGGGTGCGTCTCAGCCAGCGGGATGTCGGCTCGGGCCGGCACGTTTTCGATCATGGTTCCCGGCATCGACAACGCAGCAGCGATCACCGGCTCGTTGTTTTTGTCGAGATCGATCAGCTTCGCGTAGCAGCCGTCTTCGAAATTCGAGACTCCGTCATCTGTCCAGACATGTTCGTCATCGCCGATGAGCAAGCGGTCGGCGTCGGCGCTAAGGGTGGTCTTGCCCGTGCCAGATAAGCCGAACAAAATGGCACTGTCGCCATTGCTTCCGACGTTCGCGGAGCAGTGCATCGACAATTGGCCCTGCGCTGGTAGAGCGAAGTTCATGACGGTGAACATGGTTTTCTTGACGACGCCGCAGTAGTCGGCTCGACCAACGACGAGACCGATGCGGTTTCGTAGATCCATGATGACGGCACGTTCGCTGTGCGTGCCGTCGCGTTCCGGGTCGCAGTGGAACGACGGCACGTTGATCATCGTCCAGCCAACAGCGTCGCGGTCGACGTCGTCGCGAACATCTTTGGGGAACATGATGTTTGCGAAATAGGCGTGTGTGGCGTATTCACCGACGAAGCGATAGGGAATCGCGAAGTTCGGATCCCAGCCACAGAACACGTCGGTCGAGTACAACTCGGTGTTTCGTTCGTTGAGGTGAGCGATTACCCGAGCAAGCAGCGCTTCGTATTGCGTGGGGTCGAACTGTTTGAAATCGGGCTTCCACCAGATCTCGTCTACGAGGTCAGGCCAAGCGACGGCGAACGTGTCCTGTACAGGGCGCCCAGTGCAGGTCGGATCTCCGTAGTACACCAGCGGACCTTCGAGCCCGAGGCTGGTGGCGTACGCCTTGGGAGCATCGTTTGGGCCGTCAAGAGCGATGCGTCCTCGATCGTTGGCGATCGCTGCAGTGAAGAGCTCGTCTTGACTCAGGCCGTAGTGCACCTTGACATTGTCAAGGCCGAACTTCGTGCCCAGCTGGGCCAAAACGGCCGTCGCGTCGATTGGTGTGGTCATCTGGTCCGAGCGCCTTTGATCGGTGATGGGGGATTCAGTTGTGCGTTCTGACCGTCACGAGTCAGCACGGGGAAGCCGACCAGCTACTGCATGAAGTCGGGGGTACCCATGTCGATCTCTGAACCGAGTCGCAACCGTGTGGCGCGTCCGGACTCGTCAAGGTCGAACACGACTCGCTGCCCTTGGCGGAGCATGCGGAAGATCGAACCTTCGAGTGCAGACGGCGACAGGTCAAATTCGGCGAAATCAACGTCGGACATCAGCACACCATCGTGGGTGAGTGGGTCATAGGACTTGACGACGCCTTGCAAAGCCTTCTCGTTCCGTCGGTTGAACTTCGTGACCTTATCCCGAGCGTTGAGTCACAACGCGAATTCAGCGCTGAACAGTTTGTTCAATGCTGCAGACACCAGGCAGGTCGTCGATGTAGCGCCGAAGCGGCCATAGAGTCGGCACTGATGCAGGATCAGGTGCACATTGAGACTGTCATGTTTGACTACTCGGGCGTGTTGACGACAGGCTTCGAAGTCCTGCTGCCGATCGTTGAGCGCCTTGGCCTGGACATCGAGGCGTTCGCGCTGGGAATGTCAGGAGCGAAGACTGCCGACCCCAATCATTCGTGGGCCAAAGTCGAGCGAGGCGAGCTTGCCATAGCTGCGTATGCCGAGATGATGGAGTCTGAGGTTCCCGGTGTTTCGCCTCTTTTCTTACCCGATAGCCCAGACAATCTGATGGCTGCTCTCGGGCTGCGAGAGGACCGGCTGGAGCTTGTGCACGAGATCTCCGCGGCAGGCCTTAACACAGCGGTCGTTACCAACAACGTTGCAGAGTGGCGGCCGTTGTGGCTCGACGGTCTCGGCGACGTCTTTGACGAGGTCATCGACTCGTCGGCCGTTGGCTGCCGCAAGCCGGAACCTGAGATCTATGCCCTCGCTTTGCGACGCCTTGGGGTCGCCGATCCGGCCTCGGTCGTGTTCATCGACGACTTCGAGTCGAACATTGCCGGAGCGCACAAGGCCGGCATGGTTGGCGTGCACTGCACAACCGATATCGATCTTCGGCTCGCTCTGGTCGAGGCTGGAGTGGCGGCGCTCGCAGCCTGACCGCGCACGACTATTTGATGGTCAATGCTGATTCTCGAAGTAGGCGATGGGCGCGGCCAGCGCGGCGCGTACCATGGCTGGCGTGTCAGCCGTCGAGCGCGTCAGAGCGCTAGAGCTCCGCTCCATAGTCGAATCGTTCCGTGATCTTCTCGTGACCCATCGCGAGATGATCAATGCGCTCAACGTGTACCCGGTACCCGACGGCGACACGGGCACGAACATGTCGCTCACGTTGACATCGGTCTGCGAAGCCTTTGATGACAGCGCCGATCCCGAGGACCTCGCTGCGGTCTGTCATGCAATCAGTCACGGCTCGCTTATGGGCGCACGGGGCAACTCAGGTGTGATCATGTCGCAGATCTTGCGCGGGCTGGCGAACACGCTCGCCGAATCTGACCTAACCCCGGCGCAGGCCTGGGCGTCAGCATTTGCGATTGCAGCCGAAGCTGCCTATGGGGCTGTGCAACGCCCCGTCGAAGGCACGATCTTGACGGTCGTCCGTGAGGTTGGCGAAGAAGCCAGCGCTGCTGTTGCGGCGAACCCCGAAATCGAATTGCTTGCACTCATCGAGCAGTGCCACGTTCGGGGCCACGATGCACTTGATCGCACCCCTGACATGTTGCAGGTACTCAAAGACGCTGGTGTCGTCGATGCTGGCGGTCGTGGGCTTCTTCTTCTGCTCGATGCAATTCTGCATCAGCTCGATGGTCGACCGCTTCCTGAACCACCGACTGACTACGTGCGCGTCGCCACGGCGAGCGCTCCGGCGCCGTCTTCGTCAGGCGCTTCTGGCGACAAGAACACTGGTGAAAAAAGCAGTGGCAAAAAAAATATTGCCGACCTTCGCTACGAGGTCATGTTCTTGCTCGATGCGCCCGATGAGAGTGTCGCGAGCTTCCGAAGCCGATGGGCTGAGATCGGCGACAGCATCGTTGTCGTCGGTGGCGACGGGCTGTTCAACTGTCATATACACACCGATGAAATCGGCGAGTCGATCGAAGCCGCCATTGCCGTGGGTCGGCCGCACCAGATTCGCGTGACCGATCTTCTTGAAGAGCTCGATCACATGGAAACTCTCGTTGATCACGATGCCGAGGGCGGGACCGACGGCATCTACGTCAACTCGACCGAACCGACCCGATGTGGCGCGGTCGCCGTAGGCGTTGGGTCTGGCGTGCGTCGAATCTTCGAATCGCTCGGTGTCAAAGCAATGGTGCTGGGCGGCCAAAGCATGAATCCCTCGACCGAGGTGTTGCTGCAAGCCGTCGAGCGGGTCGCTGCCGACGAAGTGCTGTTGTTGCCAAATAACAAGAACATCATCGCAGTGGCCGAACAGGTCAATGCCCACACCGACAAGATCGTGCGGGTTGTGCCGACCCGAAGTGTGACCGAAGGGTTCGCGTCGCTGCTTGAGTTTGATCCCGAAGCCAGCGCAGATTCGAACCAAGAGACGATGGCGAGCGCAGCCCAAGCGGTAGTTGCAGGCGAGGTCACTGTTGCCGTGCGCGACGCAGGCAGCGATGTCGGACAGGTGACAACTGGCGACCACATCGGGATCGGGCCGACCGGCATTCGCTCGATTGGCGACTCGCTCGTGGCGGCCACATCGGCGCTCCTCGACGATCTGCTTGACGACGATCATGAAATTGTGACGCTGATCGCTGGCTCCGATGCCGCGGAATCAGACACCCAAGGTGTCATTGCTTGGCTGGCGGCCAACCACGGCGACGTTGAGGTAGAGGTGCATCACGGCGGGCAGCCGTTGTACGCGTATTACATCGGAATCGAATAGGTCACCGCAGCCGACCGTGAACGCACCGCTGACCCTTGCCGCATTCGCAGCGATGGATGTCGGCGTGCTGAAGGGCATCGGCCCCAAACGTCAAAAGGGCCTCGCAGACCTCGAAATCACCTCGCTCTATGACGTACTCACGACCTATCCGCGCCGCTATATCGATCGCACTAACCAAGCGAGTATCGCAGATCTGAGTCTTGGCGAAGACGGCATGGTGATGGTCGAAGTCGAAAACGTCACCAGTCGCCAGACACGCAACCGTAAGTCGATGGTGTTCGTCGATGTGTCTGATGGCACCGGACGCATGAGGATTACCTTTTTCAACCAGCCGTGGCGCACTCGCCAGTTGCACGCGGGGATGACTGCGATCGTGTTCGGTCGATGCGAGGACTATCGAGGCTCACGGCAGATGACCAACCCGGTCGTCGATCTGGTCGGCGATCAGACCGGGCGAATTGTTCCGGTGTATCCGAACAGCGAAAAGGCGGGTATTGGAACCGCTGAGCTTTCAAAAGCTGTCGGCGAAGTGTTGCGGCGTAGCGGCCAGCGCGGATTCGCCGAGCCCCTGCCGGCCGCATTGCTCGGTCGTCACGACCTTGTTGGGCGATCGCAGGCGTTGCGAGCCATACATGCGCCTGAAACCATGGGCCAAGTCGCCGACGCCAAACGCCGCCTGATCTACGACGAGCTCTTTCGTATTCAGGTAGCACTGGTGCGTCGCAAGATGCAGTTGGCAGCAACCACGGTCGGCGTGCCACACGAACCCAATGGCGTTCTCGTTGACGGATTTTTTGCGGGCCTACCGTTCGCCTTGACCTCGGCGCAGCAGCGCACTATCGCCGAGGTCTTTGCTGACCTCGCAGGCGCAGCTCCGATGCACCGCTTACTCCAAGGCGACGTGGGCGCCGGTAAGACGATCGTGGCCGTGGCCGCCATGTTGGCGGCGGTGCAGAGCGGTCACCAGGCGGCGCTCATGGCGCCGACCGAAGTACTCGCCGAGCAACACCACGCCAGTGTGAGAGAGATGCTCGACGGGCTCGAAGTTGCCGATGCTGGCACGCTTGCGGGAACACGTCCGCTTGGTGTTGGCCTGTTATCGAACCGCACAACCGCCGCCGGCCGACGCAAGATCGAAGCTGGACTAGCCGAGGGTCGAATCGACCTGTTGATCGGCACCCATGCGCTGATTCAAGATGGCGTCAACTTCCCCTCGCTTGGCATGGTGGTCATTGACGAACAACATCGGTTCGGTGTTGAGCAGCGAGCTGCGCTGCGCTCCAAGGGAGCGGGCGAGGCTGTTCCCGATGTGCTCGTCATGACCGCAACCCCCATTCCGCGAACTGCGGCGATGACTGTGTATGGCGATCTTGATGTATCAGTGCTCGATGAGTTACCACCGGGTCGCACGCCGATTGATACGCGTTGGGTTCGGCTTCCGTTCGAAGGAGCAGAGGGCGAGCTTGATCTCACCGGCGTTGACCCGGCCGCAGAACCCGGCATGTGGCAACACATTCGCGCCGAAGTCGAAGCTGGCCGCCAGGTCTATGTGGTGACGCCGCTGGTCGAAGAGAGCGCCAAGCTCGAAGCGAGCTCCGCCGAAGAAACGCTGGTGCGCCTGCAAGCCGATGAGCTCAATGGTCTGCGTCTGGGATTGTTGCATGGGCGTGTGCCGTCTGCTGACAAAGAAACGACCATGGCGAGCTTCCGACGCGGCGAGATCGACGTACTCGTCGCCACGACGGTGATCGAAGTCGGTGTCGATGTTCCCAACGCCACGGTCATGACGATTCTCGACGCCGACCGTTTCGGCATTGCGCAGCTGCATCAACTCCGCGGTCGAGTGGGCCGAGGAAGCCACGCCTCGTTCTGTTATCTCGTAGCCGCGGCATCGAACCCGATCGCCGAGCAGCGCCTCGAAGCAATGGTGGCTACCACCGACGGGTTCGAGTTGGCCGAAGTCGACCTGGAGCTGCGTGGCGAGGGAACGATTATGGGGGAGCGACAGAAGGGCCGTAGTGATCTCAAGCTGGCATCGCTGCGCCGCGACCGGTACTGGGTCGAAAAGGCAAGAGAAGACGCCATTGAGTTGCTGACCGCTGACCCTGAGTTGGCCGACCACGCGATCCTCGCCGAAGAGATCGAAGCGTTGCTCGCTGACGATGAGACAGATTTCTTGCTCAAATCATGACGGTGCCGATTGTCGATATGTCGGCTGACGACGACGTCTGCGCCGATGCGCTTGCACGAGGTCTGTCTGCCATTGGATTTGTGCAGCTCATCAACCACCGAGCCGACGCCGGCGCAGCAGCCGATCTGCGAACCGCCTGCGACGAGTTCTTCGCACTCGACGCCAACGAAAAGGCGTCAACGATTTGCGACGATCCGCTCGCCAATCGTGGTTGGCGTTCAAAAGGAAGCGAGTCACTCAGCTACAGCCTTGGCGCAGCGTCGCCGCCTGATCTCTTCGAGAGCTTCAACTGCGGCGACGACGCCAGGGTGCACGGCAACGGACTCTTTCAACAGACGCCGTGGCCGGCCCAGGTCCCCGGCCTTCGTGGCGCCGCCCACGGCTGGCTCGCCCAGATGGCGCGGCTGAGTGCACGACTCGACACATTGATCGGCGCCAAGATCGGGTTCGATCTGAGCGCCTGCTCGACCAGCGGTCCAGACACGATGGCGTGCATCGATTATCGGCCCGGCCCTAATGGTGAAGAGTCTGTGGCGACCGGTCAGCAACGCATGGGGGCGCACAGCGACTACACATCATTCACCCTGTTGCTCGCCGACCCGGTGCCGGGCCTGCAGATCGTGGGGGCTGACGGCGAGTGGGTCGATGTCTGCCCCGACGAGGGCTCGTTGCTGATGAACGTCGGTGACTTGCTGGCCATGTTCACCAATGATGTGTGGCCGTCAACGCTGCATCGTGTGGTGCCTATGGCGGCGGGTGCCGCACCCACTCGACGGTCGGTGGCGTACTTCCACTACCCAAATGCTGGCGTGTCTATTGCGCCTTTGCCGGGGTTCGTGAGCGACCATCGCCCAGCCCGATACGTCGACGTCACGGTCGAGGGGCACCTACGGTCCAAGCTCGCATCGCCCAAAGACCAGGTCGCATCGACGGGCGCCATGACCATCGCCGAACGTTCCCACGCCATCGACAGCAGCAGCTGACCAGTGTCGCAAGCCACCAACCGAAGAAAGAGCCGCCATGTCATCAATGAATGAGATTGGGTTCTATGCGCTTGCTGGCGCCCCTGAGTCACCTCGCGAGCTAGTCGCCGAGGTTCAGGCCGCAGAAGCTATGGGGCTTGGCTCGGCTTTCGTGTCGGAGCGATTCAACATCAAGGAAGCCGCCACACTTTGCGGCGCTCTAGGCGCGGTATCGGACCGTATTGGCATCGCGACCGCAGCGACGAACCACCACACGCGCCATCCAATGGTCACAGCCTCGCATGCGATGACCATGCACAAACTCACTGCTGGTCGCTACTCGCTTGGGCTCGGGCGGGGCATGGGACGGCTCAACCGGGCGTTTGGGCTCACGCCGGTCACGACTGCACAGATGGAAGACTTCGTCGGCCTAATGC
Source organism: uncultured Acidimicrobiales bacterium (assembly GCA_937991435.1). Lineage (GTDB taxonomy): Bacteria > Actinomycetota > Acidimicrobiia > Acidimicrobiales > UBA10347 > UBA10347. The sequence goes on from CALKPY010000045.1 coordinate 16,419, forward strand.
GACGGCTCTGGCGAGGCGAGACCGTCATTGGTCACGACGGCCCGGCGGGTTCGTACCCCGGCTTGGCGATTAGGGGAGCGGGGGATCAACACATACCAATGACACTCACGGCGTTCGGTCCCAATTCGCTAGCGCTGGGCGGGCGGTGCTTTGACGCTGTCGTGTTGCACACCTTCTTTACCGATGAGACGACCGCTAGGGCTGTCGCAGTCGTGAAGCAGGCAGCTGAACAAGCCGGGCGAGATCCCGACGCGGTACGCGTGTGGTCGTGCTTCGCCACGATTGGCGATCATCTCGACGAGTCGGTGCGCCTCAAAAAGACCGTCGGGCGTATGGCGACCTACCTGCAGGGCTATGGCGACCTGTTGGTGCGCACCAACAATTGGGACCCGGCGGTGCTGGCACGCTTCCGGGCCGACGAGACGGTGGCAGCAGTGCCGGGTGCGATCGACGCGCTGGCGACTACTGAGCAGCTCGAACACATTGCTACGTTGATCCCCGACGAATGGCTCGCACCGGCTGCGACTGGTTCGCCGGCCGCTTGCGTGGCCGCTGTTCGTGGGCAATTCGATCTTGGGTGCAACGGCGTGATCCTGCACGGAGCCAGCCCAACTCATCTGGAGCCGATCGTGGCGCACTATCGCGCTACTCGGCCCAGCAGCACGTTCGATCACTTGGTGCCAAACCCCGGCGGCCAACCTTGACGATGCCAGGCCCCGCTGGTCAGATCAACAGCTCGACCGTTATTCGCTGGTCGGGCCGCCGGTGAAGTCGGGGCTGCGCTTTTCCTTATGGCTCGCGAGCCCTTCTTTGGCGTCGGGACCCATGAAGCCGAGGAACTCATACGCGAGCGATGCGTCAAATGCTGGCTCGTGCATGCGATACGCGTGGTTGAGCGTGCGCTTTGTCCATCTGATCGC
>CALKPY010000046.1 GCA_937991435.1 uncultured Acidimicrobiales bacterium
CCTACATCCGCCCCTACACCTCAGAAGCTGAGCGAACAGCCGCACTCGACAAGTTCATCCACATGTACAACCATCACCGACACCACACCGCCATCAACGGCGCACCCATCACCCGCGTCAACGACCTACCAGCTCAATACAACTAGGTGGCGGTACACCATGGCGATGCTCCAGTCCGATGGCTGATCGTTGAGGTCCTCGCCCCACTATGCCAGATCGACTTGAGCGCCGAGTTTTCTGGCGTAGGCAGCGTCAGCCAGATACAGGTCATCGTGGCCTTCGTTTACGTGGGACTGAAACGCTTCGCTCCCTTTTCTCGCGGCATCGTGCATAAACCGAACGAGTTCTTCGAGCCGTCCAGGAACCGCTTCGAGCACCCAGTGAACCGACAGCTCGCAGGTGTTCCAGCAGCGCGCCGATGGCGAGGCTTGAGGCACGACGGGGTCGGCGAATCGTGTCGCCAATCCGAACAACGGTGTTCACGCCGCCGGTGAACTCTTCGTCGGCACCGCTAGTCACAGCGCCGCTCCACAAGCACAACCGGCTCGCCCCTTGAGGTCGCAGGCCCATGCCGGGATCGCCGTTGCCGCGCCGGGGTAGTCACGGGTGACGGCGAGTCACCGCTCGATGAGATCGACCACCAGTCGCGCTCCGCGCTCATAGGCGATTTCTGCGCTCTCGCCATTTGGCGCTCCCATTGATTGCAGTTCGAGCATGACATAACCGTGCAAGGTGGCCCACAGATGATGGGCAAGCCCATTGTTTGTTTCAACAGAGTTTGTCGAGGGCGCCGAGCTGCGAACAGTCGCGAGCAACTGCTCGTAGGACTGAATCGCCCGCAGCAGGGCCGCTTCGCTTGGCTCGTACTCGGGCACGGCACTGCCGAACATGACCAAATATTGCGTCGGGTGCTCTATGGCCCAGTTTCGATACGCAACGCACGCGTCGAACAGCCCGCCGCTTCCCAAGAAGGTCGCCCTGTCGGCCGACTCGAAGGCTTCGATGAATATGGCGTCGACGAGCCCCTGCTTGGCGCCGAAATAGGTGTAGACGCCGGTTGTCGAACAACCTGCGCCGGCCGCGACGTTGCGGACCGTCAATGCAGCAGGGCCCTGGTTCTGAAGGACTCGCAGGGCCGATTCCAAGATCTGGTCGCGCTGATTCACGACATTGGGCTTGACGAAGATGAAGTGATGTAACTAAGTTACACACGTAACTAAGTTACATCACATCCCACATTGCTCAGGATTCACCATGACCATTCTCGATCAACACCCAAAGCCCGGCGACGGTGATGTGAACCTGTATCTCTCGGGCGCGTACATCCCCGTGCAAGAAGAAGTCACCGCCTATGACTTACCGGTCACCGGCGAGTTGCCACCCGAACTCTGCGGCCGCTATCTCAGAAACGGCCCCAACCCGGCAGCCGAGGTTGGCGCCGACCACCACTGGTTCCTCGGTGACGGCATGGTGCACGGCGTTCGCCTGAATCACGGTCGAGCCGAGTGGTACCGAAATCGCTACGTCGGGTCGTCGGCAATGTCGAGGCTGCGCGGCGAGCCAGACATCGCCGGCCCGAACTGGAACAATTCAACCACCGGACCAAACACCAACGTCGGAGGTTTCGCTGGCACCACCTGGGCGATGGTCGAAGCTGGTGGTGTTCCAGTGGAGCTCACGTACGAACTCGACACGGTTGCGCGCAATGACTTCTACGGAACCCTTCCCGGCGCCTTCACAGCGCACCCCAAGGCCGACCCGAAGACCGGCGAAATGCACGCTGTCGCCTACGCGTGGGGCGAATGGATGGACCACGTGCAATATGTGGTCGTCGGCAAAGACGGTACGGTCCGCCACACCGTTGACATTGCGCTGCCCGGTATGTCGATGGTGCACGACATGTCGCTGACCGAGCGATTCGCAATCATCTATGACCAGCCGGTAGTCGTTGATCTCAACATCGCGTTCACCAGCCCCTTTCCGTTCCGCTGGACCCCCGAGTACGGCAACCGTGTCGGGCTTCTGCCGCGCAACGGCGAAGCGGGCGACATCATCTGGATCGACGTGCCTCTGGGATACTCATTCCACCCAATGAACGCCTACGACCAGGCCGATGGGTCGGTCATCATCGACCTTTGTGTCTACGACCGCATATTCGACACCGATGTCCACGGCCCCCTCGGCGAAGGCGCCCAGGCAAGACTCGAGCGCTGGGTCCTCAACCCGGCAACGCGCACGGCCTCAACAACGATTATCGATGCGCGCGGTAACGAGTTTCCGCGCCATCGCGGATCGCTCACATCTCTCCCCTATCGGTACGGCTATTGCGTGGCGGGGTCGCACGACCCTGCTGACGGTTGGCCCACCGTCAAACACGATCTTAAGACCGGCGAGCGAAGTGTGTTTGACCATGGCCCCGGCCGTGCCACCGGCGAGGCAGTATTCGTTCCACGACAAGGTTCAACCATTGAAGACGACGGCTTCCTCCTGTCGATCGTTCACGACCTGAACACCGATGGCGCTGAACTAGTCGTTCTCGACGCTCAAGACTTCGGCCGTGGCTACGTAGCCCAGGTCACCCTGCCTCAACGAGTACCTATTGGTTTCCATGGAAACTGGGTCAGCGACCGGTCGGTCTCGCCCGTCTGACAGGCAGGAGACCCTGCGGCGCAGAGCGATGCATCAAAACAACACGAAGCGATGAGCGCCTCGACCTTCAACACGTGCGCCCACCAGCCAGAATCGCCCTTAGCTAAGCGAACGCTGCTCGAAGGTTCGCCATCGTGACCGCACAGGCGTTCTGAAGATTCTCGCAGCGGCCCTCGATCGTGCCCGGATAGACGTCGGGCAAGGCAAGCATTGGAGCGTCAAACGACTCGGTGACGATGCAACTGTTTGGCCCGGTCGACTCGATCGCGTATGCCCATGTGGTCGCGTGTTCGAACTTGGGCGGCACAACATAGGCGAACGATTTACCAACATCGGCCACTGTCACCTCGCAATCGGCATGCCACTCGTAGTCGCGAGCCTTGTTGTGTCCACGAAACCGCACACCCACATCAATGGCGGTGGCGTCACCAAGAAACTCACATCGCTCGTTCTCAGGGCTCAACGTTGGCAGACGATCGAGGTCGGTCAACAGGGCGTAAACCTCCGCTGCCGACGCCGCGACCTCAACGGTCGCCGATCCTTGGGTGGGCATATCACTTGTAGTCATCGTGCGAGCTTGACCCACGAAGTCGCTTGGCGCCAATCGACAGCGGTGGCTCGGCAGCCCTCACCATCATTCCCAACTGGTGCTTGCACTGTTCTCAGCTAGTTGCCGTTGCGTCGTACGCCGACACCAGTTGCGATCTTGTCTCACCGATAGAAGCGAACGTCGTGCCTGGGAGGCTCTATCGATACATGACCACCTCGCGCAGCACACCCGATTCGGCCTCGAGAACCACGAGGAAGCCCCCGCGCAGGTCGTCAGAATCTGCGGGCTCAAAGCTGATTTGCCACTCACCGAACAGCTGAGAGGGTTTCACCTCTAAGCCATCAGTCGGCAACCCTTCATCGGCCACAACGGATTGGGCCCGAGCAACGGCGTCTTCCTCACTCAAGATATTCAGATTTGTCTCGACGAACGAAGCCGGTGCTGGATCTGGCGCCGAGCCCCCGCATGCCGTGAGCACAACGCTAAACGAAACAACGAGCCCCCACAGTGTGCGACGGGTACCGCTGCCCCTCGATCCGACCGGCTCACGCCGCAAAGCGACACCAAAGGACGGAGTTCAAAGCCCGCAGCTTCCGCGGCGCTCGTGAATAGTCGTGAGTGAGTCCTGCGTTCATGTCGTGAACCACAATCGTTAGCCACCGCAAAAATTGGCCGAAAGAATGTGTCTTTGCCGGTCGGCCTGCCGGAACCGAGCTGCGACTTGGAGATAGGCGCCTGCAGGCTACGCGAGCGTGCCGACGTTATTCAATCCAGCAAATGCTTGCTCAAGACGCTCGCCAAACGAGGTCTCGCCAGCACGAAGCCACACACGAGGGTCGTAGTGCTTCTTGTTCGGCTCGTCGGCGCCGTTCGGGTTACCCAACTGCGCCTGCAAATAAGCCTCATTGTCGGCTCCGTAGCCGCGCACGCCATCCCAAAACGCCCACTGCAGATCAGTGTCAATGTTCATCTTGACCACGCCGTAACTGATGGCTTCCTCAATCTCGGCCGTTGTTGAACCCGAACCACCATGGAAGACAAAATTGACTGGGTTCGCCAACTCGGTACCAAACTTTTCATGCACGTGCGCCTGAGCGTCTCGCAAAATCGTTGGCGTGAGGGTTACATTGCCTGGCTTATACACGCCGTGCACATTGCCAAACGCCGCCGCGATCGTGAAGTTGGGCGACACTTCGCTCAACCGTTCATAGGCATAAGCGATCTCTTCGGGCTTGGAGTACAGATCTGACTCGTTGACATCAGAGTTGTCGACACCGTCTTCTTCGCCACCGGTGATGCCCAGTTCGATCTCAAGAGTCATGCCGAGCGGCGCCATGCGCTGCAGATACTCAACACAAATGTCGATATTGCGCTCGATCGGCTCTTCAGACAAGTCGAGCATGTGCGAGCTGAACAGCGGCTGTCCAGTCGCAGCGAAGTGCTTTTCGCCTTCGTCGAGCAACCCCGCAATCCACGGAAGCTTGCCAAGCGGGCAATGATCGGTGTGCAAAAGGACCGTGGCGCCATAGGCCTCGGCCATAGTGCGCACGTGCAGTGCTCCTGCCACAGACCCAAGGATCGAAGCTTGCGCCGAGTCGACGGGTACGTTCTTGCCGCCCACAAATGCCGAACCACTTGTTGAGAATTGGATGACCGCGGGGCTCTTTAACCGACCAGCCGTCTCCATCACAGCGTTCATCGAGTTCGAGCCAATGCAGTTGGCGGCCGGAAGGGCGAATCGCCGCTCCTTGGCAAGGTCGAAGAGGTCGCTGACGGCTTGGCCTGTCAGTACACCAGCTGGAAAGTCATTACTCGATGCAGTCACTAACACATTCTAGACGCAACCAAACTGGGGCTCGTTACCGGCGCTATGACCAGGATGTACCTTGTCGACGTGTTGCTGTTTGAGGAGTTCAACGACCCACGTCTTGCCGAGTTGTACGACACGGTCTGTCCACTTTCTGCAGACTCAACCTTTCACTTGCGCACGATCGACGAACTTGATCCGCAGTCAGTCCTCGACGTGGGTTGCGGCACGGGTGCCCTCACCGTCGAAATAGCGCGAACAGGTCGGACGGTCACGGGTGTTGATCCGGCCGAACCGATGATTCGCATCGCGAGGCGTCGACCCGACACAGATCTTGTTCGATGGGTGCACGGGCAGGCCGACGATGTCGGTCACAGCTTGGTCGATATGGCCCTCATGACCGCCCATGTCGCGCAGGTGATCACCGATGACCAGGCACTGCAATCAACATTTAACGCGATCGCCGACCGGCTCACGGTCTCAGGAACTCTGATTTTCGATAGTCGGAACCCGGTGTTCCAAGGGCGTGGGTGGACCGCAGCGTGGAACCAACCGCAACGATTTGTTCACCCGGTGGCGGGCGGCTTTGTCGTGACCCAAGAACTCACGGGTGCCGAAGACAATCTCACGACGTATGAGCTGCGCTACGAGTTTGCCAATGGAACGAAGCTTGTGTCGCACAACGAGCTGCGCTTCAGATCCCAAGAACAGCTCACGTCGATGCTCGACAACGCAGGGCTCGTTGTGCGCCAACTGTTCGGCGACTGGGACCGCGCTGCTGTCGACAAGCACTCTCCTGAGCTCATCTTTGTCGCCGGACCGACCTAGCCCATTGATTCAAGGCGATTAGGGTGCAGCTATGCAGCTCAAAGGTCTTGTCGCTGTCGCTGAGTTCACCTCGCGATTCGAAGCTGACGCGGCGGTTGGCCGGCTCCTTGCGTGCGGCGTCGAGGCAATGGTGTTGAGCGACACTGCCCACCAGATCGCGCCGCACATGGTGACGATACGCGGGCACCAAGTGCTCGTCACCGA
>CALKPY010000047.1 GCA_937991435.1 uncultured Acidimicrobiales bacterium
CCCGCGGCGAGTTCAGTCACCTTAACGGTGCATGCCTCGGTCCAGTTTTGCTCGACGTTTGACACGCCTTCGGCATTCGGTTGATCGTCGTAGCTCGTGGGGTAACCGCTCGAGCTACACGCCGCGAGAAGCAGCATTGAAGCAACGAAAACGATGATGGCACGGAGGCGACGATTCACAGAGCGAAACACGGCTGTGAGGGTACCGCCCCACGACACCGAGCTGGGCTTGCCCTCAGACTGCATCGCATAAAACCCGTGCCCGACTAAAGACCGCATCGAGCATGGGCTCGGTCAAGCGTCCGGTAAAGGTGTTCAACTGGCTCACGTGATAGCTGCCAATCAACACAACCTTGTTGTCTCGATCGACCTTGTTGTCTCGATCGACCTTGTTCTCAAGGCCGACCTCGACTCCATGTCCAAAACGTGGACGCGGCGAAATATCAAGGTGTTGAGAGACCGCAGTGAACCCAATTCCGCCGAGAGCCACAATGACCCGGAGTTCGCTTAAGGCATTGAACTCGCGTTCGAGGAAGGGTCGGCACGCTGCGCGTTCAGATGCAGCTGGCTTGTTCTCTGGTGGCACACACTTCACCGGTGAGGTCACCCACGCCCCGCGGAGTTCCAGGCCATCATCGCGGTCCACGCACTCGGGCTGATTCGCAAACCCAGCTCGCCAGAGCGCGCGGAACAACCAATCACCGGATCGATCACCGGTAAACATGCGTCCGGTGCGGTTCGCCCCGTGAGCGGCAGGGGCGAGCCCGACCACCATCAATCGAGCCGCGAAGTCACCGAAACCGGGCACACCTTTGGCCCAGTAATCCTGATCCGAAAACGCTGCCCGCTTCTCAACACCGACCTGCTCGCGCCAGGCAACTAAGCGGGGACAGCGCCGACACTCCGCGACCTCAACAGCAAGGCGACTCAGTGGTTGCACTCACCGGAGGCTAGTTTTCTAAACTGCATGCCGCGCACCAAGCCAAAACCCGCCGCCCCAACCGTTGTCCTGCTTGTCAGGCACGGTCAGACCCCCACGACCGGCAAGGTCCTGCCCGGAAGGGCCAAGGGCCTGTTTCTTGGCGATACCGGGATCGCTCAAGCTGAACGGGCGGGCGCCCGTATCGGCGCTCTCAACAAGGTGTCCGCGGTCTACGCATCGCCGATGGAACGCACCCAACAGACCGCTGCCCCCATTGCCAAAGCAAGCGGCTGTCGCATACGCACGCGAGCCGGGCTCAACGAGTGCGACTTCGGCGAATGGACCGGCCGCAAGCTTTCGGACCTGCGCAAGCTGGCTGAGTGGAGCACCGTGCAGCGCTACCCAACCGGCTTCCGTTTCCCCAAAGGCGAATCGTTTCCTGAGATGCAGGCTCGAATCACCAGCACCATTACCGACCTGGTCGCGGCACACCCCGGCGAGACCATCGTCGCCGTATCTCACGCCGACACCATCAAGGCCGCCGTCGCACACGCGTTGGGCACGCATCTCGACCAGTTCCAACGAATCGTCGTCTCACCGTGTTCAATCTCGGCCGTTCTGTACACGCCCACTGGCCCCGTCGTGCTCGCGGTGAACTCCACGGGCGATGACCTCACCAGCCTTGTCCCATCATGAGTGAGGTCCATCGATCCTTCGATCTGCCTGATGTCGACTCGTTTGTCGCGGGGACAGTCGGACCAGCTGGCGAACGGGCTTTCTTTTTGCAGGCAGTCGCCGGGGCCGAAGTAATCACACTCAAGGTCGAAAAACAACAGGTGATCGCTCTCGCTCAGTATCTGGCGGAAATGATGGATGACTTGCCCACCCCAGACGGAGCGAGCACACCACCGCGGACCGAACTCCGCTCGCCGAGTGACCCCGAATGGGCAGTGTCCTCTATGGGCGTCGCGTTCGTCGAAAGTCGCGACCGCATTGCGCTATGGGCAGAGCAGCTTCAACGCGACGGCGACCCCGAGACCGCGGCAACCGGTCGCGTCCAACTCACCCGTGGGCAGGTGGCGGCCTTTGTCCGCGATGCCAGCGCACTCGTGGCGTCAGGTCGCCCACCATGCCCGTACTGCTCGGCTCCGCTTAACGACGGCGGCACGTGGTGCTCATGCTGGAACTGAGCGGCAGGCCAAGTTCTACTGACCACGTCCCAACACGCGTTCACGCCTGATGAGTGAGCAACAGGAACCCTTTCGCGAGCGCGGCCCGATCGAGAATGGCCACGCCGAAAGGCTCCTGACTGAGGGAACCATCGAGATACTCGGGCGCATGCCTTGGAGCTCTAATGCCACGCTGCTCTGTGACGTGATCCACGACGATCAGATCGTGCAGGCGATCTACAAGCCGCACCGAGGCGAAAAGCCGCTCTGGGATTTCCCGTCGGGTCTCTATCGCCGCGAAGTCGCATGCTACGAACTGGCCAAAGCGCTGGGCTGGGACATCGTGCCCCCAACCGTGCTGGTCGAGGGCCCTGTCGGTCTCGGGTCGCTGCAGCTGTTCGTACCGTGTGACTTCAGTGAGCACTACTTCACCGTGCAAAACGACCCGGCGCTGCGCTTACCGTTTGAACAACTCGTTGCTCTCGATATCGCGGCCAACAGCACCGACCGGAAAAGCGGGCACGTTCTTATAGACGATCAACGCCACATCTGGGCAATCGACAACGGCCTTTCGTTCCACGAGGAATTCAAGCTACGCACGGTGCTGTGGGACTTCGCTGGCGAACCGCTGCCCGAGTCCATCGTGACTGCTCTCACCACGTTGCTGTCTCGAGGTTTGACATCATCGTTGGCAGAACTCGTCGACGAACCCGAGATCGAAGCAGCCGAAACGAGAATTCGATCGCTACTTACCAATGCGAGGTTCCCGAAGGACCCCACCGGTCGCCGGTGGCCGTGGCCGCTGGTCTGATACGCGGCGACTCGTCACGCGTCGACCCCTGTTCCATCGCATACGGGACATGGTTCAAGGCGTCCGCGGCGGTGATGTGCGCCAACGCCCTCGCATCGAGCACAGCGGCTCTCAGAATCGCCGTATACCGAGGTATCGCCAGAGCTGCGACCGGCGCGTGCGCGGCCCTGGTTTCGGCCTTCATGCGCCGGTGAGCCATGTCCGTGCGACCGGCCCGATAACCACATCATGGCGCCCCAGCTCAGTCCAACGACGAGCAGGAGCGCCACAATATTGAGCGCAAAGGCCATACGAAATGGTCCGCCGACCGAAATTCAGCCTCGGGCGTTGAGGGCCTCGAGCAGCTGTGGAAGCACCTTGTGCACATCGCCGATAATGCCAAGGTCAGCAACACCGAAGATCGGCGCCTCGCTGTCTTTGTTAATCGCAATAATCGTCTTCGAGCCCTTCATGCCCACAAGGTGCTGTGTGGCACCTGAAATACCAGCGGCAATGTACACATCGGGCTTGACGACCTTGCCGGTCTGTCCAACCTGATAGCTGTATGGCACCCAGCCTGCGTCAACGATTGCACGACTTGCGCCTGGCGCTGCGCCAAGCTTCGCGGCCAGGGACTCGATGAGTTCGAACTTCTCAGATTCGCCAAGACCTCGACCGCCAGAAACGACCACGGCCGCTTCGTCGAGCTTGGGGCCCTCACTTTGTTCAACGAACGAGTTGGTCACACGCGCTGCGCCAGACGGGCCAAGGTCGGGAATCGCAAGAGCAGCAACCGTCGCGGCGCCACCACCCGTTTCTGCAGCCTCGAACGACTTCGGGCGAACCAGGAAAATGCCTGGCTTGTCGGAGGTAAATCGGGTGTTGACCAGCTGGCTTCCGCCGAACACTGGTTCAGTTCCCACGAGCCCACCGTCGTTGGTGAGATCCACAATGTTGGTAATTACCGACGCGTCGAGTTTGACCGAAAGCCGACCTGCGACGTCACGGCCGCCGTAGGTCGTTCCGCAAAGAATCGCCACGGGAGCGGCACCGCCACTGATGGCAGCAGCGATTGCACCAGCAATCGCTGGGCCGGGAAGCTTGCCAGCGAGGTCGCCGGTGGCATGCACAGCCGACGCACCGTGTGCGCCGAGTTCCGTTGCGACAAGCGCGCCGTCACCGCCGAAAACGCATTCGACGTTGTCGCTCAATTCGCGGGCCTTGGCCAGCATTTCAAGCGTGATCGAGGCGACGGTTCCGTCGGTTGCCTCGGCGAGTACCCAGATGGTTCCTACAGACATGGCAGCCTCCTCAGATGACTTTGAGTTCGTCGAGGAAGGCAACGATTCGTTCGTATGCCTCGCCCTCGTCTTCGATGATCTCGCCCGCATCGCGCACCGGTGCGTCGATCACGGACACGATTTCCTGACCGCCACCGGCCCAACCGACGGAGCCGGCGTCGATGCCAAGGTCGGCAATGCTGACTTCGTCGACAGGCTTTGACTTTGCGGCCATGATGCCTTTAAAGGATGGGTACCGCGGTTCAACAACACCTGCGGTTACCGACACGAGGCACGGAAGCGGGCACTCAACGTCGTCGTATCCCTCTTCGGTCTGACGCTGGACCTTGACCGCGCCATCGGCGACCTCGATTGACTTGGCAAAGGTCACAGACGGCAAGCCCATGAGCTCGGCAATTTGTTCAGGAACGGTGCCGGTGTAGCCGTCGCTCGATTCGGTGGCGGCAAGCACGAGATCCGGTTCGCTTCGAGCGATAGCTGCGGCGAGCACCTTGGAGGTGCCAAGTGCGTCGCTGCCGGCAAGAGCATCGTCGCTCACGAGAATCGCTTTGTCGGCACCCATCGCCAGCGCAGTGCGCAGGCCGTTGACCTCGTTGTTCGGGGCCATTGAGATGAGCGTTACTTCACCTCCGCCGGCGGCGTCGACCAGCTGAAGCGCCATCTCGACGCCATAGCTATCCGATTCATCGAGGATCAGCTTGACGTCACGCTTGAGCGTGTTCGTGCTGGGATCCAGGGCACCTGGGTCCGCTGGATCTGGGATCTGCTTTACGCAAACGGCTACCTTCATCTGTGCAGTCTGGACCGGTCGTGCGAGTTTTCACAATCGTTGTGTGCGCAAATTCTCGACATTCTTCAGATACTGGTGCGTCAGATTGTTTCGAACTGCGGTTTTTGAACCTGAAGCAGCAAGACTTTGGGTGCGTGCGCGTTCTTCTCATTGTCAATCCCGCAGCGTCTTCGGTGTCACCTCGGGTGCAAGTCCTTGCACAACGCGCTCTGGCGGAACACCACGATGTTCGATTGAGCGAAACCACACGCCGCGACCACGCCACCCGACTAGCCGAAGACGCTGCGCGCAACGATGTTGATGCAATTGTCGTTTTGGGCGGCGATGGAACTGTCAACGAGGTAGCCAACGGCCTCGCAGAATCAGCGACCGCGCTGATTCCTCTTCCTGGCGGTTCCACCAACGTCTTTTGCCGCACGATGGGGTTGCCAGACGACCCGCTCGAGGCGGTGACGATCGCTATCGAGGCGCTCGCTGCCGGCCTCATTCAGCCCGTTGGACTCGGCAGCGCCAACGGTCGGTACTTCTTGTTTCACACCGGGATTGGATTCGACGCGGCAGTTGTCGAACAAGTCGAGCGCCAAGGTGACCTCAAGCGCTATCTAAACCACCCGCTGTTTGTGTACGCCGCCATCAAAACCTGGTTGCGTCACTACGACCGCAGTCGGCCTGCATTTCGTGTCATAGGCAAAAGTGGCAACCCAGTCGAAGGTGCCTTTGCAATCTGCCTAAACACCGACCCGTACACCTATCTCGGTAATTTGCCGTTACAGATCGCCCCGCGGGCGACGCTCGACAGTGGACTATCTCTCGTCACGCTCAAGAGTCTTCGCAGCGACCATCTACTCAAGCTCGTCTTCGATGCGCTGCGGCCGCCCGCAGGTTTGTCTTCAGGTGCGTATCTCGATGTTGATGATGATCTCGACGGGGCCACCGTTGAGTGTCTGCGACCGGTGCCGATTCAGGTTGACGGTGATTTTATCGGCACGGCTGACCGTGTCGTGTTGCGCCATCACCCAGGCGCGCTACGACTGCTCCGTACCGATTTGTTGCCGACCTGAACAGAACAACGTCTCAACGTCGGTGAGCGTCGGCCACCGCGGCGACGAGGGGCACAGGATCGTCGCCAATCACGACATCGACACCACTCGACAACGCTCTGGCGATCTGATCAGCTGAGTTGACTGTCCAGGTCAACACGCCGAGGCCGACGTCATGGGCTTGACCGACTGATCGCTGGTCAACCAGCTCTATCCAAGGAGCTACGCAGTGGTGCCCAGCTTCAAGGGCCGTCTGTCTTGCCCACTCGTGCGATGTCTCGTGGTACAACAAGCCGGTCGCGACCTGCAGATCGGACTCGGCGATACCAGCGAGCACCACGGCGTCAAACGAGGTGACGATGACGCTGCTCAGCCGGTGTCGACACAGCTCATCGATGGCGTTGATTGCCGCAGCGACGTAATCCGTTGCGGTGCATGCGGTGTCATCGGTCTTTAGCTCTATGTCCAGGAACATGTCACTGCAAGTGGCAACCAGTTCCTCAAACGTCGGCATTCGGCTCACGAGGTCACAGGTGTCCGTGGCCGCGATCACGACACCATCAGCGGTGACAGGATCGTGATGCACCACAAACTTGCCGTCTGCTGCTGGTCGAATGTCGAATTCGATTGCCGTAGCGCCCAGCTCCTGAGCGCGACGGAACCCGGCGATGGTGTTCTCTAATTCGTGGGCAGGGGTTCCCCTGTGACCACACACGACGGGCATCTCCCCCGCCGCAACTCGGTACCACGGGTCATTCGGTTGGTGAGCCATGCGATGCATTGTTGCCCACCTGAGGCCCCAAACCGAGCGCTGCGCGAAGTCTGACGGATCTTCGCTGACTGAGCTCTTGCCAGCCAACCCCATCAGAGGTACGTTAATTGGGGTTAATGCTCATGCATTAATGGGGAGCGCCGTCGGGTCTCGCTCGGCGGCCACAACTTATGGGGGGAACATTGGCGCTGACCATGCCAAAGTACGAGCCGAGTGATCACGATTGGCGCGTTGGCGCCTCGTGTAAGGACACCGATCCTTCACTCTTCTTTCCGATCGGCACCACTGGCGTTGCGATCGACCAAATCGAGGCGGCTAAACAGGTCTGCACCACGTGCCCCTGTCTTGCGGAGTGCTTGAAGTTTGCGCTCGACACCAATCAAGATGCAGGCGTGTGGGGCGGACTCGGCGAAGAGGAACGGCGAGTCATTCGTCGTCAGCGCGCCGCGGCGCGTCGCGCAGCCCGCCAAGCAGCGCAGGTTGGCCTGTAGCTTCCGAAATATGACGTGCTCGAATCCCCCAAAATAGGGCCGAGCACGCCCAGCAAGTTCTGCGGCGAGCTACGCCTGATCAAACCTGTCAGCTGAAGCCGATACGCGTTTCATCGCTTGGCGCGCCGAACTCGATATACGCCAGCCGTTCCGCGGGGAAGCCTGTCTCGCGGCCTCGCTGATCGGTAAGCCATACAAGGCCACCTGCCGCGACCGCTGATTCGACACGCTGCTTGAGCGAATCGACCGACTCGTCGTCAGACATGTCGACTTTTACTTCTGCCGGTGCGTTGACGATACCGATACGTACTTCCATGAGAGGCCTTTCTGGCTTCTAATTAGGTTTCTGGGCTTCAGATTATTTTGAGTTCCGGATGGAACCGTCGGGTGGGAGCGAGTTCAGTGTCGATTCGATTTGCGATGTCCCGGAACATCATGCTCGATTCGCTTTCGGGGTCGGTAGCCACGATCGGCGCACCGTTGTCGGCGCCGGCTCGCAGAGCAGGAACCAAGGGAATCTGGCCGAGAAGCGGAACGCCGATCTTGTCGGCGAGCTCCTTGCCGCCGCCTGCGCCGAACAGTTCGTATCGTTGGCCATCATCGCCCGTGAACCAGCTCATATTTTCGATCACGCCCTTTACCTCGAGCTGGACCTTTTCGGCCATGGTCGCAGCGCGTTGTGCCACCTTTTGGGCAACCGGCTGCGGGGTGGTCACGACATAGACCTCGGCGCGAGGCAAAAAGCCCGCTATTGAAATTGAGATGTCACCGGTGCCTGGGGGTAAGTCGACCAGCAGGTAATCGGGTTCATCCCAATACACGTCGGTGAGGAATTGTTCCAAGGCCTTGTGCAACATTGGGCCACGCCAGATCACAGCCTGGTCTTCTTCGGCGAAGAAGCCCATCGAAATCACGCCGACGCCGTGTGCTGACGGCGGCACCAACATCGAGTCGATCACAACTGGCGGCCGATCAATACCCAACATACGCGGTATCGAAAAGCCCCATACGTCAGCATCGATGATCCCTACGGTTTTGCCGGCTTGCGCCAGCGCCACCCCCAGGTTGGTGGTGACAGATGACTTGCCGACGCCACCCTTACCTGAGGCAATGAGAAGCACGCGCGTCTTCGAGCTCGGATCAGAAAATGGGATCGAGCGACCTTCGGAGTGACCCTGCGTTGGTTGCGAACCCGCTGTCGCGGCTGGATCGCCGTGCAGCATTTGGCGCACGTCAGCGCGTTCTTGATCAGTCATCACGGTGAACTCGGGCTGCGCCGTCTCGACACCATCGAGCGCGACGATTGCGTCGCGTACTCGCTTGTCAATCTCAGCTTTGAGCGGGCAACCAGCAATTGTGAGCGCGACGACCACCGTGACATCAGTGCCGACAATCGTAATTTCACGCACCATGCCGAGGTCTACGATGCTGCGATGTAACTCCGGATCCTGAACGGGTCGCAGCGCTTCGATCACGTTTGCTTCGGAGACAGACATCGACACCTCAGAGGTCCACAGCGGAAGCGCAGATCGCGACCGCGGGTGTGCTGATGAGACTAGCGAGCCTGATTGCCATTTGAGAGTTCGCGGCAAGGTCGCTACCGTCACATTTCGTGACCCTATATCTGGTTCGGCATGCCACTGCCGGAGTGCGTGACAACACGAATTCCGATGATCGCCAGCGAGAGCTGGACTCGCATGGGCACGAACAAGCGAACGCGATCGCTGGGCTGCTCGGTGATGAGCCGATTACGGCTGTTTTCTCGAGCGCGACGAGTCGTTGCCTGCAGACGGTTGCGCCTCTCGCATCGCGATTGGGGCTCGAAGTTGCGGTTGCTCCCGCCCTAATGGAAGGCTCCTCAACCAGTTCCACGTTGGCGCTAGTGCGTGGCTTGACTGGGCAGACCGTTGTGCTCTGTAGCCACGGCGATGTCATTCCCGACGTGCTCCGTGGCCTGACGGTTGGAGGCACCCGTCTCGATGGCATCGGATGCGCCAAGGGCTCAATCTGGAAGCTCGACAACACCACGGAGCGCATCGACAGCGGCCTGTACCTGGGACTTGCTGAAGTCGGTCGCTGACCCACGCTAGGCCCGCCGCACTCGTAGCGAGTCCAGCGCTCGCGGGTGCCGCGTGTTCGATGTCACCGCTCAAAGTTTCCTGCGGCCGATCGTTTGCGATACCGGCTACGTACAGTTGGGCTATGACGACCGAAACTGATGTCTCCGCCGCCTCGACAGTTGATGTCGACGAAGTCCGACGTGCTCCAAAGGTTTTGCTGCACGACCACCTCGACGGCGGTCTGCGACCAGCCACGGTCATCGATCTCGCCCGGCAGTCTGGCTATGAACTTCCGACGTTTGATGAGGCCGAGCTGGCTACCTGGATGGTGCGCGGAGCAAGCCGTCTTGATCTCACGCTCTACCTCGAGACGTTTGCCCACACTGTTGGGGTCATGCAAAGCCGCGACGCCCTGTACCGGGTCGCAGCCGAGTGCGCTGAGGATCTCGCCAGCGATGGCATTGTTTACGCTGAGATTCGCTTCGCCCCTGAGCTGCACGTTGAAGACGGCCTGAGTCTCGACGAGGTCGTCGAGGCTGTGCTCGCTGGCTTCGCTGACGGTTCTAACGATCGCCCGATCCGTATCGGCACGCTGGTAACGGCAATGCGCCACGCGGCGCGTTCGCTCGAAATCGCAGAACTCGCGGTACGCCATCGCGACGACGGGGTTGTGGGGTTTGATATTGCCGGTGCCGAAGCTGGCAACCCCCCAACCAGGCACCTCGACGCGTTCCAATATGTACAGCGAGAGAACTTCCATTTCACGATTCATGCGGGCGAGGCATACGGGCCGCCATCAATCTGGGAAGCCATCCAGTACTGCGGTGCAGAACGTCTCGGACACGGTGTGCGTATTTTCGATGACATAACCCAAAATGCCGACGGGTCCTACGAGCTTGGCCGTCTGGCTTCGTTTGTGCGTGACCGTCGCATTCCGCTTGAAGTGTGCCCGACCTCAAATGTGCACACAGGAGCCGCGGCATCGATCGCGGAACACCCGATTGGAGCGTTGACCGACCTGAGTTTCAGGGTCACGATGAATACCGACAACCGGCTGATGAGCGCCACGTCGATGACCCGCGAATTCTGTCAGACTATGCAGGCGTTTGGCTGGGACTTCACACAGGTGCGCTGGATGACTGTCAATGCCATGAAGTCAGCGTTCATCCCCTTTGACGAGCGCCTAGAACTCATCGAAGGAACCATCAAGCCTTGGTATCTCGAACGCCACAGCGTCTAGCTGAACGCCACAGCGTCTAGCTGATTGTGGGCTAGGTGACGGACTCAGCAATCAGGTCGTACAGCTGAACAAGCTCCTCTGGAAGCGCTGCGGGATCCAACGTAGACAGGTCGTCGGCAGCGCCGGATTTGTCTCCGGCCACAGCGAGTGCCAACGCGCGATACAGGCGGGCCTCGGCATTGCCGGGCCGCAGCTCTACCGCGCGGTCTAATAACCGCAGTCCTTCGTCAGCAACCGCAGGCGATTGCTGTCGGATATCGGCGTCAGTGCCGAGGCGACGTCCTTTACCCATCAACGCGACCAGGTTTTCGGGATCTGTTGCCAGCACCGCGTCGAACACCTTGAAGCTAAGCACCGGGTCTACCTGATCAAGGATCAGGGCCGCGCGAGCGACATCATCGGTCGAGGCATCGACCTGGCCCAGATCAATTGGTTCGCCGCCACCGAAACGTTGTGCGATTTGTCCGGCAGCGACCGACGGCCGCAACGCGGCCGCCTCGATGAGCGCATCGACCTGGTCTGGTCGATCCAGGTTGTCGAGCGCCTGCAGGTGGCCTGCAGCGACGTCGAACTCTTGGTTGTTGTTAGCCAGAATTGCGGCGAACACTCGGGCATCGGGGTAGTCAGGGTCGACGGCGATGGCCTCGTCGATGCTCACCGCGCCAGCTTCTGCATCGCCGGTCTGAGCCGTTATCCAGCCTCGGTAGGTCAACGCTTCGACATTTGCCGGAGCGATGTCGAGCACCTCGTCATAAACCTCGACAGCCTCAGACCATCGACCCTCGCGCGTCAAGGTGTCGGCCTCGGCCAAGAGGCCTGCCGACGAACGACGTATGTCACCAGTGACGGTGTCTGTCGGCGTGCGGAAGCCCGAGGACCTGGCCAGCAGCACCCCCGCGACCAAAGCGACCAAGACGACACCTGCGACCGTCATCACTCGCCGGAGCATTACCGGCGATGTTTGACGAGGTTCGAGCCGGTCGTTCGATTCGGAGCCTGAGTCAAGGCCCTCGAGCTCACGCATGACCTGCGCCGCTCGTCGCGTGTACGAGTCGGAAATCGCAGCATGGTCGGCTTCGGCAATGTCGTCGGCGGCTAGCTCGGCATCGAGGTCGTCAATCGAGGCCAACAGGAAGTCACGCTCGATACGCAGCGACTTTCGTCGCGGGGATTCCACAGTGCTACTTCGAGGTTCGCCGCGACGCAGATGTCTTGCGCTCTGAACGGGCCCGGTCAACGAGCTGACGGTCGGCTGAAGAAGTGCCTGGCTCGCCCGTCGAGCTTGCCTCGCGACGCCACCTCGAAAATGCGAACCCGACAACAGACACTGCGAGTGCAGCAGCGACTACCGGGATGATCCACACCAGACCCGTGAACCCCGTGCCATCGGGCGTCAAAACGATCGAGCGCCCAAACCGGTCGATGTACACCTGACGAATTTGTGCGTCAGTTTCGCCAGCACCGACCCGCGTTCTGATGTCAGCCCGAATTTCCCGAGCGATGGTGACATTTGATTCCGCTACCGATTGGCCACGGCATTGCGGGCAGCGAATGGTCGAGGTCAGAGCGGTGACGCGTTCGCCTTCGGTGCGGGTGCCGCCGTCGGCGATGGTGCCGAAGGTGAGCGCGGCGATTGCAATGATCGCCATCAATACCCAACTCAGCCAGCGCCATTGACTCGCGAAGGTTTTTCCGGGAGCGGTCTTCACAGGTCACCTTGAAACGATGCGATTGCGGCATTGAGAGTCTCAGAGGTAACGCCGGAAGCGCTCACCCACTTCTGCACGACGCGACCGCTAGGGGCGACGAGCAACGTCTCAGGAACTGCCGTGACACCGAAATCAATAGCGATGCTTCCGGTATTGCTCACTACTGCGGGCCATGAGCCACCTAACTCATTGAAAAAGTCTCGTGCCGCTTGCTCGGTGTCACCGAACATCACACTCACGACCTGTGCGTCTTGTGGGCGCGATTCGCTGAACGCCACCAACTCTGGGTGCTCGACCCGACAGCCCACGCACCATGACGCAAAGAAGTTGACGACGACCCACTTGCCGCGAAGCGAGCGGAGGTCAAATTCTTCGCCGTCGATCGTGGTTGCCTCGATCGGTGGTGCGACCTTGCCAACAATCTCAAAGTTTGCGGTGCTCGATTGCTGAGTGTCGCTGGTCGCGAGCAAGGCGATCAACAAACCAATAACTACGGCGACGATGGCGGCAGCGATCGCTGCAGAACGATGTTTCATGGCCGACAGTATCTGAACATCAGCCGGCCGCTGCCGACGACACCACGGGTGCCGACACGGGATCAGTAGGACGGCGGTGAAAGCGCGTCGGGAATGCCGACAGTGCTGTTCCAATCGCCATCAGCAGACCGCCGTTCCAAAGCCAGACGATAAGCGGCTGGCTCGTCGCCCGTACGAGCACACCTTCGGAGTTCTCATCAGGAAGCGCAATGAGCGCCAGCTGAATGTCGCGGGTCCACCCCACCGACGTGTCCGGAGTTCCAATCGTCTGGCCGCTGGCATATTGGCTGATTGCAGGGCGCATCGTTTCGCCATCGACGGTTATCAAGGCCGCTGTCACCCGTTTGGCCGATTGGTCGGTGACCTCGAGACCGTCGAAGCCAAATGTCGCCTCGGCAAACGTGACCGTGTCTCCCGGAACCATCGTGAATTCGGCCTGGCGCAGGTAACTGTTGCTTGCGGCCAACGCGACGGCGATGAGAATGACGCCGAGGTGCACGATCATGCCCCCGTTGGTGCGCCCGACGAAGCCCCGCCATCCGTTGCGGCG
Source organism: uncultured Acidimicrobiales bacterium (assembly GCA_937991435.1). GTDB lineage: Bacteria > Actinomycetota > Acidimicrobiia > Acidimicrobiales > UBA10347 > UBA10347. The sequence continues at coordinate 13,370 of CALKPY010000047.1, forward strand.
GGTGGCAAGTGCGATTTGGCGTATGGCAGCGCCTGCCGCAAACCCGGCCAAGGCGAACGCAAGTAATGGTGTGGCGCCACGTGCCCCGACCGCAACAGCAAAGACGAGCACGGCCACGCCGGCCCACGCTGGCCATTCCAACCGCGTTCGCAACAGTTCACCACTGGCCTTGCGCCACGGCAGCACCGGCGCAACGGCCATCAAGAACAGCAGAGCCATGCCGATTGGCATGGTCATTCGGTCGAAGTACGGCACGCCAACCGAGATCCGTTCGTCACGGAGTGACTCGACGATAAGCGGGAACACCGTGCCCAACAAGACCACAAAGGCAAACACCGCGAACAACACATTGTTTGCAAGAAACGATCCCTCGCGGCTTAGTGGCGAATCGATTGAGCCCGGCGCCCGTAGCTCATCGCCTCGCCATCCGATCAGACCAACGCTGACCACCATGATCACCCCAAAAAATGTGAGCAACACCGGCCCGATTCCGCTTTCGCTAAACGCATGTACCGATTCGATCACTCCTGATCGGGTGATGAACGTGCCCAGAATCGTCAGCGAAAAGGTGGCGCATAGTAGTGAGAGGTTCCACACGCGCAACATGCCGCGACGTTCTTGGATCATGACCGAATGGAGGTACGCCGTGCCGGTTAGCCACGGTAACAACGATGCATTCTCGACCGGGTCCCACCCCCAGTAGCCACCCCAACCAAGAACGTCATAGGCCCACCATGCGCCGAGAATGATGCCGACGGTCAAAAATCCCCAGGCGAATAATGTCCAGCGACGGGTTTCGAGCAACCAACCTTCGCCTACACGGCCAGTGATCAACGCCGCTATCGCAAACGCGAACGGCACGGTAAAGCCGACGTAACCCAAATAGAGAATTGGAGGGTGAACCGCCATCAGCCAGTTGTCTTGCAGCAGCGGGTTCGGCCCTGGGCCATCGATAAAGCCCGCCGGAATCGTCACCGTCTGGAAAGGATCTGCCGGACCGATCATCAGCCCGAAAAAGAATGCAGCGACAACCAAGATCACCACGGTGGCCCACATGACAAGCGGGTCGCCCATGCGCTTGCGGAACTTGACGAGTACGACCGACAGGTACAGCGCCACGACCAGACCCCAAAGAAGGATTGAGCCTTCGAGCGAAGACCACGCGGTGGCGAAGTTGTAGAGGGGCGGTGTGCGATGGCTACCGTTTTCGAACACGTAGCGGACCGTGAAATCGCGCGTGATAAGTGCACGTTCGAGCGCGATCGAGGCGACCACAGCGCCGCCGAGCACCACCCACGCCACACGGATGCCTGTGCGCCGGAGGGCTTCGTCGTCGCGAACGTGGCCGGCAATCAGTGAGATCGCGGCTGTCAGTGCAGCGACGAATGCAGCAACGACACCCGCGTCGCCTAGTGCGACATTCACGACTGGCTACCCTCTGCCAGCGCTGGCCCCAAAGACCGCGTCGATCGAGATGGTCTGCTCATCTTCTGGTCACGCTTCGGGCGCGATGCCGCCAAGGTTGGCTTCGTCGAGTCGCTCGCGGTTGTCGTCTCGGTACTCATTGTCGTGTTTGACGACCATGTCCGAACTCGCAAAGTGCCAACCGTCGCCCGCACCCCCGAGGATCGGATCAACCCCTGTCGGCAAGCCTCGCGACCATGTGCCTTCGAGCACGACGGGCACGCCGGGCTGGAACAGCTCGGCTGGGTTGCCGGTGTGCACGACGTCGATGATCGATCCTTCGAATTTGATGGGAAAAGCAACGCCGACGTCAAGCTTGCCATCACGTTCGATTTCCGTTGTCACTGGTTCGCCAAAGGGCGTGCCCTGAACCCGGAACCGGCGACCCTCGAGTTCATCTCGCTGCTCGACGGCTTCGTCGGCGTTGTAGAAGAAGAGGGCGGCATCACCAAGGCTGCGCACAAGAACAAATCCGAGCAGGGCCATGACCCCCAGCAGCAACACGGTTGGCAATGTTCGCCGCGTTTTGCCTTTGGCCGACGGCACCACTTCGGTTGGCGTCAGGTCGAGGGACTTCGGGGCGTCGGCTGAAGCGTCGTCAAGTAACGCTTCGTCTATCTTGGCCCGAGCGATTCGCGAGCTCCGGCTGCCATCGGCGCCTACGTCACTCATCAGTGTCGATCCATCGTTGTTGTCCCGCTGGGACTTGAGTCGAGAGCGCACGACCGCGCCGAACAAGCGATATCGAGTACAAGCCCAGCACCGTGAAGGTGATGCCCCAGCCCGCGATGAGATAGCCGACGTGGGTCATCGCAATTGTGGTCATGTCGAACCTTCCTTTTCGAGGGCCGGATGCGAAATTGCTTCGTCAAGTCCGGCGTGGGCGCTCGCTCGCCGTTCGGCGATCGCGGCATCGACACCAACGGTTTCGATCTTGTGTTCGAGCCAGCCGATTCGGAACCGGTGAATCATCATCCAGAAGAACATGACCGCGAACACCAGAGTCGAGAGGGCGAAGGTGAACAGCTTCATGTCTTCGAGTCGACCTTCAATCAGCGACGACTTCTGATGCAAGGTGCGGTTCTGCCACCAGATCACCGAACGATTGACGAGCAGCACATTGGTACTTGCGACGAGAGCAATGACTGCGCTTCGTCGGGCTCGGGTTCCGGGATCGACGACCGACCGGCGATAGGCGAGGTAGCCAAGCAGCATGAGAAACAGCACGAGGGTCGTGAGCAAACGCACGTCGCCCCATTCCCACCACGTGTTCCAGATTGGCCGGCCCCAGATCACCCCAGTGACCAGGGTGAGACCACAAAAGACCACACCGAGCTCGGCCGCTGCGGCGGCCGTGATATCCCACCACCGCGTCTTCTTGTACAGCGCCATCGCACTTGCGACCGCAAGCGCAGGCACGGTCAGGTACAACGCAACAATGGCCGCGGGTACGTGGATATAGAACATGCGCACTGCGTCTTGTTGCACGGCATCGGGCTCGGTCACAACGAACGCGAGCACGAACACCACGCTGAGACCCAAGAGCACGACGAAGCCCAGAATCTGGGTAGTGCGCGACCCTGTCGTGGCGACGTTCGTGGATTCAGACATCAAGCATCCTCAAGAACTACCCCATAGGCGGCGGCACCGATGGTGCCGTAAATGATCGCGACAACACCAAGCAGCCCGGCCCACGCCCATCCGTTTACTGCTGCTGTTCCCAAGCCGGCGTCAAAGGCGCGTGTGGCGCCGATCAGAACTGGTGCCAGCACCGGAAGCAGCAGCATCGGCAAGATCGTGTCGCGAACACCGTTTCCTACCGCCAGCACACCGTAGAGACTACCCGCCGACGCGATGGCCACGGTCGCGCTCAGAGCACCAACTGCGGCGACGCCCGGTGCTTCGAACGAAGAGCGATAAAGCACGATTACTCCGACGGCCAGTACAACCTCGATCGCGATGAGTTGTACCGATACTGCGAGGGCCTTGCCCGCGAAAATACGCCACGGAGCGGTGCCAGCAAGCCGCAACGATTCAAATGCCTCGCTTTCGACTTCGACCGCCACCGATCGCTGGATGGTCAGAATCGAGGTGAACAGCACGGTGATCCAAAACAATCCGGGCGTAAACGCTCGCAAGGTTGCTTTGTCTGCATCGAGCGCCAACCCGAACAGAATCAGCACAATCAGCGCAAATGGAAGCACCTGGCTGGCGACAATGCGTGATCGCAGTTCGATGCGTAGGTCCTTTTCAGCAACCGCCCAGATTTCACGCACCGGATTCACCTGGCGAAAATGGCGATCGGGGGGATCCGTGTCGCCCGCCGAGCTGTTCATGACGAATCACCAGACCCCCGGCAATCGTCGCGACACTTGACGCCAGTACTCGCACCCGATCCAGCTCGTGAGATGCAACGATGACCGACGCCCCCGCCGCTGCGGCATCGATAATCAAATCATCGATGATGTTGCGACCTTGCTGGTCGAGGCCGGCGTGAGGCTCGTCGAGCAACCAGACAGACGGTCGCCGCACGACAACCGCTGCGATCGAGGCTCGGCGACGTTGGCCTGTTGACAAGTCTCGCACCCGTTGGTCAAAGGTCGCTCCCAGGTCAAGGCGTTCGACCACTGCGTCGGTTTGGTAGGTCCGTTTGGGATTGACTCGCGCCCAGAACTCGAGGTTTTCGCGCACAGTGAGATCCTCGTACAGCATCGACGACGGTCCCAACAGACCCACGAGGCCTCGTACCTCTCGTCGTTGCGCGACGATGTCGCGACCGAGCACCCGAGCACTGCCGCGAGACAGCGGCGCTAGTCCGGCGAGCAAACGCAGCAACGTGGTTTTACCGGCACCGTTAGGGCCCTGCAGCAGGGTGATCGATCCCTGTTCGACGGTCAGATCTGCCCCGGTGAGAGCTGGGAAGCCAGCGAGGAGCACGACGGCCTGCTCAACTGCAATGGCTGCACTCATGGGACCTCAGAAGCCGTCGCCTGACCGGGCAACGTCGAGCCTCAGCGTACGGCGACGATGGCGCGCTGGGCATTCTTCCCCGCCGCGACCACCACGATGACATTCGGGACCATACTTATCTCCATGCGATTGGCACGAGTACTTGGAGCAATTGGACGCGCACTGATCAGCGCAGGCGTGATTGTGCTTCTTTTTGTTGGTTATCAGCTGTGGGGAACGGGTCTTCAGCACTCCGCCGCCCAAACCGACCTCGAAGATGACTTCATCGAAGCAGTGGAATCCTCTGACCTCGCCGCCGAGGCCGAACTTGTTCAAGAACAGTTCAAAGAGATCCAAGAGGCAGCCGCCGAAGAGCAGGGCGTTCCAATCGCCGATGCCGAAGTGGTCGAGTTCGACTTCAGTGAGATCTCCGATGAGTTCATTGGCGCGCTGTATCCAGAACCCGGAAAGAGTCTTGCGCGAATCTTGATCCCCGACATCGGCGTCGACCAGATCATTGTCGAGGGTGTGTCGGTCGAGGACCTTCGCAAAGGTCCGGGACACTACGCCACAACACCGAACCCGGGCCAAGCCGGCAACGCGGCGGTCGCCGGTCACCGCACCACGTACGGAGCGCCATTCCACCGGGTCGATGAGCTTCAGCCTGGCGCCATCATTACTGTCAGCACAGTTCAAGGCACATTCGAATATCGGGTCAAAGAAAACGTCGCCCCTGACGGCAGCGTCAAGGGCTATTTCATCGTGTCCCCCAGTGACACGTGGGTACTTGGCCAAGACACCGGCGAGAACCTGCTGACGCTGACCGCCTGTCACCCGAAGTACAGCGCTCGCCAGCGCATCATTGTTCAGGCCGAGCTGGTGGGCACACCTGCTCCGACCATTCCGCGCAGCGAGGCGAGCGAATTCGCACCCGTGAGCCTCGATTCGGGTGCCGCCGATGAGACAGCGGGCTCTGCCGAGGCTGTTGCTGCTGACAATGAGGTTGTCATGTCTGACGAGGTTGCGGCTGACGACGACCCAAGCGTCGACGCCGACGGCAACCCACTTACGTGCGCCGACTGCGAGCCAGGCACCGACGGTGCCGTCAATGCCGACGCATCAGACCTTGAAAACGACCTGGCTGACGAGATCGACGATGCCGATGGCGTAGCGGCGGCCGAAGATGTCGCGACCACTCCTGATCCAGAAGCTGACGTTGCCCTGGAAGACTCAAACGAGTTTGAGCTGACCGCAGCACAGTCTCCCCTCGGTGACCCCGATGACTTCGGCGAAGGGCTCAATGGCGACTCGACCAAGGTGCGACCTGCGATCATGTGGGGCCTCGCCGCAGGCTCGATCTGGATGGCCGCATGGTTTATTGGAACACGACTCAATCGCAAATGGACCCTGTATGTAGTTGGCTTCGCGCCGTTCGCACTCGTGTTGTGGTCGTGCTTCGTAAACGTCGACCAGGCGCTTCCGAGCTACTGACCAACCGGTCGGGTCACCTAGTGATCGTGGGTCGCCGCAAATCAATCGGCCGGGCCTGGGTCCCAATCGGCCGGGCCTGTGTTATCGCAGTGGTTGCCTTTGGCCTGGTGCTCGGGTGCTCGTCGCCTTCGGCCGATGACGACGACGCCGAGTCGCTGATCGTGGGTGTCGAACCAACGGTGTACCAATTCGACCCCAATGACTCATCGCAACTCGCCGGAGTCTCCACGAGTCCGTCGGACCTCACGCGTGGTGACTGTTTCAACGAGTACCTCTACCGCGATCAAGCGGACTTCTTGCAACAGGTCACAACATTGGTGGGTTGCCGCACTCCGCATGACCGCGAGGCATATCACGTTGCTGAATACCCAGCCGACGATACGGAGCCGTACCCCCTTGGCGACGAGTTGGAACGGTGGACCCAAGACCGATGCCTCGAAGAGTTTGAGGACTTCATCGGGCTCGAATATGTGCTGTCTTTGCTCGAGATAGGCACGATCGTGCCGACGTTCGACGCATGGCTCAACGACGGAGACCGCAAGGTCATCTGTTTCGTGTACCCCGCCGAGGGTGGGCGTTTACGCGAGTCGGTGCGTAACAGCGGTATCTGAACCATCAACAGCGCTGCTGTCGGCCATGATGGAGCTATGGAGCCCAAGGCATTTCGATTGACCCAGTTCAGTCACGGCGCCGGTTGAGGCGCCAAGATGGCTCCTCGTGAGCTGGCGCACGTGTTGCGCCAATTGCCACAACCTCACCACAGCGAACTGTTGGTCGGTGCAGCTACCGGCGACGACGCTGCTGTCTGGAAACTCGACGACGACCGGGCACTCGTATCGACCGCCGATTTCATCACGCCGATCGTTGACGACGCGCGCATCTGGGGCCGTATTGCGGCCGCCAACGCGGTCAGCGACGTCTACGCGATGGGCGGCACCCCGCTATTTGCCCTCAATCTGGTGGGTTGGAACACTGACGACCTTCCAATCGAGCTGCTCGGCGACGTTCTGCTCGGCGGAAGCGAAATTGCCCAAGAGGCAGGATTCGCCGTTGTTGGCGGGCACACCGTCGCCGACCCAGAACCAAAATATGGCATGGCAGTCACCGGCGTGGTCGCACCGCAGCGCGTCCTGACCAATGCCGGGCTACGGGTAGGGCAACAACTCATCTTGACGAAGCCTCTCGGTGTCGGCATCGTCACCACCGCCATCAAAGCTGACCGCTCACCTGCAGAAGCAACGAGCGCTGCCCTCGCCGCGATGCAGCAACTCAATGCTCGCGCCGCCCAAGTCGCTGTCGCGTCCGGGGCGACGGGCTGCACCGACGTGACGGGCTTTGGACTGCTTGGCCACGCCGGGCGCATGGCCGTTGAGTCTGGGGTTCGCTTGCAGATCGATTTCGACGAATTACCCCTGCTTCCGCACACCCGCGAGCTCGCCGTAGACGGAATGGCACCGGGCGGCACGAGGCGCAACCTCGCTGGCAACGCTCACCTGCTCGACGCCGCCGGTCGCGACGAAATCGACCAGCTCATTGTCGCCGATGCGCAAACCTCTGGCGGGCTGCTATTCGCAGTCGATCCAGCCGCAAGCGACGATGCGCTGTCTGATCTTCGCTCCGATGGCCATGGCGCGGCTCGAATCGGCAAGGTGACAGCCGGCGAACCAATCATCGTATTGCGCTGATGGCAAACCGCCCAGACACCATCGCAATCCCCGAAACACTCGTACGTTCCCTGCTGGGATCGCAGCACCCCGATCTGGTCGACCTCGAATTACGCCCGCTGGATCGAGGCTGGGACAATACAAATTGGCGGCTCGGCGACGAACTGGTCGTGCGCATTCCTCATCGGGAAGTCGCCGCAGATCTCATTCGCCATGAACAGCGGTGGCTACCGGTTCTTGCTCCGCTGCTTCCGTTACCAATACCGGCGCCCGTTCGTTGTGGCGAGCCCAGTGCTGAATTCGCTTGGCCGTGGTCGATCGTTCCGTGGTTCGATGGCGTGCAGGCGGCCGCCACCACACTCACCGACGAACGGGTCGATGCCGAACGCCTTGGCCAGTTCTTCGCCGCCCTCCATGTGGCAGCACCCATTGACGCGCCGCTCAACCCGTATCGAGGCAGGCCTCTGACCGACCCGGAACCTGCCTTTCGCACGCGGCTCGAGATCGCCCGCGCCGACACGACTCTCGACGTCGACGTTGACCGGTTAGCCAATCAGTTCGACGAGGCTCTGAGGACGCCAGCCGACACAGAGCGCGTCTGGCTCCACGGCGACCTCCACGCTCGCAACGTCATCGTCGACAGCGGGCGCATTTCCGCCATCATCGACTGGGGTGACATATGCAGTGGTGATCGGGCCACCGACCTCGCAGCCGCATTCATGTTGACACCAAACTCCATCGATTTGGTCGCTGCGGCCTCGGGCGCGACTGACACGGCTTGGCTTCGCGCACGAGGCTGGGCGACGCACTTCGCCATCATGTACCTCGTCAACTCCGACGACGATCCAGTTATGAGAGCCATCGGGCAACGCCTCGCAGCTCGACTGCTGGCATGACCGCCGAAGCCGAGCAAATCGCTACATCGCTGCTTCGGTCGCCGGTCGCGCTGGCCGAAGCTAGCGCCGCTGACCCAATCGTTCCTATCAAGCATGCGATGCTCGTCACAGCTTGCAATCGGAACCACCCGCCGCAGTGCCGTAGGGTGAGCACGGTTAAGGAAAAGCGCGGAGATTGTGTTGCCTGACCCCATCTCTAATCACACCGCCCAGCGCGTCTACCCAAACCAAGGAGCCGACATGGATGTCACCACCGCAGTGGCCCAGCGCAAGAGCATTCGAGACTTCCGCAGCGACCCGATTTCTAACGAAGTGATCGCCGAGCTATTGACCAAAGCCTCTCGCGCACCGTCAGGTGGCAATGTTCAGCCGTGGCGAGTCTGGGTCATTAATGGCGATTCGATGACGGCGTTTCGTGATCACATGGCGACGGCCCCACCTTCGACAAGTGTCGAGTACGACGTGTACCCGCCGAAGCTTTGGGACCCGTACCGAACCAGCCGATTTCGCGTGGGTGAGATGATGTACGAAACACTCGGCATCGAGCGCGAAGACCGTGAAGGGCGGTTGCGCCAATTCGCCCGCAACATGGATTTCTTTGGCGCACCCGCAAGCATCTTCTGCTTCATCGACCGCAATATGGGTGCGCCCCAGTGGTCCGATCTGGGCATGTTCTTGCAGACCTTCATGCTGCTCGCCCAAGAGGCCGGCTACGGCACATGCCCACAGGAAGCCTGGTCGGCCGCTCACGAGCAGGTACGCAGCTTCACCGGCGCCCCCGACGAACTCATGCTCTTTTGCGGTGTGGCTATTGGCAAGATCAACGCCGATGCACCGATCAACTCGCTCGTGAGTGAACGAACCCCGCTCGCAGAGTTTGCGACCTTCCTATGAGCCCGATCGATAACCGAACGGCTTCCAACAGTCCCGACGTACCAATCATCGATTTGGCACATCCGTCCCAGGCTCAGGCCGATGCCCTCGACGCTGCGTGTCGCGAGCACGGATTCTTTCTCATCTCCGGCCATGGTGCCGACGATCTCATTGAGCGCATGTGGGCCGAAACCCGCCGATTCTTCGATGCTGGCTCACACGTCTGGGAGCCGCTGCGCCGCACGCTCGACGCACCAATGGGATTCAACGATCGCGAGCTCACCAAACGCAAGCGCGATCACAAGGCTGTGTTTGACTATCTCGATCCAAACGACGAATCCAGAGACGCGCACAACAAGTGGCCGTCGAACCTTGATGGATTTCGCGAGGTGATGGCAGAGTTCCACACGACGTTCACGGCTCTCACACAACGCACGTTGGCATTGCTTCACAACGCACTGGAACTCGGCGAAGAATCGATACAACAGATGACGGTCGACGGCCCGAACAGCACCGTTCGTCTCAATCATTATCCAATCGGCGACCCGGTTCCCGAAGACCAGCGCAACGACCTCGCCGAACTCGGCGAGACAGCGCTTGGCTATCACACCGACCCTGGGTTGATCACCTTGCTGCTACAAGATGACACGGGCGGGCTACAGACCCAGCGTCGAGATGAGACATGGATCGATGTTCCGCCCATTCCGGGCACCATTGTGGTGAATCTCGGCGATGCTATTCAGGTGCAATCAAACGATTATTGGCGCGCCGCGGTGCATCGAGTCGTGCCCATGACGAGCCGGCGCCGTTTCAGCATTCCGTACTTTGGCAATCCTTCGCGGATCACCCACGTACAGCCGCTGACCGAAGCACCGGGAGCAGCCCGGTATCGCCCGTTTGAGTGGCGCGAGTTCATGACCGCACGCAGCCACGACAACTACGCCGACCTTGGCGCAGAAGACACACAAATCAGCGACTATCTCATCAGCAACGAACCACTCGACGAGGCCTCCCTGTGAATCTTGACGACCTGCCCATCGCCCTTACGTACGACGACGTGCTGCTCGTGCCGCAACGCTCCGACATTAGGTCCCGGTCACAAGTCGACCTGACCTCAAAGCTCACGCTCGGTGTCGAGATGCGCCTGCCCGTGATCGCCGCGAACATGGACACCGTTTGCGGCTGGGAAATGGCGGCCACTATGGCCGCCGTTGGCGCGGTCGGCATCATTCACCGCTTCCTGCCAATTCCGGCACACGCCGCAGAAGTCCGCAAAGCGTTCGAAGCCTGCGAAGGCGGCACAATCGGCGCGGCTATTGGAACCGATCACGACATGATCGAACGAGCCCGTTCGTGTGCCGACGCCGGAGCAACCGTCGTTGTCCTCGACATTGCGCATGGCCACGCGGAACACGCGATCGAAGGCGTCAAGCGACTCAAAGACGAAGCTCCGAACCTGCGTGTGATCGCGGGAAATATCGCAACGGCACAAGCAGCAATTGACCTGGCCCGTGCAGGCGCCGATGCCGTCAAGGTCGGCGTCGGCCCCGGCGGCGTATGCACGACTCGTCTGGTCGCCGGCGTCGGCGTGCCGCAACTCACGGCGGTCGCCGATGCGGTAAACAGCGAATGTGGTGTGCCGGTGATCGCCGATGGCGGAATACGCACCTCGGGCGACATTGCCAAAGCTATGGCGGTCGGCGCCGACAGTGTGATGATCGGTTCGATGTTCGCCGGAACCAAAGAAGCCCCCGGCGAAGTGGAACAGACCGAGAAGGGCCTCTTCAAACGCGTGCGAGGCATGGCGTCGCGCGAAGCCGCTGAGCTTCGAGCAGAGCGGGCGGGCGAAGAACTGGGCGACGACTACTTCGAGCACCGTGCGGCCGAAGGGGTCGAAGGGCTCGTTCCGTATCGCGGGTCAGCAGTGGCGTTGGTCAACGAACTGATGGCCGGGCTCAAAAGCGCAATGTCCTATTCGAACTCGGCCAACCTGCACGAGTTCCGCGAACGAGCGATCCTCACTCGTATTACTGGCGCTGGCTTGCACGAGAACCATCCGCATGCGACCACCAGACGCTGAACACTCAGCTGTCAGTGGCCACGTCGGCGCTCCGCAACCCGGCAAGCACCCGTGCCGGCGTTAACGGAAGCGCATCAAACCAAACGCCCGTCGCGTCGTGCACCGCGGCGATCACCGCTGGCGCATAGGTAATAAACGGCATCTCCGCGACACCGATTGCCCCGAAAGGGCCGATGTCATTCCCAAGCTCGAGCACCACCGAATCAACAACTGCTGGCACATCGCCGATGCCCGGGATCAGATACGACGACAGACGCGGGTTTTGAATCTGCCCGTCATGCACAATCAGGTTTTCGCTCAGCGTGTAGCCGTGCGCTTGAGCGACGGCGCCTTCGATCTGGCCCCGCAAGAGTGTGGGGTTGATCGCACGGCCAACGTCGTGCGCGGCGATCACACGGTCGACTCGGATATGGCCGGTGTCGGTATCGACAGTGATGTCGACCGCCGTTGCCATGTATCCGTAGGCGAAGTTCGGTTGCCCCTCGCCGGTGTTCTCGTCGAGCACCTCGGTTTCAGGCGGAACAAATCGATACCAGCCAATGGCTGGCCGTTGGCCTTCGACCCAAGCCTTTGCTGCCAGGTCGGCGGCACCGATGATCGAGTTTCCGGCCATGAAGGTCATACGACTTGCAGATGAGGACCCGGCATCGCCGGTATTTGCGGTGTCGCCGAAGTGGCCAGTGATGTTCTCGATCGCAAGACCTGTGGCTTCGGCAGCCATCTGTAGAAATGCCTGATGAGCGCCTTGGCCGACTTCGGCGCCAGCGTGAAACAGCTCGGCCCTGGCCGGTTCGCCGTCGACGTCATCGTCAGCTGGGTACAGATGCACTTCGGCTTCGCAGCGTTCGGGGAACCCAAATGAAAACCCGACATTTTTGGACCCGGCGGCAAAGCCTCGACCATTGCGGACCGCAACTGTGTCCGGGCCGAGTGATGCAAACGGCGAGAACGGCAACCGCTTAGCCGGCTCTGCAGCCCGTTCGGCGCAGGCTTCGATGACCCGACCGATTGTCACGCCTTGCGGTAAGACCGCTCCGGTGATGCCGATGCTTCCTTCGGACACGATGTTGCGCCGGCGCAGCTCAACCGGGTCTATGCCGAGCGCTTCGGCCAGCCGGTTCATCTGGGTCTCGGCAACAAAGCCACCTTGCGGTCCACCAAAGCCTCGGAACGCTCCACCGGGCGGGCTGGTCGTATACACCGCTCGACTGTCGATTCGCGCGTTGGGGATCTCATAGGGTCCCGCCACGCTCAGGTGCGCATTACCGAGCACCTTGTTCGAGGTGTAGTTGTACGCACCCGCGTCGAGCCATACGTCGGCTTCGACTGCGGTGATTTTGCCGTCGACGGTGGCGCCGATGCGAGCGGTGATCTCAGCCCGGTGGCGCTTGTGGTGGCCGACAATCGACTCTTCGCGCGACCACTGACTCGTCACCGGCCTGGCGATACCAAGACCCACGACTTTGCGGGCCGCAACGGCAAGCACAATCTGAAGTGACAGATCTTCACGACCGCCAAACGCTCCTCCGATTGGAGGGTAGATGACCCGAACTTCGTCTTGTTCCAGGCCGAGGGCGTGGGCGATCTGCTCACGATCTTCGTGGGCCCATTGGCCGCCAACTTCGACCACCACACGGCCGCCTTCGTCGATCCAGGCGGTTCCCGCCTCGGGCTGCAGATACGCGTGTTCCTGGTACGGCAACTCATACGTTCCCTCGATCACAACATCAGCAGCCGCCCAGCCGGCGTCGATGTCGCCACGACGGATCCGCAAATGGTGATACGTATTCGACTGCTCGTGGGTGTGCACGAGAATTTCGTCACTCTTGGCCGCGGAGAGATCCGGAACCAGGCGAAGTGGCTTCCACTCGGCGCGGATTCGTGAAGCAGCGTGACGTGCCTGGGCTGCGGTCTCTGCAACAACGGCGCACAAATGGTCGGCTTCCCATCGGCTCACGTTTGTCGCAAAGGCGATACTCGTATCGTCGACCGCGTTCACAAATACTGGTTGATCCAGTCTGGTCAGACCATATTCATTGCGTGGTACGTCGGCGGCTGTGACCACCGTGACCACGCCGGGGCAGGCCTCGGCTTCGCTCACGTCGAGCGCGATCAATTCGGCGTGTGGTTGAGCAGTGAAAACGACATGGGCGAAAAGTGCGTCGTGCGGCACTCGATCGGCCGAATAGCGAGTATCCCCCGTCACCTTGTCGGCGGCGTCAAATCGAGCTGGTGATTCGCCGACGCTCATGACATCGCCTCGCGCTCACGCCCTGCGTCAGCGACGGCGTCGAGGATCGGCCAGTACCCGGTACACCTGCACAGATTTCCGGCCAGTGCTTCGACCGCCTGCTCGTTCGTAGGGGCGTCAAACTCGCCGAGCAGCGACGCGGACGCGACAAGGAAGCCAGGAATACAGAACCCGCATTGCACCGCAGCCTTATCGAGGAACGCTTGTTGAATCGGATGCAGATCATCAGATGCGAGGCCTTCGACCGTAACAACCTGGGCACCGTCAGCCTGAGCCGCAGATACGAGACAGCTCATCACGGCTTGACCATCAAGCTGAACCGTGCACGCGCCGCACTCGCCCTCGGCGCACCCTTCTTTGGAGCCGGTCAAGCCCTGAGCGCGTACCCAGTCCAGTAGCGTCAGCGACGCTGCACCCGTTGCTGTTGTAGATCGGCCATTGAGGTCGACCGAAATCTCGGTCGAGTCGTCGATTGCGGTGCTGCTACTGCGGGCCTCGCGCACCACTCGTGCGCTGTCAGCGATGCTCAGCCGGGGCGAGCGGTTCCCCCAGCGGGGATCAGCCTCGTCTCGTGCAACTGTCTGCAAACAGCGACGAACCATGGTGTACACCGATTCTCGCCGATACGACGCCGTGGCGCGTCCGTCATCAATTGGGGTCACGGAACCAGCGGCTGCTTGGGCCGCCCGATCAATGGCGTCGGCCCCGAGCACCGAGCCGACAAGAGCTTCATGCGCCGCTTGGCTGAGTTCGACTGTGGGACCGACACTACCGAGAGCGACCCGAGCCCACGCCACCGTGCCGTCGTGTTCGAAGCCAATGACAACCCCTACGTGCACCACCGAGATTGCCTGAGCCGCCCGCAACCCGAGCTTGGCCCACACCCCACGACTGTGCGCTTCGAGAGGTTCAATGGCTACCGAAGTAATCAGCTCGCCCGGCGACATAACGGTTGACCGGAACCCATCGAAGAACGACTCAATCGCGATCTGGCGACGTGCGACGTCGCTGCCTTCTGACGAGGCCAATTCGACCGTGGCACCGAGAGCCATGAGCGCAGAAATCGAGTCGTTCGCTGGGCTCGCAGTTGCCAAGTTTCCAGCAATGGTTGCCCGGTTGCGCAATTGGGCCGATCCGATTTCACGGCAGGCTTGGGCAAGAGGAATCGCGCGCTCGACAATCGACGGTGCGGCCACGATGTCTGCGTGCGTCACGCCACCACCAACCCGAATCGTGTCACCCACAGCGATGCCACGCAGTTCGTCAACACGAGTCAGATCGATGAGCTCAACCGGGTCACCCAAGTGACGGGTGAGATGCAGCCAGAGGTCTGTTCCACCTGCCAATGGAACACGTCTCGGGTCTTCGGCCAAGAGCTTCAAGGCCTCAGCCAGCTGCGTCGGCCGATGCACCAGCGCCACTGGTGTGGGTCCGGCCTGCACCCAGTGAGGCTCGAACGGTGCCGTCATCCGCGGTCCTGGCCGGTGAACAGGACGGCGGCATGTGAGGTCGCAATGTCGTCAGACTCGAGCCAGCCCGCCAACCCGGCCACACCGGTGGTACACACCCGTTGATCGGTGTGGGCTCGAGCGAGTTCAAACGCGTTGACGATCGCCGATTCCGCCACGACCGTCGGCTCGCCGCCCGACAGATGCGTTTGACGCAGTAACGGCACCCAGTCATAGGTGACGTCGTCGAGAATGCCGGTGGCGATACTCACTGGTTCAGGTTGCCACGGCCACATGTACTCGTCGGGGTTGGCTTCGGCGTGTGCGAAGTCGAAACCTGGTGCCAGTCGGTCCCATGCCCGACGTAACGGCGCACAACCTGCTGCCTGCACGGGGCGAAGCGCGGCCTGAGAAAAGGCTGTGCCAACGGCACTGGCCAGAGCGCCACCGCCCACCTGCACAAAGAGCGTGTCGACCTGTGGCGCTTGTTCCTGCAGCTCCCACCCCAAGGTGCGACCCCCGTCGATCGTTCCCAACGTTTCGGTTTCCTGGACCGAGAACGGCTCAGCGCCATCGGCCACCGCTTCGCGAAATCGCAGGAAGCACGGGTCGCCAGCCTCACCATCGCGGCGAGAACACACGTTGATCGTCGCTCCAAATTCTCGCAGCGTGTCGATCACCGATACCTCGGCCCAGTCGGGCACGAATACATCGAGCGGCAACTCGGTGGCTCGAGCAATCACCGCGGCGCTGATGGCGGCGTTACCGCAACTAGCGATCGCCAGCCGCGCCGAACCGTCGCGTGGCTCACGAGACAGCAACCGTTGCAGGGCTACCCCAAAAAGGTGCCTGGACTTATGCGAACCACCGACGTTGCCGACTTCAGATTTGATGGTCAGCGACCCCGAGCCGACAGCCCCTGCCTGCATGCGGAGATCTTCGGCTGCCACCAGGGGGGTTACGCGAAATCCGCTTCCCCACACCTTGGAGACCTGGCCGTCAAGCTCCATGACGTGATTCACGTACTGTTCGTCAGACACTTCAGCCGAGCGAACAATTTCATAGGAACCGAGACGATCCCGGTATCGCACGAACGGTTGCTGTTCGCCAGACAGCGCCGACATTTCTGGTGTGAATGTGATGCCGGTCATGCGAGCGAATCTAGCTCTAGAACCCCGCCAGCACCGATGTATTCGCGGCCTCGGCGCTCTTTGCCGCTACAGCGTGTCGCCGTCGATTCCCTCGCGGATCAGAACGGCATGGCCGCCGAACCAACGACAATGATGAAGCCGTTGAGGCTCTTCGCAGGTCTTGTTGCGTCAAGTCGTGGGTTCAATCGATTAGAGCCGCTCGGTAGAAATCCACAAACGCGACAAGCGTCGTTCGTTCGTCGGCCTGAACTGGTAGCGCTGGTGGCTCTTGACGAGGCATGACCTTGACAATACCTATGACGCGATCTGTACCTATGCCGACCTGTACCTATGACCGATCTGGGACGCGAGCGAGGCGACCCAAAGGGCCGCCTCGCTCAAGGTTCTTCAGTTGCGTCCAGGCAGCGCTAATGCGCCGCTCGGGTTACTCCCAAGGATTCTCGTCAGACGAAGCGTTGAGGAACGTCTTACGAGTTGGACGGTGGTACGGATCGGTCAATGGGAACCGCTTGATGAGGTCCTTGGCTTGGCTGACCCATTCGTCTCGCTCAATGCGCCCGGGGAAAGCCAGTGCGTCATCGACGATGTCGATGTCGTTCTTCTTGAACGCCGCAATCTGTTCCCAGGTCGTGATGCCAAACTCGGCCAGTGTCTCTTCGAGAACCGGGCCGATTCCGTTGACGACCTTGAGGTCATCGGTGTGGCCAGCGCCGGCGGTTCCGAGCTTGGTCTTGCCCTTTTCCCAATCATCGACGATGGTTCGACCTGATTTGTCTTTTCGTTCAGGGCGAGGCACGTCGACGACCTTGTGACCGGCCTTGATAAAGGCACGAGCCTGCTCGACCCACTGATCGCGTTCGATACGACCCGGGAAGTCTTCGAGCGCTGCATCAACAGTGGCGACATCAGCCTTGCTGAATGCAGCAAGCTGCTCCCATGACTGAATGTCGAAGCTGTTGAGCAATTCTTCCATTACCGGACCGATGCCGTGAATCTTTTGAAGATCGTCACGGTGGTCAGCACCTGCGGTACCAAGCTTGGTCGTGCCTTTCTTCCACGCCCCGCTGTCGAGCGCTGCGAGTGAGTTGACAGGCTCAGGCTTGCGATTCGCGTCGGCCAGCGCAGCTTCAAGCTCTGCAATACGAGCATTGAGCTTGGCAAGGTCTCCCTTGTTGACGTGATCGGTGCGACAGGCCGCAAGCTCCTGTTCGAGACCTGCCACTTTGGCCGCAGCTGCCTTGCTGGCATCGAGGTCGCTTTGCAGGCTCGATGACTTGGCTCTGGCGGCGTCGAGGTCGCCTTGCAAGCCGGCAAGTGCTGCAGCTCGCGCTTCGGCGTCGCGAGCCTTGGCGTCTGCGGCGGCCTTGGCCGCGTTGGCAGCAGCAAGATCAGATTGCAACGCAGCTATACCCGCAACCTGACCCTCAAGATCAGACTTCGCAGCCTTGGCAGCAGCAAGCTCAGACTGCAACGCAGCAATACCCGCAACCCGACCCTCAAGGTCTGCATTGGCGGCGTTTGCATCGCCAACCTGACCTTCGAGGTCTGCGGCCTTTTTACGTTCGGCGTCGAGTTGAGCGGCAAGCGTGTTGATGCGCTCGGTAGCCCCGCTGAGGTCAGCTTCGACTGACTTCGATGAACTGCGAGCGGCGTCGAGTTCGCCGGTGAGTGATGAAACCCGTGCTTCAAGGTCAGCGCTGGCTCCTGCGGCCGCCTGAGCGGTCTTCAGTTCGCCTTCGAGCGAGCCAACACGACCATTCGCCGAGCCCAGATCGGCCTCGAGGGCAGTTGCTCGGGCCTTTGACGCATCGAGATCAGATTGCAGTGATGCAACCTGGGTGTTCGCTTTGTCGAGATCGCCTTGCAGACCAGACATACGAGCATTGGCAGCGTCGAGATCTGACTGGAGCGTGGCTGCCTGATCGGCGGTGCCTTCGAACGAAGCAAGGCGACTGACGTTTGAGTCGAGATCGCCCTTCAACGAAGCATTGGCTGACTGAGCGGCACTCAAGTCGCCTTCGAGGCCGGCAACACGGGCTGCTGTCTTGTCGAGATCGCCCTGCAGCGACGCTGCACGGGCCTTGGCAGCGTCGAGCTCGGTTTGTGCTGCCTTAGATTGTTCGTTCGCTTTGGACAGGTCGCCTTCGAGCGAGCCGACGCGTGCATTTGCCTTGTCGATGTCAGCTTGCATAGCGCTGACTCGGGACTTGGCATCGGCCAACTCTGTTTCCATGGACTTGGCCCGAGCGTTTGCCGCATCGAGGTCGCCCTGCAACGATCCGCTGGCTTTTTCCTTGGCAGCGGCTGCTGCTGTTGCTGCAGCCGCACCTGCAGCGGCTGCTGCGAGGCTCGCTTCGAGCTTGGAAATCTTGTCGGCGTCGCCTTGAACCGAAGCCAGCTTGCTGACGTTCGAGTCGAGGTCGGCTTTGATCGAGGCATTGGTTGCTGTCGCGGTCTTAAGGTCACCCTCAAGCCCAGCAACCTTGCTATTAGCAGTTTTGAGATCACCCTCAAGGCCAGCAATCTTGCCGTTTGCAGTTTTGAGGTCACCCTCAAGGCCAGCAACTTTGCCGTTAGCAGTTTTGAGGTCACCCTCAAGGCCAGCAATCTTGCCATTAGCGGTCTTGAGGTCACCCTCAAGTGAGCCAATTCGGGCGTTGGCGGTCTTTAGTTCGCCGCGAGCACCGTCGAGATCGCCTTGCAAAGCGACATTCGAGTTGGCGTCGGCTTCAAAAGAAGCCAGGCGTGACACGTTGGCGTTGAGGTCGCCTTCGAGCGATGAGTTCGCTGTTTGCAACTCACCCACACGGCTCTTGAGGTCAGCTTCGGAGCGACTCAGAGTGTCGATGCGGGTCTTGTAGTCAGCCTCGCTGCTAACTACACGGTTGTAGTCGGCCATGTCGATGCGTCCGCGGCGCCAGCGCCACAGCAGCCAGCCGAGGAACAGCCCCAGCAGGCAAGACAATAGGAATGGGATGATGTACTCAAGGAAGAAGTACCACATGAATATTGGTCCTTTCAGGCGATCGGATGGGAAATGGTGGGCGTGGGGTCAAATGATTCGTTGCTCATCCGGTGAACTCCGGAACGGCGCCGCTTGGAACCGTGACGATGCCGGAGCCAGCGAGCCCGAGGGCAGCCTTGGCCGGCTGCGTCGGTGATGTCAGGCGGTAGGTAAGTTCGGCATCACTAATTGATGCTTCGCCTTCGATAATGTTTCCGCTGCTGAATTCGGCGATGACCGAAGCCAGTTCGCTCACTCGGACATCGGCTGTCGATGATGGTTCGCCGTCAGCAATCGTGAGTTGGTCAACCACGTTGGCCTCGCCGACCGAGGCGATAGCCGCCGCGACCAGCTCGTCACGATGCGCTTCGTTCGCGACTTCTCCGGTCAACACAATGGATTCGCCGTTGAACACGGCCGTCGCAGCGAGAGCAGCGATGATTGGCTCAGCGGTGGGTTCAGGTTCTGAGGTTGGCTGCGGAGTTGCCGTGGGCTCGGGCACCGCGGTCGCTGTCGGCTCGGGAACCGCGGTAGCTGTCGGAACAGGAACTGCGGTTGGGTCAGGTTCTGCGACGGGAACAGCCGCTGCGGCTGCTGCGATGTCGACGTCGCGTACGCCGGGGTCATCGACTCCGTCGTAGCCGCCCACACCAGCGTCTTCCAAACAGCTTTCGTTGTCGGAACCCTCGTCAATGATGCGTTCGATGTCGGCAGCACTGAAACCTGCAGGAAGCACACCGTCGACGTCGACGTTGCGATAGCTCCAGTCGAGGTCGAGACCGCTGGGGTCAATCCCTTCACATGTCAGGTTCGCAATTGCTCGCTCCTGCATGTTGTTTTCCATATGTGTCCAGGCCCAGATCCCAGCTCCGACGAACAGGCCAAGAAGCGGCACAAGGCCGAGCCATCGCCACTTCCATGGGAACTTACCTCTTGCGTTGGGCGGCAGGAACCGAGACCAACCACCGCCACCTCGACCTGCACCTGACGTCTTGGTCGATACTGTGCGCGAAGACCGAGACGTCGTCTTCGTCGATCCACCGCTCCGTAGCGACGGTTTCGATACCTTGCGCGTCGCTGCAGCGCCGGCAGCTGATGTCGCGGCAGCAGCGCCCGTGAGCTTGCCAGCGGATCCGGTGACCTTGCCACCAACATCGGTAGCAGCACCGGTCACCTTGCCAGCTGCACCAGCGGCTTTACCACCAAGATCACTGGCAGCACCCGTGAGCTTGCCAGCGGATCGGGTGGCCTTGCCACCAACATCACTAGCAGCACCAGTCACCTTGCCAGCTGCACCCGCAGCTTTGCCACCAATGGCGCCAGTGGCCTGACTTCGTGCATCACCAGCTGTCTCGGCCGCACGCTTAGCGGCGTCGCGGGCATTGCCCACCGCACCACTCGCCTTTTTGGCGGCACCTGACTTGTTCGGACGTTTCTTTTTGGCCACAACACTCCTCTGGCAGCTCAACCAAGCAGGCCAGCGTTTCGTCG
The DNA here is from genome assembly GCA_937991435.1 of uncultured Acidimicrobiales bacterium. Taxonomy (GTDB): domain Bacteria; phylum Actinomycetota; class Acidimicrobiia; order Acidimicrobiales; family UBA10347; genus UBA10347. Next base: position 34,132 of record CALKPY010000047.1, read on the forward strand.
ATGTCGGATTCGGCAAATGACTATGCGCCGACGGATACGAGACGATCGTTCCTGCATCACCAAGTCGTTTGGCGAACGGGTTTTGTCGCGTCTCTCTACTGTGTTGTTAGTCGACATTCACTGACCGCGCCACCAGAACGGACCTGGTTCAGACCAAATGGGCCGGTCGAGCCACGTCAGGAAGCAGTCCGGGAACGATGGAAATGGCCGCCCAGCTTTGTGGACGAGCGCCACCGCCAGCCCCGGTATCAGGGTGCCAATACTCGCCGAAGCCCGAGACTTCAGCTCCACGAACGAGCGCCGCCGCCAGGCTGTTGGCAGCTTCGCTGTCGCCGAGCTGAGTCGCCGCGAGCCAGAACAGGTATGTCATTTGCGGCCACGCAGGACCCCGCCAGTAGGTCTCCAGATCGGCGGTCGGATGCTCCCGGCGAATTCCGGCAGGGCCACAGGCTCCGCCGAAATAGTTGTCGTCAATAAGATCCGCAAGCGCCGTTGTCGAGATGTGTCGTTGTTGCTCCACCAGCAAGGCGAAGTGCGCATCGGCGGTGGGCACGCTGCCTGACCGGTCGGCCAAGTCTCCGTCATCGATCCAGGTGCGGCCGTGCTCGGACCACCGGTTCGAGATGCGGTCGCTCAGATCGAGCGCTTGACGACGAAGCCCATCATCGTTGATCAGCTCAGCCAGCTCAAGACCATTAAACGCGACAAGCGCGTTGAACCCGATTGAGGCCACCCGAAACTGCGGATTGGCAACGGCGCCACCCTCGCTGTCGATCTCGACCGACGCCAGCAGATGTGTCTTGTGTTTACGCCACCGATCGCGAGACCAACCGCCCGCAAGAGCAGAGTCCCAGCGAGCGCTGTCGTCACAGCCGGACTCCCATGGGTGACACAACTCAATCAATCCGCACTCGGATCGACGTCGATCTTCGAATAAAAAGCCGAGACCTCGACGGGCTGACTCAAGCAGCTGTGGTGAAGCGTGAAGACCGCTTCGAGCGAGCGCCGCTAGCGCATGGCCGTACATCGGCGGCTGTGTGATCGTTGAGCTCCCGGTGCGACCCCAGTACGCGGTGCTCGCGGGGGGATCTGGGTGATAGGTCATGTGCGGAACAAATCCACTCGACGTCTGACACGCGAACAAGTTTTCGATCTCGACCAGGCCACGTTCGTCGCCCAAAGCGGTCCAGCAAAGAGCATGGAAACAGGAGTCCCAAAGCCACTGCCACGGGTATGTCTGCGCATTGGGCATCGTGTAACCCTCGGAGCGCCATTGGGCGTTGAGCATCTCTCGAGCGGCTTCTACCAATCTGGGCGACGCGGCGGTGGTGCCAGCGGGTGAGTCCATTCCGATACTGTCCTTTGCAGTGCGCCGCCGTTCGTTTCCATCGTGAAGACATGCGCAATCGTGTCGTTTCGCCTCGGGATGAGCGACGGAGTCAGTATTGTCGCTGATCGCTGGGCTGAAGCCCTCGTTGGTCTTGGCTATCGAGTTGTGACGATCGCCGGCGACGGACGCGCTGACCGAATCATCAACGGATTGGGCATCGATCACCAGTCACCCCCAGACCCACAAGAGCTATCTGAAGCGCTTGCCGATGCTGATCTCACCGTTGTCGAGAATCTGTGCACAATCCCGTTGAATCTTGCAGCGAGCCGGGCGGTTGCCCGCGAGTTGGCGGGGCGACCGGCAATCATGCATCATCACGATCCGCCATGGCAGCGCGACAGGTTCAGCCACATCACCGAGCTCCCGCTTCGAGATCGTGCTTGGCGTCATGTGACGATCAACGAGTTGACCCGCGTCCAGATGCACGATCGCGGGTTCGAGGCCACCACGATTTACAACCCGTTCCTCGTCGATGATCCGCCGGGCGACCGGCACCGTATGCGAGCCGAGCTCGGCATAACCGACGACTCCTTGTTGGTTGCACATCCGGTTCGCGGCATCGCGCGAAAGAACATTCCGTTGGCGTTACGCCTCGCCGAAGAGCTGGGCGGTACCTATTGGCTACTCGGTCAGGCCGAAGAGGGCTACGGCCACCATCTCGAATGGTTGTTGTCAACAGCAAAGGTTCCGGTCGTCCACCGCGGAGCTGATTCAATCGCGGACATCTACGCGGCCTGCGACGTGGTCGTGTTTCCGTCACTGTGGGAAGGCTTCGGAAATCCGCCAATCGAGGCATCGATTCACCGCCGCCCGGTCATTGTCGGCGACTACCCAGTCGCCAACGAGCTCGCGGCCGAAGGGTTTACGTGGTTTCGGCCAAGTCAGGTGAATCAGGTCGCAACATTTGTGGCCAACCCCGACCAAGATGTGCTCGACCGCAACCAGCAGATTGCCCGTTCGCGGTTCTCGATCGAGGCATCGCAGCGGCGAATTGAAACCCTCATCGACGACGCCGGATGGAAGTAACTGCAGTGAGTGACGAGCGAAGCGCCAACCAACCCAAATCCAACGAACCCAAATCCAACGAACCCAAGCCCAACAACCCCAAGCCCGACAACCCACCGGCCGAAGATCCGATTCTCGCCGAACGGGCACGTTGGAGCTCGGCGGCCGACTGGGGCAAACGTCTGGGCTACGGGTTCTTTCTCGGCGCGATGGTTGCGTTCTTTGTCGGGTTGGCGACGACCTTCACCGATTTTTGGGGGTGGCTGATGTTCGGTTGTTTGTTAGTCGGCTCGGTGTTGTTGCTGCCTGCCATCATCATCGGATACGCGGTCAAAGCAGCCGACCGCCATGACCTGGGACTTCCGTCAGGACACTGACGCCGCCTTGACGTAGGCGCTCGTTCAAGCCGCGTGACTCGCTGCTAACCACGGCTCGCCGTCGGCGCTAACCGAGACCTGTTGTGCCCCGCAACGGGCGCGGGGAAATATCGATCGGCGTAGACGGCAGCCTGCCTGCGACGATGTCGGGAAGGAACTCGCGCAGCCGCTCGGGAAGCACCGGTGTGTCGTCGGCCAACAAATCTTCAAGCGAGTACCACTGAGCGCCAGTAAAGGCCGCAGCTTCGAGGTATTCGAGGTGTTTCGGCTTCCACTCGCCGCCATCGCACCATGCAACGTGAATACGTTCGTTGCTGTCGAAATGAATCCCGCCGAAATCGAACTCCACGTGCTGAGTCCAGATCACGGGACCGATCTCGGCGTCTTCAATGCCGGTTTCCTCATAAAGCTCGCGGGCAACCGCGACCGCGCTGTCTTCGCCGGGGTCAATTCCTCCGCCGGGGATCTCAAGCCACGGCCGCTTTGATGGGTCGGCAGGGTCCCGTCCGCTGATCAAAAAAACTCGCTGGCTGCGATCGAGAATCACGACACGAGCCGCGGGGCGCTTCATAGTCCACATCGTGGAGACACGGTAGTTCGGCTGCTCCTCATCGGTGTCGCCGCCTACGATCAGACGCAATGACCGGATCTGCCCAAAGTCCGCCACGCACACCATCAGAACTCGTGATGGCCATCATGTTTTCTGAAGATGGTCGCCGCGATCCCTACCCGCTCTACCACGAGCTTCGTTCGCAAGCGCCAGTATTTCGCGACGATTTCACCGGATCTTGGTTTGTGTCGACCTTCGCCGATTGTCGTGCTGTGCTGCGCGACCCGACATACATCAAGGGAGACCGGCCAGACGTCTTAACTCTCGCCGACGGGTCAACCCGCGAGCGCCCGGCAAACCGCACAGAGTCCATGCTCTTTTTGAACCCGCCAGATCACACTCGTATTCGTGGGCTCGTCAGCCGGGCGTTTACGCCACGGCGAATCGAGAACTTGCGGCCCGCTATTGAACGGCTCACCAATGAACTCCTCGACGACCTTGGAAGTCCAGGTGACGAAGTCGACCTGATCGGGCGATTCGCGTTTCAACTGCCGGTCCGAGTGATCGCAGCCATGATTGGCGTACCTGACGAGGACCGCGATTGGTTCCGGCCACGAACGGCGGATCTCGTGCGGTCCCTAGAGCCGACCTCGACTGGCGCTGACTTTGACGCTGCGGCAACGTCCTACGGCGAGATTCACGCCTACATGGTCGAACTTGTTGCGGCCAAGCGCAACAAGCCTGGACATGACTTGTTGTCGGTTCTCATCGAAGCCGAAGAAGCGGGCGACCGGCTAAGCGAAGCTGAGCTAATCAGCAACACGATCTTGATGTTCACCGCGGGTTTCGAAACGACGACGAATCTGATCGGCAACGGGGTTGTTGGACTTGTGCATCACCCAGCGCAACTGGCTGCATTGATCGCCGATCCGTCGTTGTGGCCGAACGCAATTGAAGAATTGTTGCGGTGGGACGGACCCGTACAACTCGACGCTCGGCAAGCAAACGTTGACGTCGTACTGGGCGGGCAAGACATTCCCGCAGGTTCGCAGATCGTCACCTTGCTCGGCGCGGCGAACCGCGACCCGGCGTCGGTGGCCGATCCTGACGCCCTCGTTGTATCCCGAGCAGAAGTTCCCATTCTGAGCTTCGCCAGCGGCATCCACTTCTGTCTCGGGGCGGCTCTCGCTCGTATCGAAGGCCAGGTCGCGCTGCAACGGCTGTTTGAGCGGTTCCCTCACCTCAGACTCGGCCCAGGACCACCGGTGCACAATCAGGCCATCACGATCCGCGGCATGTCGGCGCTGCCGGTCACGTTGTGAGGGTGAAACTTCACCTAGCTAGCACCGATCTAGGGCACCAAGTAGGCGCAACTTGCCTAAAACTAGATTTTGCTAGCTAGTCGCGACTAGCTCTGCTAGTCTGGCCCAACCGCAACAAAAATTACTGTGCTTGCCAGCAAGTCACCCGCCGCTATGTGTCGGGCTCGACAAGGCGGCCCAGATCGAGCAAGTTTGGCACCTGTCATGGACTTCCATGAAGCAATATCCGACGCAGAAGAACGCCTCGCCGCAGCGCGCGCGGACATCTTGGACCTTCGCGAGGCGCTCAGCATCGCCGAAGAAGAAGAACGGGCACTCACGCTCGAGCTCAAGGGCATGCGCAGCTTCGCTCGTCGCCTGACGCCGCCAGAAACGAGAGCTGAACCGGCTCCACGAGATGACAGCAATGTGGTGCGAATCGGCCCTGCGGCGGTCGCCAGCCACGTTGACGCCAATCCGCTGTCGCTCATGAACCGAAGCGAGGCTGTACTTGAGATTCTTCGCCGTGCCGACGGTCCGCTGAATCGCAATGAGATCGCGTTCGCGTTTCTCGACGAAGGCCGCGAAGACGAACTCGACAAGATCAGCTTGGCATTGACCGGCCTCAAACGCACAGGGCGAGCAGAGTCGCTCGGCGATGGCATGTGGCGACTGACAACAGCTGCCGAAACGCCGCCGCCTTCACCAGTTCGGCGCTTGCACGAGCGCTAGCTCGTGCGATGTCGGCCAGAGACGATCTACTAGACGCTCTGCAGTTGACGGCGGCTTGACCAACGTTGCTGATCAAGTTCCAAGCGCGACTGCATCAAATCTGACAATGGCGCACCCGTAGCTCGGAGTTCTTCGTGGCTCACCCAACGGCTCACCAAGGCTTCGAATGCTTCTGCTTGCGTATTGCTCATGACTTCATAATGCACCATTGGTGACTGCATTTGGCACACTATTCATGCACAACATGCCTGAAAAAGTGAGATAATCTCCGTGTTGGATCAGATTGACCTCGATATTCTCAAAGCTCTGCAAGACGATGCCCGATTATCGCAACGCGACCTGGGGACTCAGGTCGGCCTGAGTCCCAATGCAGTCGCATCGCGGGTAAGTCGCCTGGTGCGAGATGGCGTGATCACGGGCTTCCATGCGCATGTTGACCATGCTGCGCTCGGACGTAGCTTGGCTGCGTCGATGGATATCTGGCTAGACCACCGCCCATCTGACGAGCGATTCATCGATTTCGTGGGCAGTGACGAACGGGTGATCGAGGCCATCCATGTGACCGGCCCCGTCGACTATCGCTTGCGGGTACGTGTCGCCTCGCCCGAGGACCTTGAAGATCTGTTGCAGCAGCTCCGCGAACAAGCAGGCGTGCGCCAAACCGACAGTCGTTTGATCCTGAGCCGGATCAACACGTCACCGTCGTCGTGATCGACTTTGTTGCGCAGCCTGCTGACCAGTCGACGCATGGCACGCTGCGATTCCGATATTTAGCGAAGTGACGGTTCGACACAGCCTTCAGAACCGCCGCCGGTGCCGAGCTCGCCGAGAAAGTCAAGGCCGGCGATGTAGCCCCGACCCGGATCAGTCGTGGCTGAGAAGCGCGATATGGCATTTGCCAAGGCGCGCGCTTCGGCCTCTGCCGTGCCCGGCTGAGCAAGTAACTGCGCCTCAGGCGGGTTCGAGATAAACATCGCTTCGGTCAGCACGCTCACCAGGTCAGGCGTGCGTCGTAAGACGCCATAGAGATCGGTGCCGCGATCGTTCGCCCGCCACGACACGCCGTGGGTGTCATTGGCGACCCAGTCGATTTGAACGTCTGAAAACGCCGCTTGTATCTCTTCGAAGATCAGCCCCCCAAGCCGCTGCGATTCTGCATCGCCCTTTTGGAAAAACACTTCAGTTCCGGGCCGATCGAACGGGGCCGGAAAACCACCGTTGTGGTGCACGGAAATGAAGATTCGCGGTTCCAAGGCGTTGGCCAGCTCGGTTCGACTTTGGATCGCTACACGAATGTCAGTCCATCGCGTCATCTCCACTCGAAAGCCCATCGCGACCAACTCGTCATGCAGCAAATGACTGACACGCAAATTGATGTCAGCCTCGCGCAGTCCATTGTTTCCAACTGCACCAGTCTCATCGCCGCCGTGTCCAGGGTCGATCAGGACATCGATCGGACCGGTGATCGGCACTAGCGCTTCGACCTCAGCAAGCTGATGGCATGGCGTCACCACCAACCATCCAGCACCGCGCTGTTCCCGCACGGCCATAACCGCCCCGCTTTCAGCCCGAACCGCCCGAACCTCACCAGTCCAGTTCGACGGTGGAAGCAGGCCGCCAGATTCCGGCGCTTCAGCGGGTGGCAGGTTTCCGACGCTCCACTCCGGCCTCGTCGTCGGAACAGCTCCTAGCGGGGTACGTTCGGGTTCGGGCGATGCGTGGGCGGTTGCGTCAGGAACGGCTTCAATCTCCGCTAACGGAGTCGGTGTCGGCGTCGAGGTTGGTTCCGGCGTGAGGGTCGGAGGGACCGTTGCTGTCGGTTGTGGCAAAGCTGTCGGCAGTGAACGAGCCGTCGGTATCGAACTGGCGGACGGCACAGCGGTGACCACCTGTCGAGTCGGCGACGGTCGTGCGCTCGGTTCGTCGTCGGCCGTCCCATCTTGCTCGCCGCCCAGATCGCTGTCGGCGACGAGATCACCGCCATTTTCGGCGTCTTGCCCACCGGTCGCCAGGGGTTGGCTGCTGCGCACTGGTGTTGCAGAAGCAGCGGCACCAGAGACATCGCCAGCCTGAATTGTTGCAGAACTACTGCCGCACGAACTGACGATCAGCGCGAGGAACAGCGCGAATGCACACAGAGCCAAACGGTTGCGGCACGCGAGAAAGCAATGGGGCACGGTCGCGACGGTAGACGGTTAGACCGGCGAGGAGGTTTCGCGAGTGGTCGACGGGCTTCTCGCAAGGACAGCACATGCAAATAGCGACACGACCGACGGGCCGAGAGGCAACGCCGCTACCGTCGATACGTCATTTTGCCACTCGTGTAGCCGGGGATCCGTGAACAGTACTGACCGACCAGAGCGCTATCTGTACCGTTGGCAGATCGACGCACTCACCGCCTGGCTCGAATGCGGACGCCGTGGAATTGTCGAGGCTGTAACCGGTTCGGGCAAGACCGATATGGCCCTCGCCGCGATTTCCGATGCTGTTCGGCGCGACCACTTTGTCATGGTGGTTGTGCCGACGCGCGTGCTCATTGCGCAGTGGCACGAGCGGCTGACGCGGGCGTTTCCGGATCTGACCGTTGGCCGTCTTGGCGACAGCCGACGCGACCGTCCTGACTCGTGCGACATTCTCGTCGCCACGCGTCATTCGGCGTCAAGTCAACGACCAGTCCCCCCCGAGGGGCGCGGTGGACTCCTCGTTGCAGATGAGTGCCACGGCTTCGGCGGTGGGGTTCTGCGCAAGGCCATGATCGGCGACTACAACGAACGGCTCGGCTTGACCGCAACGCTCGAACGTGGTGACAACGCAATCGAGAAAGTGATTTTGCCCTATTTCGGCGGCGTCTGCTTCCGCTACAACTTTGCCTCAGCAATCGACGACGGCGTCTGCGCTCAGCCGAGAGTCGCCTTTGTTTCGGTACCGCTCGAATCGGCGGAACGCACCGAGTATGTGACCACCGAACAGCAGCTCGTCGATGCCCGACGTGTTCTTCGTGCTGTTCCCGAAATGCCGCAGAACTTCTCGGACTTTCTTGCTGCGGTGGCCCACCTCGCAGATCAAGACGCTGGCACAAGCGGGCGAGCCGCACGCGAGTATCTCGACGCGCTTGGCAAGCGCCGTGAGATCGTCGCGAACAGTACGGCCAAATATCGAGCGCTCACCACCTTGGCTCCGTCGATAGCCGATGCCGAAGGGGCACTTGTATTCACCGAAACGGTCAAGGCCGCGAATCACGCGATTAACCGCCTCGATTCAGAACTCTCGATCGAGATAATCACTGGCGAAACCCCGCGACTCGCTCGCGAGACGATCCTCGAAGACTTGCGCGCCGGCCGACTCGACGCCGTCGCCGCACCTCGGGTACTTGACGAGGGCGTCGATGTTCCAAACGCGAACCTTGGCGTCGTCGTCAGCGCGAGCCGCACGCGACGCCAGATGATCCAGCGCATGGGGCGAATCTTGCGGCGTAAGCCCGCCGGAAGTGGCGCTCGTTTCGTCATTCTGTTTGCGGCAGACACTCTCGAAGACCCAACAACGAACGAGGATCGCGACGGATTCATCGACGAGATCGAAGAAATCTCGGACAAAACCCGAATTTTCGGCGTCGCTCAACTCGACCAGGTCGCCGGCTTCCTCGACTGGAACGGCCCCTCAGAGCTCACAGCACCTGTGCAGGTCACGTCGTCGCTTGTCATGGGCTCCGAATCGGACCGTTGGGACATCATCAATGCCGATGTGGGCGAGGCCCACATCGCCGCAGACCTCGCGCGAGATCTTGGGGCCGCGAAGATGTACGGCAAGCTCCATTATCTGCAGTGGCCGGAGCAGACCTGGTTGCACGAGTGGATCCAGGAACAGGTTCCGGATACGCCTCGCGAAAAGCCAGAAGATTTGGGTCCGTATCTTGAGCTCGAAAAACTGCCGATGCCTGAACTGGCGAAACCCAAGGCAAAGCCCAAGCGTCTCTCGACGGGTGAATCGCCGGTGATGATGGTCACGCTCACAGACGGATTTGCCGTTGAGTGCACCGGATGCGGCGCAACGTCGGCCCCAGTCAAGTTCAAGTGGCAGGCCATGGACCAAACAGTCGAATGCGAATGCACCGAATGGTGATGGCCGCTCTACATCGAAGTGGGTGCGGTGCTACGGGAGCAGCCTGGCAGGCGAAACCCGACGGTGCCGCCTGAACCGGGTTTGATAAACACACTGCCGCCTTGCGCCTCGACGAGGCCCTTAACCACCGCAAGGCCTAAGCCCGCTCCACCATCTCGTCGATTACGGTCAGCATTTGCTCGAGTGAATTGGTCAAAGGCCCGCTCAATGAACGCCTCGGGAAATCCTGGACCATCATCTCGCACCACCAACGACGGTTGCGGGTCCAACGTGGTCTCGATCTGGACAACTCCCGAAGCAGGACTGTGACGAATCGCATTGGACAATAGGTTCGCAATGACCCGCTGCGTCTCGACGCGGTCGGCGTTGATCGGCACCGACCCATCAGCAATAAGCTCGAGCACCACGTCATGTTTTTCGGCCAACGGTTCGATCGCCACAATCGAGTTTCGAGCAAGCATGGCGAGGTCCAGCTGCTCGAGGTCAGGCGTAAGTTGGTTCGAATCGAGCCGGCCCAGTACGAAAATGTTCTCGACGATGGCTTCGATCGCGGACAGGTCATGCTCAATCGACGCCAGGTAGCGCACCGGATCTGGCGCCAGGCCGTCTTGTAGCGCCTCTACCGCCGCTCGCATGGCTGTCAGCGGGGTGCGGGCATCATGGCTTAGCGACGACATCAGGAACTGACGGTCAGCCTCAGCCTGGGTGCGCGCAGCATCTTGGTCTTCGATGTGTTGGGCCATCGAATCAAAAGCGGCACCAAGTGACCCCAGCTCATCACCGCGACGCAGCTCGCTTCGCGCCGACAAGTCGCCCCTACTTACCTGATCTGCAGCGAACCGCAACCTCTCAAGGTCACGCACGATAGGAGCACCGAGCAAGTGCGAGAGGCCGACAGCGAGCACCGTGGCCATCGCCGTGAGCACCATGACGAACTGCATGTCGTGCGACGAGATAAACATCGACCATGCACCAAACAATGTTGTGACACCCACGACGAGCGGTCCCGCCACCCCAAAAACCAAAAGACGAGCAGTGAGCGATCGCCGGGTGCCAGCCGAAAGCCCAAGTCCGAGCACAAACACACCCGCAGCAATGGCGACGAACATGGCGATAAGACGGTTTCGTTCCGAACCCTGCGGAGCCATGACGAGTTCAGTTCCTAGCCACGCGGCCCCAGCCGCGAGTACCGCAATAGCGCCGAAGATTACGGCCATTCGCACCCGCATCAGGTAGACCTCACGGCTCGAACCGATAGCCCAGCCCGTAGGCCGTGAGCAGGTGTTGCGGGTCAGAAGGGTCGGCCTCAAGCTTCTGGCGCAACCGTCTGAGATGAACCGTCACGGTGGCAGGGTCTTGCCAATCGACCGATGACCCCCAGACCGCCTGGAGAAGTTCATCACGGGTAAGGACTTGGCTCGGATTCACGGCCAGAAAGACCAGCAGATCAAACTCGAGCCGTGTGAGTTCTACGCCGTCGCCCGCTACCGAAATCTCGCGGCGCCCGACATCAACAATCACGTTGCCGAATTCGATGTGGGCAGGAAGCGCGTCTTCGGTGCGATGGCTTCGCCGCAACACAGATCTGACGCGGGCAACAACCTCTCGAGGCGAGAATGGCTTGACGACATAGTCGTCGGCCCCCTGCTCGAGACCGGCGATACGGTCGGGTTCTTCGCCAAGAGCCGTCAACAGAATCACGGGTAGATCAGATGCATCGCGAATATGGGCGAGCACTTCGAGACCGTGCCGTTTGGGCAACATGAGATCAAGAAGCACGAGGTCGAAGCTGCCCGAGTCGACCGCAGCAATAGCTTCTTCGCCATCAGCGGCGTCGATCACGTCGAACGCATCGTGGGTCAAATATCTGGTCAGCACCTCGCGCACCATTGGCTCGTCATCAACCAACAGAACGGTTTGGCGCCTGCCGTCTCGCTTTGGTGCGCCAGCGGCAACATAGCTTGACGATTTTGAGGCACCCGAACCAGGTTGGCGACTATCTGGCGAGGCGGTCACGTGTCTATCAAACCACCCAACGGATCGAAGTTCGCGTCAGAGGCCCCATGTTTCGAGGTTCGTAAGAACGATTTTGGTTTTTGGCGACACGTTCGAACTCGACCGGGCCGCCGCAGATTTGTCGATTCAATAGTCGATGCCTTTTTTGGCGAGCACACCTGAGTCGTAGGCGTGCTTGACCTTGCGCATCTCGGTGACGGTGTCAGCGGCGTCGATCAACTCGGCCGGAGCGTCGCGCCCGGTACAGACGATATTCACATGGCCAGGACGGTTCGCAAT
>CALKPY010000048.1 GCA_937991435.1 uncultured Acidimicrobiales bacterium
GCCTTTTTTGGCGAGCACACCTGAGTCGTAGGCGTGCTTGACCTTGCGCATCTCGGTGACGGTGTCAGCGGCGTCGATCAACTCGGCCGGAGCGTCGCGCCCGGTACAGACGATATTCACATGGCCAGGACGGTTCGCAATCGCGGCGGTGACGTCGGCGACGTCGACCCATCCCCACGTGAGCAGATAGGTGATCTCGTCGAGCACTACGAGCTGATGCTCACCCGCGGCAATGATGGCGGCCGCGTGCTTCCAGCCTTGCTGAGCCAACGCGATGTCGTGATCAATGTTGTCAGAATCCCAGGTAAAGCCCTCTCCCATTGCGTGCCAGTCAACGCCAAGGTCGCGGCCGACCTTCTCTTCGCCGACCTTCCAGTCGCCAGACTTGATGAACTGCACCACAGCAACATTCCAGTCCATCGCCACGCCGCGCACCATGACGCCAAAAGCGGCTGTCGATTTGCCCTTGCCATCGCCGGTGTTGACCACCACCACCGAATCGGCTCGTACTCCCCCAGCGGGAATCGGATTCTCTGACGGGGGAAGTTCATTCGCGTCGCCGGAATTCGAGGCTGTCGAGTCGCTTGGGATGTTCATTTCTCAGTATCTCAGTTCAGAAAAAGAGCAGTGGCTGGCCATCCTTGCGGATAACCAGCCACGACTCAAACTATGTCAACTACGTTGCCAGAAGGCTCAGCCTCCGTAGGAACCGCCGAGGCCTTCGAAGTCAAGAAGGTCACCGGTTGCTTCGAATGTCAGGCTCTCGCCGTCAAGCACGATTTGCTGCAGCTGCGCTGCTTCGGTCCAGTAGGCGTCGTTAACACCATCAAGCTGAAGCGTGCCACCGAGCAGCGTGTCGTTTGTGGTGTCAGCATTCCAAACGGCAGCCATGAGGTTGACTCGGTTGAGTCCGCCTTCGAGGGCAGCAGCTGAGCGCAGAACGTCTACGAGGAACTCGCCGTAGAGCACGCCGGTTGAGTATGAGCCGTCAGCACATGTGACATTGCCGTACTCAGCAAGGATCGCTTCGATTTCTTGGATCTTCGGATCGTCTGCATAGGCAGGATCACCACAGATCTTGTTCGAGTTGGCCATGATCGGCCCAGCATTGTCAGCATCGAGCACGGCAACAGCTTCTTGTACAGGGACGAAGAACGATGACAGGTTGTTACAGGTGTAGGACATGTACGTCGTCGGACGCCAGTCTGAATTAGCCAGCACCGCGGTGGTCTGCGGGCAGAACTTCGATGTCGTGCCTGCGAGGAACACGTCGGCTCCCGACGCGATCAATGTCGTCATTTCGTTAGTGACATCAGCTGCGCCCTGATCGTGCAGCTGTTCTTCGACGATGTCCAGGCCAGCGCAAGCCTCGGAACCGTTCAGCGTTTGCTGGTAGGTCTTGCCGAAGTCGTTGTTCATGTAGAGCGCAGCAATAGACGCATCGTCGCCGAAGTTGGCCTTGATATCGGTGCACCAGATCTCGGTCTCGGTGACGTAGTTCAAGATGTTGCCAACGGTCCACGGGAAGTTCGCAGGGTCGCCCCAGAACGGGAAGCCAGACGAGTTGAACAGCTGTGGAACGCATGCTTCGTCTGTGATTGGACGAATCGCAGCATTGATCGGTGTGCCGATTGCGTGAGCAAACGCAAAGATGTCGTCAGAGTCAATCATTTCTTCGACGTTGGCGACCGCACGGCCGGCTTCGTAGGCGTCATCTTTGGCGACCAGTACGAGATTCTTGCCGTCGATTGGGTCGGTGGCATTGATGAAGTCGAAATACATCTCCATGCCTTCGCCAATCGCACCGAATGCGGCGAGCGTTCCTGACTGTGGCAGGGTCTGACCGATACGAATTTCATCGCCGTCGACACCTTGGAGTGCGTTCCAGTCATCTGGACATTCGGCCAGGTTGAGGGTGGTACCCGCTGCCACTTCGACGGAACCTTCGAGAGGCAGTGCTGCCATCTCTTCGGCCATCTCTTCTTCGGCCATCTCGTCGTCGTCGCCGGTTACCGCGTCGGCCGCATCGTCAACAAGATCACCAGCACCTTCGGCAACGTCGCTCGCAACATCGCCAGCGCCGTCGGCGACATCACTCGCGACATCGCCGACTGTGTCAGCAACGTCGCTTACGACGTCATCGGCACCGCATGCAGCGAGCACGAGGCTCGATGCCAGCAGCATTGCTACCCATCGCTGGGTACGGATTCGTTTCATGATTACCCCTCATTGCTTTGTTCGTGCCGATGTCTCGGCCGGTTTGTATTCGACTTATTTTCGACGTTTTTCGACCAGCGGCTTGCTGGCCCATTGGCCTCAGCTACGAGACCACATATACAGGTGCTCACTATCGCATGGAACTGCGCCGAAGCGATAGCGGGTCGCTGCGTTCACGGAAATGTTATGTCTCGACAGAGGCCGCTTCGGGCAGCGGAATTGGAGCGGGCAGCACCTGTACGACTCGGGCCTTGAGCTTGCGCACGCCAGAAATGATGCCTCCGGGAAGCACAAATGTGAGCACGATCAGGCCAATACCGAGAATGAACCCGCCCGTTGGACCGTCGAGCCAGCGCTCGGGAACGCCGGGCAAGTTCTGCGTAGACGAAGCCCACTCGGGCACAAACGCAATGACAAGGCCGCCGATCACCGCACCCGACAAGGTGCCGACACCGCCGACAACGAGCCCGACGATGAACAAGATCGAAAGCAACTGCGTGAAGTCACCCTGCGACGCAATACCGAGCTCAGCAACATAGATCATGCCGCCGACGCCACCGAGCGCAGAAGCCACGCCGAACGACATCGTCTTGTGATAGCTCAGGCCGATGCCGTTAACGGCAGCACTGGTTTCGTTGTCTCGCACCGCCCGTATTGCGCGGCCGGGTCGGCTTGAGACCAGGTTGCTCACCATCTTGAAACAGATCGCCGCCAGGATTGCCATCAGGAAGAAGGTCCAGATGCGTTGCTCTTGTTTGTTCGACAGGTCACCGTCACCGAAGTAGCGCCCGACCAGAGGTATGCGTTGCAAGCCGGTGGAGATTCCATCGAGCGGCATCCACTCTGGCGGCAAAAGATCTGAGTCGACGATCTTGCCTGCGGCGCCGTTGGTATAGGGCTCGAGCACGTCGAGCAAAATGAGCGACGGGAAGATCGCTGCCAGACCGAGGGTCACCAAAGCGAGATAGAGGCCCTTGATTTTCAACGCCGGTATGCCGAACAACAGACCCATGACGAAACATGCCGGCACAACAACCACCAATGTAAGGAACCACGGCCACTGGTGGTCGGCAACAAGGTACGCGGACATGTACGCGCCGGTGCCAAAGAAGAAACCCTGTCCCAGCGAGAGCTGGCCGGTAAAACCAGCAACAACTTGAAGACCGAGAATCGCCACCATGAATGAGATGGCCTTGGTGATGCGAGTCAGCCCGATCTTGTAGTCGTTGTCAAGCACCGAAATTTTGCCGGTGTCATTAAAGGCAAAGGCAGCGATGAAGACAATGAGTAGAAGCAGAACAATGCCGGCCCACTTGTAGATCGTGTAGGCACTCGTGCCCTTGGTCAGTTGAAACTTGCCCATGATTTTCCCCTAGACCCGTTCGACCTGAGGCGTACCGAACAATCCCGAAGGTTTGAACAAAAGCACCAGGAGCAAGACAACAACAGCGGCGAGCAAACTCAGTTCGGTCGGAACACCCAGGTATGGCACCGCAATGCTCTGCACAAGCCCAATCGCGAGCCCGCCAAGAATGGCGCCCCCGAGTGAGTCAAGTCCGCCGAGAGCCGCGGCCGAAACAGCAAAGATCAGCCCGGTGACCATTACCTGGGGCTCGAGCTGGCGAAACGGCGAAGCCACAAACACGGCCACGCCTAACGTGCCGACCGCAGCGGCGATTGCCCAACCGAACTGCAGGGTGGGCCCAACCTTGATGCCCGCCAACTCGCTCGACTCAAGGTTCGAAGACACGGCCCGAAACGCCAGCCCAATTTTCGTCTTGTTGAGCAGCAATGTGAGACCACCCGCCACCACGAGAATCGTGATCAACGTAAAGATCGTGTACCACGACAACGTCGCTCCGGCGATGTTGAAGGCTTTGCCCGAAGGGAAGAGCTCAGGGAATGCCCGAGGGTCAAATCGCCACACGATGCCTGCAATCGCATTGATCGCGAGAAACAGACCGAGGGTGATGATCACTAATGGAAGATGATCGGCGGGGTCAAAAGGTCGTATCAAGGTTCGCTCGATGACCGCGGCGAGAACCGCACTGATGAGCATGCCGAGAACGACAGCCCCCCACATAGGAATGCCTTGTTCGGTCGCCAACACCAGCACGATGAAACCGCCGAACATGGCGAACTCGCCTTGGGCGAAGTTGATCAGTGTCGTCGCTTTGAAAATCATCACGAGGGCCATGGCAAGCAAGGCATAGGTAGCCCCGTTCGACAGACCATCAAAGATTCGTTGCAGAAACAGATCCATGATCAGACCCCCAGGTATGCACGTCGGATGGAATCGTCATTGATGAGTTGGTCAGCAGGACCCTCGGCGAACATCTCGCCAGACTCGATCACATAACCTCGATCAGCAATACCAAGGGCAAGCTGTGCGTTTTGTTCGACGACCAGCATGGTGGTTCCAAGGTCGCGGTTGATTTCTGCGAACCGAGCAAACAGCTCAGACACGATAATCGGGGCAAGCCCGAGCGAGGGTTCGTCGAGCAAGAGCAAGCTGGGTCGAGACATGAGCGCACGGGCCACCGCGAGCATTTGTTGCTCGCCGCCCGACAGGCTTCCGGCCCGCTGGTCGCGGCGTTGCCCAAGCACCGGGTACACCTCAAACCATTGATCAATATCGGCATTGACTTCGTTGTCGTTACGAATGTAAGCACCGACTCGAAGGTTGTCTTCGACCGACAATTCGGGCAACGTGCCGCGGCCCTGCGGCACGTGGGCCACGCCCGCACGCACGATGTCAGGCGCTTTTGTGGCGGCGATCGAGTTGCCACGAAGTTCGATTGAACCAGTGCGCTCGATCATGCCGGAAACCGCTCGCAGGGTCGTGGTCTTGCCAGCACCGTTGGCGCCGAGAATGACCACGATCTCACCTTCGGAAACGTGGAAGTCAAGCCCATGAAGCACCGCAATCGGCCCGTAGCCCGCATGCAGATTCTTGACGTCGAGAACTCGACTTGTCACGCTGGTGCTCCGAGGTAGGCGCTTATCACTGCGGGATTTTCTTGCACCTCATTGGGAAGCCCCTCGGCGATCTTGCGACCGAAGTCGAGGACGACAACCTTGTCGGAGACCCCCATGACGAGACCCATATGGTGCTCGACGAGCAAGATGGTGAGGTCGTAGTCGGTTCGAACCTTTTCGATGACCTTGGACAGTTCCCCGACCTCGCTATGAGTCAGCCCGGTAGCTGGTTCATCGAGCATGAGTAGCTTTGGTTTACCGATCAAACACCGAGCAAGTTCAATTCGCTTAAGCGTGCCGTATGGAAGGCCAGCGCATTGTTTAAAGGCCACGTCGCCGAGCCCGAGATCGCTAAGAATCGCGAACGCCTCGCCAGCGAGTCGACGTTCTTCGCCTTTGCGGCCGATGTTTAGCATTGCCGTCACGAAGTTCTGTTTGCTTCGTACGTGGGCACCGGCCATCACGTTTTCGATCACGCTCATGTTTTCCCACAAGGCGAGATTCTGGAAGGTACGGAAAATTCCGGTCTTGGAAATGAGATGAGGCGGCGTGGTGAGTAGGTCCTGACCGTCAAACCGCAACGTTCCTGCGGTCGGGTCATAGATACGACTGATCACATTGAACATCGTCGTCTTGCCAGCTCCGTTCGGGCCGATGAGACCGCAAATCTGGCCCTTGTCGATGTCAAAGGTCAATCCCGACAGGGCAACGATGCCCCCGAATCGAACTTCGACATCATTCACTTCCAGCAGCGCCATCCGTTGCCCCCCTAGGCTTCGTGGACCGTGAGGCCACGCTAGCAGTCATGGCTCGTCTGCAAGCAAGCCGAGACGCACGATTTGTTGGCGGCCGACGATGCCGTGGCGATGCTGGCGCCGTCGGCGAACGAGCGTGCTGCGAAACGTCATTTGGGCAACACAATCCGTTTGGTTTTCGCGCCTGCGACCCCGAAACCTAGGGTGATCGCAATGACTACCGGGAATAGCTCGACCAGCCCCAAGGGTGTTGGCATCATTGGTGTAGGCATCATTGGTCTGGGCACGGTCGGGCGGCGCTTCGTCGAACAGTTCCAACGCCATCGTGACTTTGCCTTGATCGCCGGAGCTGACGCCGACCCCCGAGCGGCCTCTGCCGCCGGTCAAGACTTTTCGCTACGTGTCATCGAAGCGGCCGAGCTCATCGAGGACCCTGCCGTCGAGCTCGTCTACATCGCTGTGCCGCCCCTGCATCACGAGCCGCTCGTCGACGCCGTAGTCGAGGCCGGCAAGATCGTGTTTTGCGAAAAGCCGCTCGGCGTTCACGATGACGTGACGGCGGCATTGGTGCAACGTGTACACGCCAGCGGAGCGAAGGCAGCAGTGAATTTCGTGTTTGGCGGAGCGCCCGGCGCACAAGAACTCATCCGCAGATCGAGAGCCCATGGCGCCGACATCACGAGCGCAGAGCTTCGCCTGCACTTTTGTCGCTGGCCGCGCGACTGGCAAGCGAACGCGACTTGGCTTCGCGATCGAGACCAGGGTGGCTGGATCCGCGAGGTCGTGTCGCACTATGTGTTCTTGATGCATCGCGCATTTGGGCCGCCGACCGTAACGACCGCCGAAGTTCTCTTTGCCCCCGACGGCTCCTGCGAACACAGTCTTGTCGCAGCGCTCCGGTGCGGCGACACGCCAGTTCGCATCAGCGCCAGCAGCGACGCAAGCGGCGTCGATGAGGTTGAATTCACCGTTCGATCCCGATCGGCGTCGCTTCGACTCACCGACTGGTACGACCTGACCGAAGCGACCTCGGATCAGGCGTGGAACCCCGCACTCGATCAACAGCTGCAGGGAGGCGCCGCCGCCTACGCCAGCCAGCTCGACCAACTCGCACTACTTTGCCGCAACGAACCGCACAGCCTCGCAACATTCGAAGAAGCGTTCGCTGTGCAGCGCGTTGTCGAGCGGCTTCTCGTAGCCACCACCGACGCGAGCGGCGAGAGCTGACATGGATGTTCGATCGCTCATGCGCCGATCCGCCCTGTTTCACGCAGATGAACCGGCCATCATTGTAGGGTCAACCCGACTCACCTATCGCGAAGCCTGGCAGCGCGGACTTCGACTTGCCAACGGCCTGTTGAATCTCGGCCTCGAACCCGACGACCGTGTGGGCGTACTCGAAGACAACACGGTTGAGTCAGTCGACCTGTTCTGCGGAACCGCTGCAGCAAACCTGGTGCGCGTACCCCTTTATCCGAGAAACAGCACCGACGCCCACCAGCACATGCTCGACCACACGGGTTGCCGAGCTCTCGTCGTGAGCGCTTCACATCCTTCGTCAGTCGGCGGGCTCATCGACAAGATCGACACGCTTGACCACGTAATCGTCCGCGACGATACCTACGAGACCTGGCTCGCAAGTCAGAGCGACACCGACCCAAATCCTGATGTCGACGCCGACGACTGGTTCATCATTAGACACACTGGTGGCACCACGGGCCTGCCAAAAGGTGTGGCCTACACCCACAAGACTTGGCTCAATGCAGGGCGCGACTGGTTCTTCGCATTTCCTCCCGTGCAGCGCGGCGACGTTTGCCAACATGCTGGTCCCATCTCGCACGGCTCTGGCTACTTCTTCACACCCATGTGGCTCAGCGGTGGGGTCAATTTGTTGATGCCTACCTTTGATCCACCGGCAGTGATCGAAACAATGGAACGTGAGCGCGTCGCCTATGGCTTTGTCGTTCCCACCATGCTCAATGCGCTGGCCCGCGAAGCAACAGCCCGCGACCGAGACTGGTCCCATCTCAAAGTGCTGCAAGTCGGCGGGTCGCCTATCGCAGACGACACTGCTCTACTCGCCCGAGACGTGTTCGGCGACGTTCTCTATCAGGGCTACGGCCAAACCGAGGCAGTTCCCATCACCATGATGGGACCCGACGACTGGTTCCGCGAAATGTCCGGCTCGACGCCGCTCCGCTCGGCCGGGCGACCGCTTCCGTTTGGCGATCTCGCCATCGTTGACCCTGAAACCGGCGAAGATCTAGGGCTCGAAGTCGACGGCGAAATCGCGATCAGGTGTGACGGGCAGATGTTCGGCTTCTGGCAGAACCCAACTGCCACAGCCGAGCGCATGCGTGACGGGTGGGTGCTGTCGGGCGACATCGGTCGACTCGATCGCAACGGCTATCTCTATGTGCTCGACCGCAAAGATGACATGATCATCAGCGGCGGATTCAACATCTGGCCGGCGGAACTCGAGAACGTTTTGACCGGCCACCATGATGTGATCGAAGCTGCCGTATTCGGGGTTCCCAGCGAGAAGTGGGGCGAAAGCCCATGGGCAGTTTGCTGCGTTGGCGAGGGTGCAGATGTGACATCGGCTGAACTCATGCAACGCTGCGCCGACGAGCTTGGCTCCTACAAGAAACCCGCGGGCATCGATCTGCAGACTGAACCGCTTCCGAAGTCACCAGTCGGCAAGCTCGCCCGCAAACAACTACGCGAACCGTTCTGGTTGGGCCTCGATCGTCGCGTCGCGGGCAACTGATCAGGCCGGTACCCAAATGTTCAGACCTTGGGTTCGGCCTGAGCTACGGGTGACCGCAAATCGTTCTGCTCGAGATGCGTCACGTCATTAAATCCGTAGATAAATGTTCGTTCGTCGTTGATCGCCATGCGATGGATCGCTGCGTTATCGCTTCCCATGAACGCGAACAGGTGTCCTTTGGCTGCGTGCGACAACAACGCTGCGACCACCCCGCCGTGAACAAAACAGACGACATGTTGGCCTCGGCAGGCCGCGTGTACCCGTTCAATCCCACCCACGCATCGAGCCGTGAGCTCGGCGTTACTTTCCGCGCCGGGCACCTCGCCCCAGTCGAGGTTTTTGCGCATGGCCAAGATGGCTGGATGTGTGCCTTCTTCGCTGTACTTTCTGAACAATCCGCCTTCCCAGTCGCCAAGATTGACCTCGCGCAGGTCGGCTTCGACCACGGGGTCGATACCGAGCGCCGAGGCGAGCGGGGCCGCGGTCTGATGGGTGCGGGTCAGACTCGACACGTACACAGCGTCGATGGCTTCGGACCGAAGTCGATCGCCAACAGCCTGAGCCTGGCGCTTACCCAACTCGGTGAGTTTCGGGTCGCCCTGGCCGTCAATGAGCGGGAACCCCACATCTGGGTCATAACCCTCGGTTTGGCCGTGCCGCACCAGGGTGATCATGGTCGTACCTTCGGGCGGAAGCCAGCGATGTTGCGCAGGACCAACCGGCATTAGTTTGACCGCACGAACGTCGGCGTTTCGGGGGTCGATCGCGTGGCATCAAACCTGTATCCCATGCCGTCAAAATCAGCGATGCCCTTGATCGTGGTCACTCGTTCCTTGATCAGGAAACCGCTCATTTCGCCGCGCGCCCGCTTCGCAAAGAAGCTCACGATCTTGTGAGGCCCACCGTCTTTTGAATCAAGGAACACTGGCGAGATCACGTTTGCATCGAGTCTCTTGACATCGACCGCTCCAAAGTATTCGTTCGACGCCAGGTTCACGAGCACCGAAGCGCCCGGACTGGCGTCAAGGTCTGCTCGCAGGGTGTCAGTCACGACCTCGCGCCAGTATGCGTAGAGATCCTTGCCTCGGCTGTTCACCAGTTTGGTTCCCATCTCAAGCCGGTAGGGCATCATCAGGTCGAGCGGACGCAGCACGCCATAGAGGCCTGACAAGATTCGGAATGTCTTCTGCGCGTGGGTGTAGTCGCGCTCGCTGAACGACGCTGGCGCATTGAGCCCGGTGTACACATCGCCAGCAAAAGCCAGCACGGCCGCTCGTGAGGTGTCGTGGGTGAACGGAATCTGCCAGTCTTGAAACCGTTCGAAGTTCAGTTCTGCCAACGCAGGCGAAATATGCATGAGCTCCTGAATTTCTGCCGGTGAACGCGTCGACAGAGCGCCGACGAGTTCTTCAGATTCGTGAAGGAGCCGGGGCTCACTGAACTTCGAAGTGGCCAGAGGCGACTCGTAGTCGAGCGATTTCGCAGGTGAGACAACGATCAGCACAGCTCGTAGCTTAGAAGTCATGCAGAGCATCGACCCATCTGTTTGGATTCACGAGTCAGCAGTTCTCTACGGCCGCATCTCGATCGAGGCCGGAAGTTCGGTCTGGCCGAACACCGTGATGCGGGCAGAGATGCACGAGATCCGCATTGGGCGTATGACCAACATTCAGGATTTCGTGATGCTTCACGTCGGCTATGAGACGCCGACGGTGATTGGAGACTTCTGCTCAATCACCCATCACTGCACAATCCATGGGGCAACTATCGGTGACGGGTGTCTGATCGGTATCAATGCCACCATCATGGATGGCGCCGTCATTGGTGCTGGCTCGATTGTTGCTGGCGGAGCGTTCATTCCTGAAGGGCGGGAGTATCCGCCTAACTCGATCATCATGGGGTCTCCCGCCAAGGTGAAGACCGAGCGTGACAGTCACCGGGCGAACCGGCTCAATGCCTGGATGTACAACCGCAACGCCGCCTTTTACCGTGATGGCCGCCACGATGCGTGGAGCTCTGAAGACTTCGACCAGTGGAGCGCTGCCAAAGCTGCCGAAATCAGAACCGACGCCGACCTCGAACTGCTGGACTGACCTGTGTCTACTCCCCACATCAATGCAGAACCTGGCGCATTTGCTCCAATAGTGCTTATGCCCGGCGACCCGCTGCGCGCTCGACACATCGCGGAAACTTTTCTCGACGACGCGGCCATGGTCACTAATGTGCGGTCAATGGCCGGTTTCACCGGCACATGGAAGCAGCGCCCGGTGTCCGTGATGGCGTCGGGAATGGGCGTGCCCTCGGCCGCGATCTACATCACCGAGTTGATTCGTAGCTACGAGGTCACAACCTTTATCAGGGTCGGCACGGCCGGGGTCTACCAACCTGACCTGGCGCTTCGTACGGTTGTTGCCGCGACCGACGCCGTCACCAACAGCTCGCTTCCGGCCATTATCGGGGCGCCTGAAGAACTCATCGCCGATCCTGACCTGGTCGAGACTGCGCAGGCAGCCGCTACGACAAACGGCATCGATTTGGCTCTCGGCACGGTGTTCACGAGCGATGTGTTCTACGAACCCGACAATTCCCTTCGCGAGACCCACGCGGCGAACGGGGTTCTATGCGTCGAGATGGAGACCGCCGCCCTTTACGCGATTGCTGCAGTTGAGGGGGCCAAAGCGCTCACCTTGTTGACAATGACCGATCACCTCGTCACGGGCGAGCATCTCACATCTGACGAGCGTCAACTCACCGTTGACGAGATGATCCGCGTGGGCCTCGAGACGGCGCTTAACGCGCCGTGACACTTCGGTCGGCGCCGGCTTAGACCTTCACCGACGACGAATGAGACCTTCTTGACTCGCTGATGCCACAAGCGCACCTGATGCGGTGTAGATGTTCGACCGGTTGAGGCCACGCGACGCTGAGGTCGAGATGCATTCGGCGTCGAGAAGCATCCACTCGTCGGAACGAAACGGCCTAAGGAACCACATGGTGTGGTCCAAGCTCGCCATCTGTATGTCAGGGTCATTGAAGTGGACTCCATGCGGAAGCGTGCTGCAGTCAAGCAGCCACATGTCGACGGCATAGGTGAGTACTGCCTGGTGAAGCGCGAGGTCGTCGGGAACGGGGGCCGACGCTCGAAACCAGATCTGTTGGTTCGGGGGATCGCGCCGTTCTCGACTGAGCGGATGATGCAGCTCAACCGGTCGTGTTTCGATAGGGCGCGGGCGTTCATACCAGGACACCATGTGAGCCGGAAGTTCATCGCGCAGAGTCAACATGTAGTCGGACCAGTCGACCAATTCCTCGGGTGGAGCGACGTTGGGCATTGTCAGTTGGAACTCTGCACCAGGCTCTTCGAGCTGGAATGACACCGACATGTTAAAGATCGCTCGACCGTGCTGCACACCGACAACACGACGAGTGGCGAAACTTCGCCCGTCACGGATCCGGTCCACTTCATAGAGAATTGGGACGGTCGGATCACCCGGCCGCAGGAAGTACCCGTGTAGCGAATGCGCCCGTCGAGCATCATCGACTGTTCGCTGAGCAGCCACCAGTGCCTGCCCCATGACCTGACCGCCGAACACCCGCTGGCGGTCCTCGTCGGGGCTGCGTCCTCGAAAGATATTCACTTCGATCGACTCGAGGTCGAGCAAATCGATCACCTGTTGAACGGCTGAGGTCACGATGCCATCATGCCTTTTGGAACTCAATCGTGGGTGCTTGACGAAAAAGCGAGCTTCGGTCGATTGTGGAGCGGGCTTGAAGTACCCCACAATCGACCGAAGCCACTATGTAATGCACGTTTGAGCACTCGTCTGTGGTCCATCTTTTCGGAAGAAATTTCACCACGACACCGAGCCACGTCAACCGTGCATTTGACGGCCGGTTAGTCAGTGTTGTTGAGCGGAAAGTCTGGTGGCCCAGCGGTGTCGATGAGGCACGGAACCTGTGCCGACGGGTCATCGACAAACGAGCACACGGTGACGACTGACGGAACACAAATCATGACGGTGTCATCGCCACTACCGCTCGCGAAACCTGCGTAGCCCTCAAGCACGCCACTTGCTGTGCAGTCATGAGGTTGGAGCGGTTGGCAGCTTGCATCGGCCAATCCGTCACCGGTCGAATCGCATGCAAGTGCAACATCGAACACGACGTCGTCAAGAAGCTGGGGAATGGGCGACGCAACGACCACGCCGGGAGAGGTGACAGGCGAGCCCACGTCGGGCGATTCGTCTGGTTCGGACGCGCCCTGCGAGTCGACAATTGTCGCAGTTGGTGATGGCGCAGCTGCCGTCACAGCAGTCGGTGACGGGCTTTCAGGAACAATCCGCGGCCCCGACGTAGACGTTGGAACTGGTGTCGACCTCGCTGGTGTCGCTGTCGCCTGTGGACTCGCTGTCGCTTGTGGACTCGCTGAAGCGACCGGAGCCTTGGTAGTTGGAATCGCGGTCACTGTCGATGTCGGGGTTTCGAACTCGGACCATGAGGGACCACTCGACCCGGTGGTGGCTGGTTGTGAAGTCGGCACCGTCGGCATCGGCGTTGCAGTTGCGAGAGGAACCGTTCCGAGCGCCAACTGGTCAGGTGTTGGTTCGGCACGACCAGCGGCTGGAGCGATCTGTTCATCAGCGTCGGACTCAGCCGTGTTGTCCGGCTCAACACCGCGACCAGGAATCGCTTCATCGACGATTTCTGGCAGGAGCGACACCGACGTGCTGGTGGGCTCAACTGAAGCGGTCGCGGCTTCGAGAGTCGGAACTTCAACCGGCACCTGGCGCCGGAATGACACCGTTGCTGTGGCGGTCGGTAACGGACGAGCACCAAAAACTGGGGTCACTGTCGGAACCGTCGCTAGCCCTGATCCGTTACTGTCATCGGTTGGAATTGCGGTCACTGCTAGACGGTCGAGCGCGACCTGGTCCGTCTCAAAGGGCTGGCTTGGCCCAAATCCGTTCGTTACGAGAAGCGAACCGCACAGGACCATCAGCGCCGCAAATGCGACCGTGACGCGTTTACGACGCAACCGCGCCTGGCCAGCACTCCATGCATGTTGATAGCCCGGTTGCGGTTCCGTCTGCGCAAGCCGTTCAGCAGCACTTTTGACCGCAGCTTCAAAATTCTCAGTCATTGAGGTCTCCCAACATGGCGCGTAGGCGGTCGAGCGCTCGCGCATATCGGCTCTGCACAGTGCCCTCGGCTATGCCAAGCGCTGTGGCTGTCTCTGCGATCGACCAGTCCTCTATCAAGCGAAGGACGATCACGGAGCGATGCTCGAACGACAACTGGCGCAGCGCGATCAAGAGGCGATCCTGTAATTCGAAATCGGTCGTCTGCGCTGCGATGGCAGCGGGGGTCTCGTCGGTGATCACTTCGCGTCTGCGTTTGCGCCACCGACTTGTCGCCCAGTTCGTCGCCACCCGGTAGCACCAACCCATTGGGTTGTCGTAGCTGCCGATTCGGTTCCATCGTTCGCACGCTCGGGCCATAGCTTCCTGCGCAGCATCCTGAGCGAGTTGGGAGTCTCCCAGCGAAGCCGTCAGGGTGCGCGTCAATTGGTGAATGTTCGCCTCGTAAAACGACGCGAACGCTGACTCGCGAGACGTCTGCACGCCTAACGCTCCTGCGATCGCGATGTCCGACACTGATACAACCTCAAGCCTCTGTCAGCCATTACACGCACCACTGGTCGGAAATGGTCCCGTTATTGGCCTTTTGACTCAGATGCGATCCGCTTCTTTGTCGCCGCCCAGCCACAGATGGGGCACTGCGCAAGGTCATGGCGGCGTGCCGGGCAGTAGTCACGGCCGAAAAATATGATCTGCAAATGTCGGCGATTCCACGTGTCTTTCGCAAACACCGCTTTGAGATCGTGTTCAGTCTTGGTGACGTTCTGCCCGTTTGACAGCCCCCAACGTTCCGCCAAGCGGTGGATGTGCGTATCGACCGGAAATGCTGGTACGCCGAACGACTGGGACATGACCACGCCAGCCGTCTTGTGCCCGACACCCGCAAGCGATTCCAGGAAGTCCCAATCAGGCAGGATTTCCCCGCCGGCGTCGAGAATTTGGTGAGCCATCGTCGACAGGTTTTTCGCCTTTGTCGGAGCCAGGCCCACCTCGCGTATGAGTTCGAGAATCCGATCCGGATGCAACGCAGCCATCGCTTCTGGGGTTCCGCCCTCAGCGAACAACGCTGGAGTTATCTGGTTTACCTTTTTGTCAGTCGTTTGCGCCGACAACGCGACGGCAACAGTCAGCGTGAATGGATCGGTGTGATCAAGGGGTATCGGAGGTTCTGGATACAGCTCTTCGAGGATCTTGCCGATTCGGTCGGCCTTTTCTGCTCGCTTCACTGTTGGCGTCTGACGATGATCGGCCCGTTACCACCGAGGCGATGAACGATCACGTGAAGATCACAATCAGAAGAACAGCCAGAGCGGCCAATGCAATCGCTACGGGTATCAATCGCTTGACTACCGCACCACCGGCGACATCAAGCAAGTCGAGAGCATCATCATCATCTTCGGATCCGATTGCGCCGGGCGCGACGCCAGCAACCGCGGCTGAGCCAACAGCCGCCGGGGCTTTCGCACTGTTGCCGACGGCATCAGACCCGGAACCTGGGTCCGCCAACTGTGGCGTCTGATCCGACGAGCCCGCTGGTTTCACACTGCCCTCACCGGCCTCACCTGCCTCACCGGCGGTTGTTTCGGCCCGCGCCAGATCGCCTGCGCCCGCATCGTCTGCGCCCGCGTGCGCGATTTCTTCAAGTGCTGTCGTGCCTTCGAGCTTTGTGGCCAGGCACTGCGCAAACTGCCCCAGTAGCTTCTCGCTCACGTCTTGCATCACGCCACGTCCGAACTGCGCCACCTTGCCGGTGATCTTGAGGTCAGTCGTTATATCAACCTGCGTTTTTCCGCCGACGTCATGCATCGCGGCACTAATCAAGGCCTGCGCGTTGCCTGCGCCGCGAGAGTCGCGTCCTTTCCCGTCGATCACCGCCCGATAGTTGGTGTCGTCTCGTTCGACAAATTCGGCCGTGCCGCGATATTCCGCTGTCACAGGTCCGACCTTGATCTTGACCGCTCCGGTGTAGACACCATCTTGTTCCCCGCTGAGCTTGGCTCCGGGTAGACACGGCGCGATTTCAGCGATGTTTGTCAACAGCGCCCAGGCGTCGTCGACCGGTGCGTCAATTACAAAGCTGTTCTCGATTTTCATCAGATGCCTTTCGCCGGAGTCCTGCGCATCCATGGTGCCGCGATGTAGTCCACATCTCAACCTGCCGAGGGCCTGCTGATTCCTCTCTTCTCACTGCGTCTAGCGGGCGACCCTCGACCCGGGGCGAATTGTGGCGCGGTCGTTGTTCAGTCGATCGCGTGCGAAGCCAGCGGCGCGTTTGTAGTCACTCATATATCTCTCGACTTCTGCACGCGGGATCACGTCGTCAATGTCGTCAAACACGCCACCGCATCGTTCATCTACGACGCCCAGAACACCTATCGGGCCGTGACCCCGATTGCGAAGCACCAGATCAGACATATCGGCGAGCAACAAGTTTTCGAACGAGTGAAGCGCATCGGTCGTGATTCCGAATTCCAGAAACTGAGCGCCCATCACCCGAGCGTCGACAATGGCCTGGCTTGCCCCGTTTGACCCCACGGGGTACATGACGTGTGCGGCGTCGCCCATCAAACAGACCCGACCGTCAACCCATCGTTCCACCGGGTCGCGATCGACCATGGGGAACTCCCAAACAGCTGGCGCATTTTCGATAAGCGCTGGAATATCGAGCCAATCAAAGTTCCAGTCGGAAAACGCCGGGAGGAAGTCCGCTACCTCGACTCGGCGGTTCCAGTCGCTCGAACGCCAACCCGCGGCGGGGTCGAAGCTGATTTCCGCGATCCAGTTCTGCAGCTGTAAACCCGTCGAGGCATCGACACTCGCGATGGGATAGTGCACGAACCGTTGATCCATCGACCCGACAAGGGTGAATGACGCTCCCGTGCGGATGGGCTTACCGAACGATGCGCCCCGCCACAGCACGGCTCCGCCCCATTGAGGTTCAGGCTGGCCCGGGTGCATCTGCGCACGAACCGCTGAATGCAGCCCATCTGCCCCGAGCAGCAACGAACCCTCGATGATGCTCGCTGCACCGTCTCGGGAAACGGTTGCTACCCGCACACCTTCGGCGTCGGTTTCATAACCGACAACTCGTTGATCGGTTCGAACAGCTTGCGGGCCCATGCGTGCGATCACATGGTGAAGCAACAACATCTGAAGCTGCCCTCGATGAACCGAGTACTGCGGCCATCGATAACCCGCATACCGACCGCGCGGCTCCGCCCACACATCATTGCCGTTGCGTCCGACCAGGGCCCACTCTCGCGTCTCGATTCCGATCGCATCGAGGTCATCAGCCAGACCAAGGTCGAACAACTCGCGTACAGCGTTGGGTTGCAAGTTGATTCCGACGCCAAGTGGACCGAGCTTGCGTACCGACTCGAGCACAACTGCGTCGACGCCGATCTGCTCACACGTGAGCGCCATGGCGAGCCCCGCGACTCCCCCACCAGCAATAACAACCGTCATAGGGCCATGACCATCATTTGGGGAGTCCGGGCATTTAGGGAGTCCGGGCCAGGACACCACGGCGGCTCAGATTCGACCGAACAATCCCAAACACGGTCGAGCGGTGCACCCGACCGAACTGCGCTGAGTCATCGCCTTGAGGGCTGCTCAGTGCCAGATAGTCGCCGTCTTGCGAGGCGACATATTTGACCACGTCTATGTTCTTGAACGGGTGCCGCGCAACCACGACCTGGCCCGGTGTCAATTCTTTATCGCCGCGTACCGGTTCGACGAGCAGGTGCTCGCCGTCGGCAAACGCCGGTTCCATGCTCGTGCCGCCGACACGCCAACGGCGTCGGCGGCCAAGCATCCAGAAAATCAGTTCAGTGATCAGCCGACTGCGGGGACCCACGCAACGTCACGGTTCTTCGACTCCCAGAACATCTTGTGGATCTTCTCGACCGATGCCATGAGCTCCTGAGCTGCGGCAACATCGACGTTCTGCTTTGTCTTGGAACACAGCTTGGTAGCGGTCCAAAAGGTGTCGTGGAGATCTGGGAATGCGGCGAGGTGATCGGGCTTGAAGTAGTCAGTCCACAACACGAGCAGTTCGTGCTTGGTGGCCTCAGCTTGTTGTTCTTTGATCGAGGCGAACCGGCTCATCGTGTTCAGGTAGCCCGCCCACGCCGCGTCGTCACTGCCTTCGGGAACGTGCAGGTCAAGCATTTTCTTCGTCATCGAGAGCACCGCTTCGGCGGTGACTCGGGCTGATGCCGGGTCATAGACCCCGCAAGGGCCGTCGCAATGGGCCTCAGCCACAGGTGCGGTGAACATTGCCTGAACGCGATTGCGCATGCTCATGTGAAGTTCCTCAATAGTTGTGCGTAAGTGGGTAGTAGCTCAACACTACGCGTGTCGACCCTTGAGCGCTACATACAGTCAACATTTGAGCACATGCGCACCTTCGCCCAGGGCGCCCCTCAGCAGTTCCAAGGGTCAGCAACCGGCGTCACTGCTGGTTCAGGCCCGCGGCCTGTTTCATTGCGTCTTCGCCCTTCTTCCACAAATTCCCCTGCCAGAGCTCGTCAAGCCCCGTTTCGCCACTGACCCCGGGTGTCACAAGATAATCAGCGTAGGCAGTCGGCTTGTGGCCGGTCAGGTTATAAAAGTCAGGACTGGCGCGACAATAAAAACCGTTCGCCAGGTATTCGAAGAACTCCGCGCGTGTACTGCCGAAATCTGTCTCGAAGTCTTCCATCGACTGCGGTCGGTACTCGATGGTCACGCCCATTGCTGTGCCGAGGTCCGCGGCGATCTCGCTCATTGTCTGAGGCTGCGGGCCGGTGAGGTCGTAGAACTTGTCACCGTGCACTTGCGCACCTTGTCGAAGCACCACCGCTGCAGCTTCTGCAATGTCGCGTGTGGCAACGAACGAATTGCGTGCTGAACCCAGCGGGTTACTAAACCAACCTTCGGTGGCGATTGTTTCGCTGTCGGTCTTCAGCAAGTGATTCATGAAGAAGTTGTTTCGCAACACGGTGACGTTCAAGCCGGCATCGATCAGCGATTTCTCACCCCACCAGTAGTGCTGCAACATCAGAGGAATCGGGGCGCCAACGCGAGAAGCGTGCTGTTGCGGATCGTAAGACGCCGTGTTGGTGTCGGCTCCCATGCAACTCACGCGAACCACGTGTCCGATCTCGTCGCGTCGTTCGCCCAAGGCCTTACTAAAAGCCAAATGGCCCTCGAGCATTGGGTCGAGCGAAGCGGAATACACCGCGCTCACACCCTCGAGCGCGGCCGCCCAGGTCGCAGAGTCATTGAGATCGAAATACACAACCTCGTCGGCACCAAGCGCCGTTAGTAGCGGCGCCTTACTCTCGGTGAAGTAGGTCGCTCGCACACTGAATTCGCCCGACTCAGCGAGTCGCGCCACAAGTTCCTTTCCAATGCGGCCCGAGGCCGACGTGATGAGAACAGTTGGCTTCGACATAGCACGTCTCCAGATTCCGCCAGTGCAACAAGCGCTCGCGGCCGCCGACCGTAGCTCCGACAGACCTATGCCGCATGTCACGTTCGGCACCTTTGGTCGATGAGAGAACTAGCGTGATCATCTACGCCGGGCGACCTTTCGCTTGGTGGGTTCGCAGAGAAGCAACGGTTTCGCTTTCTCATCGTGAGCCTCACGACGAGAATGAGCCCGGCAATCCGCTCGGGTGCAACAGAAACCCGAACATGGCGCCCGCTCTACGCGGAGTTGCTTGGAGCTACTCACATGCCTAACCAATCACCCTCATTCGCGGACCTCGGTGTACCCGAGTCGATCTGCAAAGCCCTTTCCAAACGTGGCATCGACGCCCCGTTCGACATTCAGACCGCAACCCTTCGCGACGGTCTCGCCGGGCGCGATGTGCTCGGCCGAGCGCCGACCGGATCCGGCAAGACCATCGCCTTTGGTATCCCCGCTGTTGCGGGCCTCGGCAAGGCGCAGCCGCACTGTCCGTTGACGCTGATTCTGTCGCCAACACGTGAACTCGCCGACCAGATCCAGGCCGAACTCGCATCGTTTTCGAATCCCGTGCGTGTCGGTGTCGTCTATGGCGGCGTGGGCTACGGCAAGCAAGTAAGCATGATGCGCCAAGGTGTCGAGGTGCTTGTTGCCTGTCCCGGCCGTCTCGAAGACTTAATACAACGCGGCGATGTCGACCTTGGTGACGTAGAGCGAGTTGTGCTCGACGAGGCCGATCGCATGGCCGACATGGGGTTCATGCCGGCAGTACGACGCTTGCTGGATCAGACCCGTAACGACGCCCAAATGATCTTGTTTTCGGCAACGCTCGACGGAGACGTCGCCAAACTCACCCGCGATTACCAGAACAACCCCGTGCGCCACGAGGTAGGTCCGTCGTCGCCAGACATCACCCTGGCCGACCACCTGTTCTGGCGTCTCGACCAGACCGAACGAACCGAAGTGACCGCATTGGCAGTCGCTGCGGAATGGCCCGCAATTGTCTTTTGTCGAACCCGCCACGGCTGCGACCGGCTCAAGAAGCAACTTGGCAAGCTCGGAGTAGATGCGGTTGCGATCCACGGCGGCCGCAGTCAGAACCAGCGAACCCGCGCTCTTGATGACTTCACAACTTCACGAGCCCAAGCACTAATCGCGACCGACGTCGCCGCTCGCGGCATTCACGTCGACGGGGTCACCATGGTCGTTCATTACGACCCGCCAGAAGACCACAAAACCTATGTGCACCGTTCAGGTCGCACGGCCCGCGCCGGCGCTGGCGGAGTAGTTGTGTCGCTGCTGACCCCAGCACAGACAAAAGACGCGAAGGCCGTCATGCGCAAGCTGGATCTCAATGAGCCCATCACCGCTCCTGAGATTCAGATCATTCGCGACCTCGCCAACGGCGAACCGAAGCCCAAACGCGCTGCGCCGCGACCCGAGCCGCGCAACGAACAAGGCGGCGGCAAGGGCCGGGGCAGAGGTGGGCGCCACAAGAACCAGCGCCACAACGCCAAGAACGGCAGCAACCGGGGCGGCAACGGCGGCGGCAATCGTCGCGGCCGGTCTAGCGACGAATCCGGCCGCCAAGGAGATAGCCAAGCTCGCGGCTCTGAATCTTCGTCGAACGCAAAAAATGCACAAGGCTCCGGGCGCAAACGCACCACTCCCGACTCCCGGGACAACTCGGGCCGTGGCGGCTCACGACGTGGCGGTTCCGGCAGTGGTAGCGGCT
>CALKPY010000049.1 GCA_937991435.1 uncultured Acidimicrobiales bacterium
GAAGACGAGCGGGCGAAAAGCATGAGTCAAGTCGACGTGCCCCGCGCCGTTGCTGCACGTTGTCGAAGATCGCTCACTGCGTGAGCCAGCCCCTGCGGGTCGCGATACAGAGCGCTACCAGCTACGAGAAAATTCGCACCGGCAGCCGCGGCCCCGGAAATTGTGGTTGGGCCGATACCGCCATCGACCTCGATGTCGATCTCGTGCCCGGCAGCTGTCGCCATAGCGGCTATTTCGGCGACCTTTGCTTCCATCGTCGAAATATATGGCTGGCCGCCGAAGCCGGGATTGACGGTCATGACGAGCACCATGTCAACCAGGTCGAGCACGTGAGCGACCTCGGTGGCGGGAGTTGACGGGTTGAGAGCGACCGCTGGTTGCGCACCAAGTTCGCGGATGTGGCCGAGAGTGCGATGCAGATGTTTGCAAGCCTCGGCGTGCACGATCAACATCTCACAGCCAGCTTCGACGTAGCGGTGCGCGAGCTGATCGGGTTGCTCGACCATGAGATGAGCTTCGAACGGCATGTCTGTGCGGTCACGCAACGAAGCAATCACGTCGGGACCAAACGTCAAGTTCGGAACGAAGCGTCCGTCCATGACATCGAACTGCAACCGGTCAACCCCGGCGGCGGCCAATGCTTCAACCTCTTCGCCGAGGCGGCTGAAGTCGGCGGGAAGCACAGATGGAATGATGGCGACTGGACGAGGCGAGGTCACGTGCTGAACGTACCCCAGCAGATGCGCCTGATCGCGCACCTCTTTACGGCTCGCTCGGGCGGCCTAGCGTGGAGGCATGTCTGAACGTTCACCGGCGGTAGAAGTAGCGGTAGAAGTAACGGCCGAACGGTTCGCCACCGGTGGCGAATCCATTGCCCGCCTCGACGACGGACGAGTGCTTTTCGTGCGCGGCGCATTACCCGGCGAACGGGTGCTCGTGCATGTCGAACGGGAGAAAAAGAAGTTCGCACACGGGGTCGTCAGTGAGATCCTCGAAGCGTCTCCAAACCGTGTGGTCGCGCCATGCGACCATGCGGCAAGCGACGAGTGCGGCGGATGTGACTTCATGCACATCGATCGAGCGTTACAAAAGCAAAGTCGAATCGCGATCGTCACTGAGCAGCTGCAACGTCTCGGCGGTGTTGGCGAACCAATGGTCGCCGCGAGTCAACACGACAGCGGACCGCGCACGACGGTTCGTTGCCAGGTGACAAATGGGCGGGCCGGATATCGGCGTCGCCGCTCGCACGATTCCTTTGTGGCACGTACCTGCGTTGCTGCAGATCCGCATCTCGAAGAGCTCATAGTCGACGGCCGATTTGGTGACGCCACCGAGGTCACGCTGCGGGTGTCGATAACGACCGACCAGCGCATGGCGGTCGTCGACGAGGCAACAACACTGTCGACTGTGCAGGTTCCGAGCGGTGTGGTCGTGACCCATGCTGGCAACGAAGCAGGCAACGCGTTTCTGACCGAAATCGTCGGCACCCGTTCGTGGCGCTACTCGTCATCGTCGTTCTTTCAGACGTCATACGCCGGAGCGGTCGCATTGGTAGCCGAGGTGTCTAGCGCGCTTCCTGCACGTGGTTCGGTGATTGATCTCTATGCAGGCGTCGGCATGCTCGGTGGAGCTGCGGCTCCTGACCAGCTCGTCGCGGCGGTCGAGGCGAACGCCAGCTCGGCCGCCGACGCCCGCCATAACCTGCCGCCGCATATCGACGTTGTTCCAACAACCGTCGAACGGTGGACGCCAACGTCAGCCGTCGCCGTGATCGCTGACCCTTCGCGTCGCGGATTGCAGGCGACTGGCGTGGCCGCGATTCACGCCACCGAAGCCAGTGCCCTCGTGCTCGTGAGCTGCGACCCTGCCTCACTTGGGCGAGATGCCGCGTTGTTGGCTGCCGACGGTTGGCGTCATCAACAATCGGTTGTCGTCGACATGTTCCCCGACACATCACAGGTCGAGGCCGTCTCGCGGTTTAGTCGATGACGTCAAGCGGGCCAGAGCGACCCGCGCACCTCACGCGCCGACACTGATTCTGGGGCGCTCGCGGGCGCTAGGTTCCACCCATGACGCTTCTTCTTGAAACTCGTGACCGTGTGCTCGTGATGACGCTCAACGACCCCGATCGGCGCAACACCGTCACCACGCCAATGAACGTGGCCATGGTCGAGGCCGTCGAAGCGGCCGAGGCAAACGACGACGTCGGCGCCATTGTGCTTACCGGCGCCGGAAGCGCCTTTTGCGCCGGCGGTCACCTCGACGACCTGCTCGGTGCGCAAAACCACGGCGAACTCGCCGAGATTTACACCGGCTTTCTGCGAGTCGCTCACTCGAGCCTGCCGACGGTCGCCGCGGTCAACGGAGCGGCTGTAGGCGCGGGTATGAACCTTGCGCTTGCGTGCGACATGATTCTTGCGGGTGAGTCGGCCAAGTTCGATTCGCGCTTCCACCAGATTGCAATTCACTCTGGCGGCGGCCACACGTGGCGGCTGCGTAACAAGACCAACGAGCAGACGGCCAAGGCAATGGTGATGTTCGGCGAACGGCTCTCAGGGCAGCAGGCTGCCGATGTCGGTCTTGCGTGGAAGTGCGTCGCAGATGCGGAACTGCTCGATGCTGCAGTCGCCTACGCGACGACCGCAGCGTCGGCGCCCAAAGGACTTGTGGCCCGCACGAAAGAGACGTTCGCACGGCTCGACGAAATCGAAACCAGTGAGCAGTCGGTCGAACTCGAAATCGAACCGCAGTTTTGGGCCATGCAGCAACCTGAGTTCAACGAGTTTGTGTCAAACCTCAAAGCACGTATCGCTGCCAAATCGAAATAGGTCGGCGCTGTGCATGCCAAGTCGCACAGCGACGGCTGGGAATCTGAGCACGCGTATCGGCTAAGTTCGCCGACATGGGAATTCGATTCGATGACATCGACGCAATAAACGAACTGGCGGGGGGTGACTTTGGAGACTTCGGCAAGGTCTTCGAGATGACCCAGGACAAGGTGAACCAGTTCGCCGAGTTGACCGGTGATCACCAGTGGATCCACGTAGATGTAGAGCGCGCCAACGCCGGACCATTCGGCGGCCCTATCGCACACGGCTTCTTTACCTTGAGCCTGATGGCTTCGATGGTCACGATGCCGGTGCAACTCGAAGGTGTTACCAACGGTGTTAACTACGGCGCCAACAAGCTGCGATTCCTGGCTCCGGTGCCGGTGCCGTCGCAGCTGCATGCTCGTGCCCGCCTGCTCGGCGCCGAAGCAAAAGGAAGCGGAACCTTGCTGACGACCGAGGCCGTGATCCACCAGGTAGGAAGCGAAAAGCCAGCAGTCGTTTACGAAATGCTCACCTTGATGATGTGATCGGCGTCGTGCCAATGGGTGCGGGCGCACCCTCGGAGATAGCTGTGCTGCTCGTGTACCCAGGCTTGAGAGGCTGCTGATGGACTTCAACATCCCTTCGGAAATTCAGGACCTTCTCGACCGTCTCGACCAATTCATCGAAGACGAGATCAAGCCGCTCGAACGCGAAGACGACAACATTCGGTTCTTTGATCACCGGCGAGAAGACAGCCGAACCGACTGGCACCGCGACGGCTGGCCAAACCGCGAGTGGGAGCTTCTGCTGGGCGAAATGCGCAAACGCGCCGACGCCGCAGGGTTCTTGCGATATCACCTGCCCGAGCGGTTCGGCGGCCAAGGTGGATCCAACCTCGCCATGGCAATTGTCAGGGAGCACCTGGCGGCCAAGGGACTTGGTCTACACAACGACCTGCAAAACGAAGCCAGCATCGTGGGCAACTTCCCAACGGTGCTGATGATGGAAAAGTACGGCACCCCAGCGCAGCAGGAACAATGGATCCCGAAGATGCTTGCCGGCGAGGCTCGCATCGGTTTCGGGCTCACCGAGCCGATGTTCGGTACCGATGCCACTCGTATGGAGACCACGGCCTACCGAGACGGCGATGAGTGGGTGATCAACGGGGCTAAACGTTGGAACACCGGTATGCACGCCGCGACCCACGACTACATTTTTTGTCGCACATCAGGCAACCCCGGAGAGGCCGCGGGGATCACGAACTTCATCGTGCCGGTCGAGACCACTGGATTCAACGTCGAGTTCATGTGGTGGACCTACAACATGCCGACTGACCACGCCGAGGTCACGCTCACCGATGTTCGGGTCAAAGACTCCGACATGCTCGGGTCAGAAGGACAAGGCCTCGCAACCGCCCAACTGTTCGTGCACGAGAACCGAATTCGACAGGCTGCGTCGAGTCTCGGGGCTGCTCAGTACTGCATTAACGAGGCCGTCAAGTACTCACGCGAACGCATGATCCACGATCGAGCGTTGTCGTCGAACCAGGCAATCCAATGGCCGCTGATCGAACTGCACACCGAAGCCGCCATGTTGCGCGAGCTAATCCGCAAGACGGCGTGGCAGATGGATCACGTCGAACACGGAAGCGAGATTTCCGACAAGGTTGCAATGTGCAATTACCGTGCGAATCGGCTGGTAGGTCAAGCAGCAGACCGTGCGATTCAGACCCACGGCGGAATCGGCTACAGCCGTCATATGCCGTTCGAGCACATTTTCAGACATCACCGTCGCTATCGCATCACCGAAGGAAGCGAAGAGATGCAAATGCGCCGGGTCGGGCAATACCTGTTCGGGTACGGCGGGTCGAGCGACCTATTCGACACCCCGTCGTTCGCCAGCCGATTCAACTCCGTGCAACGTGGATCTCCGGCCAGTTGGCTTGACTGATCGTTAGCGCAGATCTGTCAGGTCGTGCTGGCCATAGAGGTACCAGCACTGCCTCGCACGAGGCACAGTGCATCCCATTCGAGTTCAGCGACTCGGCGGCCGCTGGCGGCCATGACGATGGAACGGAACGTTCCGTCGAGGTGCTGGCGTGCCTGCCCGGCCAAGGTAAGGCCCCACCACAGCGTGCGATAGACCTTCCACCAATGGAAACGCTGGTCGTCCCATTCGCCCCGCTCGGCGGCATAACCAGCGCGCAGGTCAGAGCGGTGACCGAAGCCACCAATCTCAAGATGCTCAGACCGAGCGCGCCACATGCGCTGGGCCAACCACGCCAAGTCTTCGAATGGTTCGCCGATGTGCGCAGTTTCCCAGTCGAGCAACGCGCCGAGTCCGTCGTCATTGACCAAGATGTTTCCGTTGCGTGCGTCGCCGTGAACTGGGGTAGACGGGACTGCTGGCGGTGCGTGTAGCTCAAGCCACCGGGTGACGAGAGCAAAGGCGGGCGACGGTACGAGCAGCTCGCTCAGCGCATCGTCGGCCCAGATCATGGCCGTATCGATTGCGGAGTGTGCAGGTCGTTCGATATCTGAGGGAAGGTCAGCGATTGACACGCGGTGTAGCCGAGCAAGCGATTCGCCGAGCTCGTAGGCGACCCGTGAGCCGAGCCCTGGTGTTGCGTCGCAAAGGGCAACCACGTGCTTCGGGATAGACACTCCGGCGACCCGCCTCGTGATGAAGAACGGACCGCCAACATTGGACTCGCGCGGGTTCCACGCAATGACAGCCGGAACGTGCACGCCCACTCGATCTGCCAACTGGAGCCAGCGCACCTCGCTGTCGACGCTGCGAAAGGCGTCGGACTCGTTTGGTAACTGCGTGATGACGAGTTCGGTCGCATGGCCGTCGATCGTGGCATCGAAAAGAGCATTGATGCGTCGAGCGCCCGATGTGACGGGCTTGAGATTGGTAATCGTGACCAAGGCCCTCAGACGCTCCGACAGGAAGGCGCCGAGGGCTCGTGTGTCAGGAGACGGCTGCATGTTCGGCCTCCGCGCCGTGTTGGTCATAGCCAGGCTTTACGACGTCGAGCTTCATGCGAACCAGCTCAGATACCAGCTCGATTGCCTCGGAAGTCGGTGCTCCTCCAAGCCGTAATTGGCGGGTGACTCCATCGATGCCGCCATGCCCAGCCGGAAGCCCCAACGCGATCTCGAGGCGACGCATGATGGTCGCCGGGTTGTGGGTGTCGGCCATCTCGCGTGCCAAAACAGCGCACAAATTCGCGGCGATGCGCGCCTGGTGCCGAGCGTGTGGAGCGGTCGCGGGCACCACAGTTTCGCGAAGGGTCTCGGCGATAATGTCGAGCAGTTCTGCCTGGGTCGGACGGTCGTGCACGACGTTGGTCTAGCGCCGAAAGTTGATTAGGGCAAAACGCTTGTGTGGCATTGGACTGTATGGTGCCATACGAAGTGCATCCGGGGGGTTGCCAACAGGCGCCACCCGTAGTGTTCGAGTGCCCACTGATTTGGAGCGTGTGTCATCTATGAGCCGTAACGCTTCGCATGCGCTTAACGCTCCGCCTTGGCAGCGTGTCGAGACGACGCTGATGGTCACCGCTCGTGATATCCGGCAGGCCTACGACCAGTCTTTTTCTTCGCTAGACCTAAATTTGTCTCAAGCATCGATGATCGGTTACATCGCAGAAAACGGTCCGATGAACCAGACCGAACTGGCTGCCGCACTGGTGCTCGGTCGGGCGGCGATTGGCTCGATGGTTGACCAGCTCGAGACACGAAGGTTGGTTCGCCGAGTGCCAGACCCTGATGATCGCCGTGTTTGGCTCGTCGAGAACACCTCGGCAGGCAGCACCCTCGCCGTCGAAATCATCCGTGTCGATGAACAGCTCCGTCGTCGTTTGCGCGACGGAATGTCGCGCGCTGAACGACAGCAGCTCGCTGACTTCCTCGTTCGGCTTTCGGCAAACGCGGCCACCGCCGCGGGCGGTATTGGCGACTTGTCGCCACCAAATGAAATCGAAACACACACACCACAAACAGGAGACATCAATGATTGAAGCAGTCATCGTTGACGCGGTCCGCACCCCAGCGGGCCGACGTAACGGCATGCTCAAAGACTGGCACCCAGCTGATCTTGCCGCGCATGTACTCAAGGCCCTCGAAGAACGTAACAACTTGGACCCGGCGGTCGTCGATGACGTCGTCATGGGCTGCGTGATGCAGGTTGGAGAACAGTCGCTCAACATCGGCCGCAACGCGGTGCTGGCCGCTGGATGGCCCGAGTCAGTTCCGTCGACGACGGTCGATCGCCAGTGCGGTTCCAGCCAACAAGCCATTCACTTTGCCGCCCAAGGCGTTATGGCCGGGGCCTATGACGTCGTTGTGGCAGCCGGTGTCGAGGTCATGACTCGCACGCCGATGGGCGCCAGCGTCGTCAAGGACATGGGCTTCCCATTTCCGCAGTCGATGATGGATCGCTACAAAGACAGTGGGCTTCCGCCTCAGGGCGTCGGCGCAGAAATGATTGCCGACGAATATGGCATTACCCGCCAGGATCTTGATGCCTTCGGTGCAGAGTCGCAGCGCCGTGCGTCGCAGGCCACGGCCGAAGGACGATTCGAAAACGAGATCATTCCGGTGCCTGTTCAGATCAATGACGAAACTGTCATGATGACCAAAGACGAAGGCATCCGTGAAGGCACGACCGCTGAGTCGATTGCCGGTCTCAAAACTCCCTTCAAAGAAGACGGCAAAGTAACCGCCGCCAACTCAAGCCAGATCAGCGACGGCGCCGCAGCCGTGTTGATCATGAGCCGAGCTAAGGCCGAAGAACTCGGTCTCAAACCGCGAGCGGTGTTTCGCCACTTCGCGCTCGCAGGCACCGACCCGGTCACCATGCTCAAGGGCCCAATTCCCGTTACCGAGAAGATCCTGGAACGTTCGGGCATGAGCATCGACGACATCGATTTGTTCGAGATCAACGAGGCTTTTGCGTCGGTTGTGCTGGCATGGCAGAAAGAAACCGGCGCCAGCCTTGACAAGGTCAATGTCAATGGTGGCGCAATTGCGCTTGGTCACCCGCTGGGCTGCTCAGGGGCCAAGCTCATGACCACGCTG
Organism: uncultured Acidimicrobiales bacterium; assembly: GCA_937991435.1. Lineage (GTDB taxonomy): Bacteria > Actinomycetota > Acidimicrobiia > Acidimicrobiales > UBA10347 > UBA10347. The sequence continues at coordinate 7,898 of CALKPY010000049.1, forward strand.
GTGAACGAACTTGAACGTACTGGTGGTCGATTTGGCTACCAGGCAATGTGCGAAGGCGGCGGACTCGCGAACGGAACCATTATCGAAAGGGTTGATGCCTGATGTACCGACTAGATCTCAACGACAAGTCAGCGGTTGTTACCGGCGGTGCTTCGGGCATCGGCGAAGCCAGTGCCCGTCAACTGGCTGCGCTCGGCGCCAAGGTCGTCATTGCCGACCTCAACGAAGAGGTTGGCCAAAAGGTCGCCACAGAAATCGGAGGCATGTTCGTCAAATGCGATGTGACCTCTGAAGAAGATGGCGCCGCCGTCGTGATGGCCGCAAACGAGATGGGACCCATGCGGGCACTCGTCAACTCAGCAGGTATTGGCATGGCTGGGCGCACGATCAACCGTGACAACGAACCAATGGATCTGGCGATCTTTAAGAAGGTCATCGACATCAACCTCGTTGGCTCGTTCAACATGGTTCGTCTGTGTGCCTCGGCGATGGCGAAAACCGAGCCGGACCACGACGGTCAAAAAGGTGCCATTGTCAACATGGCGTCGGTCGCCGCATTTGATGGTCAGATAGGTCAGAACAGCTACTCGGCCAGTAAGGGCGGTGTGGTCGGCATGACGCTTCCGATCGCACGCGACCTCGCCGCGGCCGGAATTCGAGTGAACACGATCGCTCCCGGTCTGATCGACACGCCGATCTATGGAACAGGTGAAGCGAGCGACCAGTTCAAGGCCCACCTTGGTCAGTCGGTTCTGTTCCCGTCACGCCTCGGAAGCGGCGACGAACTGGCCTCTATGGTCGTCGAGCTGATCACGAATCCGTATATGAATGCCGAGACCATTCGAGTCGATGGCGGCATTCGTATGCCGCCGAAGTAGGCCCGATGTCTCAAGAAAACTCGGTACCTGAACAAAACCCAGCGTCTGAACAACAAGCGGTACTGACCGAGCGTCGCGGCAGGGTGTTGCTTATCACCCTCAATCGGCCCGATGCTCGCAACGCCATCAATGGAGCGTTGTCAACCGGCCTCGTCGCAGCGGTGCAGGAACTCGATAGCGACCCAGGGCTGACCGTGGGCGTGCTCACCGGGGCTGGCAAGGGGTTCAGCTCTGGCATGGACCTCAAGGCCTTTGCCGCTGGTGAAGACATCGGCCCCATGACGACGTTCATTCGCGAGGGCTGTGACAAGCCGCTGATCGGTGCAATTGAAGGGTTCGCCGTGGCCGGAGGACTCGAGCTTGCGCTGACGTGCGACCTTCTTGTCGCTTCATCGGGGGCCAAACTTGGTATCCGAGAAGTCAAGGTTGGTCTTTTCGCAGCCGGAGGCGGCCTGCAACGTCTTCCCGCCCGAGTGGGGTTTGGACGCGCCATGGAAATGGCGATCACTGGCGAACCAATCACAGCGGAGCAAGCGCTCGATGCAGGCATGGTCGCTCGGGTCTCTGAGCCGGGCAAGGCCGTGGAAGTGGCGCTTGAGTTGGCCGAGAGCGTTGCAGCGAACGCCCCACTTGCTGTTTCTGCATCGAAGAAGCTCATATGGACGGCACTCGACACCGACGAGGCCGGCTTCTATGACGTGCAGAACTCGCTATTGGGTGCTGTGTTCACATCAAACGATGCAAAGGAGGGTCCACGGGCGTTTGCTGACAAGCGCGCACCGGAATGGACTGGAACCTGAGCAACCTCGCCCGATTCGGGCGGCCATCATGTCAAAACGTGCGCATCTGGGCCTGGCGGTCCAGATGCGCGCTTTTTGGGATCAAATCGCCTGTCGATCCGCTGGGCCAACGACTTCGATTCAAACGTCTGAATGGTAGCGGATACCCCCAAAGGACCTCGTTACGTCTGAGGCATACCGTGATCAGGATAACCTACGGCGACATGCATAGGTCGTTTGACCCAAAACGAGGCACGCCCGGTGCCCAATACGCGACTCTCTGCGATGTGAGGAGTCCTGTAACTGTGCAATCCTCCCAAATGCTCCACGAAGATGAACAGCTGATATGGCTGGGCAGCCGAGGCGAAGCCTCCAAGCTTG
>CALKPY010000050.1 GCA_937991435.1 uncultured Acidimicrobiales bacterium
CGACGAGCCCGGTGAAGTCGATGCTGGGAACGGCGGCTTGATTCATTGACCCGACGCTAGCGCGCTGTCATTTTGTAGGTAGACAACACCTGCTGCGGATCAGGCGTATTTCTTAGCCGAGGCCTTGATACGACCGGCCAACACCGCGTGCTGTTCGAGTAGCTTCGGAAAGTCCCACGTCATGATCTTGGCTACACGGCAAGTCTCAATGGCCTTCACCGTCGCATTGCGCTTGCGCCCATTAACCAACGCCACTTCACCGAAGTGGTCGCCCGGTCCAAGCTCGGCGACGACGTCATTGCTGACATCAACTCGCACTCGCCCTTCGAGCACGATGAAAAACGAGTAACCAAAGTCGTCTTGGCGTGTCATTGCGTCGCCCATAAGACTGCGGCTTTCTTCGAACAGCTCTGCCGTTGCGGCAAGTTCTTCATCAGACATGCCGACCACCAGGCCGCTAATTCGTAGAGCTTCTGGATCCATCGTGGCACTCCCGCGCTCTCGTCAGACGGCCGTAGTTCTAGCCGATCGGTGTGGGACTCGCGCTTCGATACGTTCCCAGGCTCAAACGATCCGAAGTGCAGGTCGCGGATCTGACAGATCGTCAGATCGTCACTAGAGTCGCCTTCGTGCCAATTACTTCTGCGACCAACGATCACGGAATCGTCGAGGTGGTCGTCGACTGCCCGCCTGTAAACGCTCTGACAGTGGCCCAATGGTTCGAACTTGCAGAGGTCGTTACCAGCGCCGGCCGCATCGACACAACACGGGCCGTCGTGTTACGGGCTGAGGGCAAAGGGTTCAACGCCGGAGTCGACATCAAGGAAATGCAGAACACCACCGGATTCGAGGCGCTCATCGGTGCCAATAAAGGTTGCTACGCCGCATTCGCAGCGGTCTATGACTGCGCAGTACCAGTCATTTCCGCAGTGCAGGGTTTTTGCGTGGGCGGAGGTATTGGTCTGGCCGGCAACAGCGACATCATCGTCGCCAGTGACGACGCCTTTTTCGGACTTCCCGAAGTCGACCGAGGTGCGCTTGGAGCGGCCACGCACCTTGCTCGCATGGTTCCGCAGCACAAGATGCGCCAGATGGTCTACACCTCACAAACCGCCACCGCAGCCGAGTTGCATGCCTGGGGAAGCGTGCTTGAAGTTGTGCCACGAGACGACCTGCGGGCTTGTGCATTACGAGTTGCAGAATCAATCGCCGAGAAGTCACCAGTCGTGATTCGAGCGGCAAAAGAAAGCTTGAATGGCATCGACCTTTGGGATGTCAAGCGCAGCTACCGATTCGAACAAGGCTTCACCTACGAGCTGAATTTGTCCGGTGTCGCCGACGAGCTCCGCGACGACTTTGCCGGCACGAGCAAGGCAACTTCCACCGACAACGAAAGCAACCTATGACCAAGCTGGTGACACCCGACGAGGCGGTCGCCACCCTCGAGTCGGGCATGACGCTCGGCATCGGCGGTTGGGGAAGCCGACGCAAGCCCATGAGCCTGATTCGTGCACTATTGCGCTCAAACGTCACCGACCTGACGGTCGTCACCTACGGCGGTCCTGATGTGGGGTTGCTGTGCGCCGCTGGCAAGATCCGCAAGCTGGTCTACGGATTCGTCACTCTCGACTCGATAGCGCTCGAGCCTCACTTCAGGGCAGCTCGGCAAGGGGGCACGATCCCGCACGTCGTCGAATATGACGAAGGCATGTTGCAGTGGGGGCTGTACGCCGGATCACTGCGCCTTCCGTTTCTGCCGACACGAGCGGGGCTCGGAAGTGGGGTAATCGACGTCAATCCCGACCTCAAGCTCGTGACGTCTCCCTACGACGACCGCGAAGAACTACTCGCAGTGCCCGCAATTCGAATGGATGCCTGTTTCGTTCACATGAACCGAAGCGACGCTCGGGGCAATTCGCAGTACCTCGGGCCAGACATCTACTTCGATGACCTGTTCTTGAGCGCTACCGACATCGGGCACCGATTCGTGTCTTGCGAAAAGGTCGTTGCGACCGAATCGCTCCTCGATGAGGGCAGCTTCCACACCCTGCGAATCAACCGGTCGATGGTCGATGGTGTCGTCGAATCACCAAACGGCGCTCACTTCACATCGTGCGAACCCGACTATGACCGCGACGAGTCATTCCAAACCGAATATGCGACCGCCGCACGAGACCCCGAGACATGGCACTCGTTTGTCAACACCTACCTCGCCGGCTCCGAAGCTGACTACCAGGAGGCTGTTCGTGCCCGCTGAGCCACGTCTTGCCGATGTGATTGCCATTGCCTGCGCCGAAGCCTTTCGCGGTAACGGCGAAATTTTCGGTTCCGGCATGGGAATTATGCCCATGCTCGGGGCCCGGCTAGCACGAGCAACGTTTGAGCCAGACCTGATGGTTTCTGACGGCGTCGCGTTCTACGTTGACGGTGATCTACCGATCGGCAGCTCCGACAAGACGGTAGAGAGCTGGATTCCGTTCCGTCAAGTGTTCGACAGCCTATGGGGCGGCCGCCGCCATGTGATGATGGGCGCCAGCCAGATCGACCGCTTTGGTAACACGAACATCGCAAACATTGGGCCACACAATCAGCCAAAGGTGCAGTTGCTAGGCGTACGCGGCGGGCCCGGGAACACAATCAATCACGACGTTAGTTTTTGGATTCCGAAACACTCGACCCGAGTGTTTGTCGAATCGGTTGACATGGCCAGCGGTGTTGGTTACGACCGTGCGGCCAGACTCAGCAAATGGGTTCAGGCAAATCACCGGCTTCCTCGAGTCGTCACCAACCTGGCTGTGCTCGACTTTGAGACCGAAGGCAACACGATGCAAGTGCGGTCGCTGCACCCCGGTGTCACGATCGACGAGGTCAACGAAGCAACAGGCTTCGAGCTGGCTGTTGCCGAGACACTTGCCGAATCTCGTGCTCCCACCGACGAAGAAATGGCAGCAATCGAGCGTCTCGACCCAGGCGAACTTCGCTATCGCGAGATTCCTAACTGATGCACCGGCGGCTGCGCACTTCGTTCTGCGAGCTTGTTGGCGTTGACACGCCAATCGTGCAGACGGGAATGGGCTGGGTCGCTGGGCCATCGCTCGTATCCGCCTCTGCCAACGCTGGAGCGCTCGGCATCTTGGCCAGCGCGACGATGGACTACGACCAGCTGGCGAAATCTGTCGCCGAAGTAAAAGCGAGCACCAACAAACCGTTCGGCGTCAATCTGCGGGCTGACTCTGCCGATGTGGGCGACCGCATACGGCTCATGATCGACCAAGGCGTCAAAGTGGCCAGCTTCGCCCAAGCCCCGAAACAGAACCTGATCGACGAGTTGCACGACGCAGGTCTGATCGTGATTCCGTCGATCGGAGCGAAACGCCATGCCGAAAAAGTTCTCGACTGGGGTGTCGACGCGGTACTCGTCCAAGGCGGCGAAGGTGGCGGCCACACCGGCTCGGTACCGACCTCAATCCTGCTTCCCCAAGTAGTCGAAGCTGTCGATGGCCGCGTACCGGTGATTGCAGCCGGCGGCTTTAAAGACGGGCGCGGGCTCATTGCCGCGTTGGCCTGGGGCGCAGATGCGATCGCTATGGGAACACGATTCCTGCTGACAGCCGACTCATCAGTGCCTCGAGCGGTCAAAGACTTTTATCTCGGTCACGGTGTTACTGACACCGTGGTCACGAAGCAGGTCGACGGCGTGCCACACAGAGTCTTAAAGACCGACTTGGTGAAGTCGCTTGAACAACAAGGCCTTCGAGCTCGACTCGAAGCGCTACCTCGAGCCGCGGTCAACGCCGTGCGGTTTCGTTCGATGACCGGCCTGGGTATTGCCGACATGTGGCGAGAAGGTACAGCGATGCGTGAATCGATGGGGCTGTCGTGGTCCCAGATGGTGATGGCAGCGAACACGCCAATGTTGCTCAAAGCCGGGCTCGTCGACGGCAACACCGCGTCGGGAGTGCTTGCGAGTGGACAGGTCGTTGGTGTCATCGACGACCTGCCGACGTGTCGTGAACTTGTCGACCGAATCATCGCCGAAGCTGATGCGGTTCTCGCCGACTTTGGCGGTCTCGCACCTTTGCCCGCACAAGACAGCCAAGGAACTTCATGATCGCCGCCACAATCCTCGACGGACCAGATGCCGTGCGTGCTGCTGTCAACACCCACCTCGGATTCAGCGACTGGCTACTCATAGACCAAGCCCGTATTGATCTGTTTGCCGAGGCGACAGGCGACGACCAGTGGATCCATGTTGACCCCGACCGAGCCGCCGACGGGCCATTCGGTTCCACGATTGCCCATGGGTACCTCACGCTCTCTCTCACAAATATGTTGCTCCCGACCGTCGTCGAAGTGCGCGGCTTTGCTATGGGACTCAACTACGGGTTGAACAAGGCGCGATTCCCCGCGCCAGTTCCGGTGGATTCGAGTATCCGTTGCGGAGTTGAACTTGTTGAGGTCACCGAACTCGCTAACGGATTGCAAACCGACATGACGATCACGGTGGAGATCGACGGCACGACGAAGCCAGCGTGCGTAGTGTCGTCTATCTCACGTTGGATCGACCCGACCCCGAACCGCTGACACGTTCATCTGCCCAACCACGCCAGGAGAATCACTTGACCGACATTCCGTCCTCACTCGCCGACGTTGGGCTCGACTGGCTCAACTCGCAGCTTGACGCCGCTGGTCATGCGGTCGAGGCATCATCAATGTCGATTCGCCCCATGGATGGCTTCGTTGGAGCCATGGGCGAAGTCGGCATTTGCGACGTGACCTGGTCTGCAACATGCGATCTTCCAACAACCTTCGTCGCGAAGTGCCCTTCGACCGACGAACTCGCCCAGCTCATGAACACGGTCATGCAGTCGTACCGCCGCGAACACGGCTTCTACGCTGAGCTGGTCGACATGGTTCCCGGCGCGATGCCCGTGCCTACTCCGTATGTGAATCGCCATGATGACGAAACGGGTCGAGCGTTCTTGCTGATCGAGCGGGTCATCGGCACCCCAGGTGACGTGTTCGCCAGCTGCAGCCCCGAGGCCATGGCTGAACTGTTGCAAATGCTCGCACGGCTACACGGTCGCTTTTGGATGAGCGACGACATTGCCGACCGTGACTGGATGTTTGACTGGAATTCTCCGCTTTGGCAGATGGGTATTCCGATGTGCGAGGAGCATTGGCCCGCGCTCAACGCCGCGTGGCCTGACATGTGCCCTCCTGATCTCAAGGCCGCTTTTGATTGCTTCTATATCAACGACATCAACGCCGCACTCGACCGCATGTTCAATCGCGCGTGGACCTTCGCGCACAATGACTACCAGCTCGACAATGTGATCTTCACTGACACCGGTCCCGTGATCATCGACTGGCAAACAGTCATGAGGAGTTTCCCGGGAATCGACGTGAGTTGGCTGCTGGCGACGGGCCAATCCGACGCCACCATCGCCGAAGAGCCCGCTCTCCTCGACGCCTATTTGCAAGAGCTGGCGGACTCGGGCGGACCTCAATGGAGTCGAGACGAACTACTCGAAGATATGGCACTTGGCATTTGCTACTACGTGACGGGAACTTCAATACCGGTCGATCAGCAGCGCCAAACATTGGAACCGGGCGACCGAGCACGTGACCGCCTTGAACACTTCATGTTCAGTGGGATCTCTGCAGCGCAACGCTGGGAGCTCGCGGAACGGCTTGCCTGATCAGCGGCGTTTACAGGAAGCGACTAATGCCAGACACGGAATGGAGCTGGGACCCATCACTATTTGAAAGCAGCGCTCCCTACTACGAACAAGGGAGACTCCGCTACGTCAATACGCTCCGACAAGAGGTCGTCGAGTTCCTCGGTCTCGATGGCAATGGACGGTTGCTCGATGTCGGCTGTGGCCCAGGAAACCTGGCGGTCGAGCTAGCGCCCAGCTTCGAAGAAGTTGTTGGTATCGATGCCGATCCGACGATGATCGAACTTGCGAGGCAGCGAGCTGCTCGGTTCGGCGTAGCGAACCTTGATTGGCGCGTGATGCGCGCCGAAGAGTTGCCGTCTGATCTTGGGACATTTCGGGTCGCCACGTTCGGCCAGTCGTTCCATTGGATGAATCGCGAACTCGTAGCATCGGCAGTTAGGCAAATGCTTGAACCGGGTGGTCACTTCGTGCAGATCACTGACATTAAGCAACCAGCCCCCACCTCGTTCGAACTGAAGTATCCAGAACCGCCCTATGCAGCGATTCGCGAGCTCGTGATATCTCGCCTCGGGCAAGTACGCCGAGCCGGAAACTCCTCGCTCCGCAAGGGCACCCCTTCTGACGAAGCAAACGTGCTGGCCGAAGCGGGCTTTGGCCCCACGCAACGTCGTCGAATTGCGGGCGACGGCGTGGTGCAGCGCACCAGCGACGACATCGTTGCATGGGTGTTCTCGCGATCAGACTCCGCCCCGCATCTGTGGCAGGACATCGCCGACTTTGAGTCTGCGGTGCGTGCGATCTTGGCGAAGGTTTCACCATCTGGAAACTTCTCCGAGCCGCATCCCGGCACCGAAATTATCGCTTGGCGACGAGACGGTTGACCCAGCACCCGCCGCGGTTCAGCCTGAGACCTGCCGATCGCACTCAGGCCTGTCGAATATGCAGTATTCCGTTATCGATCACGGTTCGGTCTCCAACCGACGTGCGGAAGTACGTCACGTCAGGCTCGTGCCAGATGCGCACGTCGAGCTGCTCGCCCGGCATAACCGGTGAAGAGAACCGAGCTTCCATACCTGCAAACACGTCAGGATTACCGCCACATGCAGCTGATAGCAGCAGACGTCCTGTGAATCCGTAGGTGCACAGACCGTGCAGAATCGGCTTGTCGAAGCCAGCCATCTCGGCAAACGATGGGTCCGAGTGAAGCGGGTTGCGGTCGCCGTTGAGGCGGTAGAGCAGTGCCTGATCGGCACGAGTTGTTGCACTTACCGCTAGGTCGGGAGCTCTGTCGGGAATCGCCACCGAGCCTGATGGGCCAGAGTCGCCACCCCATCCACCTTCGCCTCGAAAGAACAATGACGACCGGTTGGTGAACATGGGCTGATCGTCGCTTGTGTCGATTGCTTTGGTTTCGAGGACCACCAGCGCTGCTTTGCCTTTGTCAAAGATCTCCGCGATGCGCGTCGTCGATCGCACGGTTGCTTCGACGGGTAGCGGCTTGTGCAGCGTGATTCCCTGTTCGCCATGCACCATCAGTGCAAAGTTCACGTCGCCGAGCGGCGCGAGTGGCGACGAGCTTCCGGCGCCCAGCACAACTGCCATCGTCGGCAGCGCTCGTTGTGTTACGTCACGACTATTTTCGGTAGTGAACTCAAGCTCAGCCCCGACGGGGTCTACAGCTCCGGCACCGACGCCGAGTGCATACAAAAGCGCGTCTTTCGACGTCCAGCTCGACTCGTGCGGCTCGGTCTCGTGCCCAACAGCTGCGGGGTTTATTGCCATGACGTGCTCCTGTGAACTGTCAACACCGACAGATCGTGCCAACTTCGGTGATCGTACGACGTATCTCAAGCGGGGGTGAAACCAGGGCGGCTACTGCCGAAGTCGACCCCGCAACCA
>CALKPY010000051.1 GCA_937991435.1 uncultured Acidimicrobiales bacterium
CTGGTGTTCTTGAAGGCACCACGAAGGTTGTTTCGACTGGTGTTGTTGAGACTGGTACTCGTGTGATTGAGACTGGTACGACTGGTGTTCTTGAAGGCACCACGAAGGTTGTTTCGACTGGTGTGATTGATGGTTCGACGACTGGTGTTGTTGAGACTGGTACGACTGGTGTTCTTGAGGGAACGACGAAGGTTGTTTCGACTGGTGTGATTGAGACTGGTACGACTGGTGTTATTGAGGGAACGACGAAGGTTGTTTCGACTGGTGTTGTTGAGACTGGTACTCGTGTGATTGAGGAAACCACCAAGGTCGTTGACACAACCGGAACCACCAAGGTTGTTGAGGAAGAGACGACCAAGGTTGTTGAAGAAGAGACGACCAAGGTTGTTGAAGAAGAGACGACCAAGGTTGTTGAAGAAGAACCAACGAAGGTTGTTGAGGAAGAGACGACCAAGGTTGTTGAAGAAGAGACGACCAAGGTTGTTGAAGAAAAACCAACGAAGGTTGTTGAGGTGACGGTTGAGGAAGCTGCTCCTGTGGTTGCTCCTGCGCCGACTCCTGCTCCTGTTGTTAAGGCCCCTGTTGCTCCGGCACCTGCGCCTGCGCCTACTCCTGCTCCTGAGGCTGCGGTTGTGACGTTTGGTATTGCTCCAGTGATCACGGCTGCTCCAGCGGTTGAAGCTCCTGTGATTGATTCTGCTGCTGTTGTTGGTGGCGTCGCTGCGTTTGCTGCGGCAGAGGTTGACGCTGTTGTTCTCATGCCAGAGATCGATGTTGCACTCGCAGCACCTGCCGAAGCTGCAGCACCTGCCCAAGCTGTTGCGGCGCCTGCTGTTGCGGCTGGTTTGCCATCTGAGTTGGCGTACACCGGTGCTGCGACGAACATGTTGGCTGGGTTGGGTGCGTTGAGCATTGCGGTTGGCGGGTTGTGTATGCAGCTGAGCCGTCGTGCGGCTCGACGTGAGGAACAAGCTGGTTTGGCGTTCACTGTTGAGGTCACCACCGCAACTGCTGTTGGTCACGTCGTAGACGACAATCATGTTGTCGACGCAGCTGGCGACGTTGTCCCGGTGCTGGTTCCTGCTGGTTGCTGACACCCCAACGCTCAACAGCGCAGCACCTCGATAGTGCAGCGCTGCTGACTAGCGCACTAAACGATTGAATCCCCGGGTGGCCCGCTTTCGAGCGGGCCACCCACAATCGTTTTCGCCTTGCTATTCGCCGGTCTGAGGTACGACCAGATCGCCAATTGCGATCATGCCAGGTGTGTTCACCAGAGCGCCCACTCCGAGAAAACCCCCGTGATCACGGTTGATTGTGCGCAACACGTCAAGGTCGCGGTCGACGGCCGGTAGCGGTCGAGTGACCATGACACACCGGTCGATCTGCTTCGTGACATCGAGGTTGACACTGGTCCCAAGGCGAATCATCGATCCCACGAGGGAATCTTCAGATCGGGCGGCACCACCTGCGAGAAGCACATTGGTGCGAAAGCGTTGAGTTGCCCATTCACCGAAGGTGTCCATCGACGCCAGCGAAACCCGAGCTCGTGTCGAGTCGTGAAACGAGCCAACGGGTCCTTGCCATTCGAACCAATCACCAGACTCAGATTCGTCGAGCTGTGTTTCGTAGGTTCCGACTTGGTCACTGTCAGCGGCCACGAGTTGCACGTCGCGCTCTAGCCATTGACTCAGTTCGTGGTCGCCGTCCGCGTCGGTTCCGTCGGGAAGCGTGACAACAACACTGTCTGACTCGACGCGGGCAGTCGCTTGCAGCAGTCGCGGTTCGCGGCGACCGGTGAGAGTCTTCTGGGTTGCGGCGTCGACAAGGGACCACCAGCGGTCGCCTTCGAGCCCCATGGCTGTGACGGGAACCTGATCCAGTCGTTCGCCTTGCATTGACTTCACCGGGAAACGCCACAGCTGTTCGATTCGCACGGGGTCGAACTTAGCGTGCTGATTCGCGCTCTTCGGCTGGCGCGAGAAACTGCATGAGGCCGATTCCAAGTATCGCCCCTGCGACTTGGGCCGTGACGAAGCCGATGACGTACGACGGGTCAATCCCCGCAAATGTGTTTGACAAGGTACGCCCAATGGTCACGGCGGGGTTCGCGAAGCTTGTCGACGACGTAAACCAGTAGGCACCACCGATGTAACCAGCGACGGTTATCGCCGCCATTTCGGACTTGCGAGCGTTGACGACGCCAAAGATGACAATGATCAGCCCTAGCGTTGCAACGCCTTCAGACAGGACTAGGTCGAATCCGCCGCGGTCCTTGGTCGAGATGTTGACTGCCGGAAGGTCGAACATGAGGTTTGCAACAATCACGCCAGTCACAGAGCCTGCGATTTGCACGACTACATACTGTGCGAGCGTGGGCGAATCCATGACACCTCGTACGCGGTCTGCCAGTGAAACGACAGGGTTGAAGTGAGCTCCCGACACGGGCCCGAGCGCAAGTATCAGCGCGAGTAGCGCACCAGCGGTCGCCGTGGAGTTGGCGAGCAGCTGGATTGCGACGTCGTTGGTCAACCGTTCAGCCATCACTCCCGATCCGACGACCGCGACAAGAAGAAACGCAGTACCTACGAACTCGGCCAGCAATCGCTGAGCCAGGCGAACGGGCGCAGCGCTCGCTGTCGCGGTGTTTGTCATGGCTTTAGTTCAACAGCACGCTCCCGGTTCAGGCGCGGATGGTGCGTCACCTGGCGTGTGAGAGCCAACGACTGTGTTGGCGAGTTGGTCAGCGTCGCCTTTGCGCACGTACCACTCCCACCGAGTGGCGTCTGGGCCATGAATCCATGTCTCGGTCTTTTCGGCGAAACAGCATTCGGTGTCGTCGATACCGGTGGTCGCAAGACCGGCTTCGACAAAACGAGACTCAGCAGCCACGACCTCTTCGGCGGTAGATGTCTCAACGCCAAGGTGGTTGATCGTGCCAGTTTCGCCGCCTTCGAACAGCACGAGCTTGAGTGGCGGGTTTGCGATGGCGAAGTTCGCGTAGCCATCGCGAACCTTTGCCGGCTCGACATTGAACATATGTCGATAGAACTCGATGGCTTTGTCGAGATTGTCGACATTGAGTGCGAGTTGAAGGCGCATCGTGTGGTCGGTCGCTGGGACATCAATCATATTGATCATGGTCGATATGATACCCATGTATTGACTATTGTCAATACGTTCTTCGAAGCTGGCAGAATGAAGTTATGTCGACGACCTCAGACATCTGTTGCGAACCAGTGAACGCAGGCGTACTCGACGAGGACGAGGCGGCGGATCTTGCAAACGTGCTCAAGGCTGTCGCAGATCCAGTTCGGTTGCGCCTACTGAATCTCATCGCCAACAATGTCGAAGTTTGCGCATGCGATCTTCCTGCTGCTGTCGATCGTTCGCAGCCCACCGTCAGCCACCACCTCACCGTGCTTGTCAACGCCGGGCTCATCACGCGTGACAAGCGAGGTAAATGGGCATGGTTCCGCGTCTGCCCGGCACGTCTCGACGCCCTTCGTATCTTCTTCTCGCTCACGTCCGATTGATGCAGACTGCGGGCACGAGGGGAGCGCAGCTCGGCTGATCGGGCTACCCAGCGACCGCTACCCCGCCCAGGTTGACTGAGCAGAGGGATAATGAACGGAGCATTAGTGAGGATCTAGAGGTTCGTGTTTGTGATGGGTTGCGGATCCTCAATTGCGAGCGGGACCCGCGTACGTGACGAAGCAGCGGCCAATCGCGAGGCGCCCCCACCATGGGAGGTCGCGTTCGCTGCCAGGAACGGGTCGGGCGATCACCCCGGAAGCCGGACCTCGAGAAACGAGAAGTTGCCCGTGGCCCCGCGTACAGCCCACGAAACGTCAGCGGGCACGGTGATTGCGGTGCCTGGACCA